>JANMMT010000023.1:0-17075 GCA_031373545.1 Hyphomicrobiales bacterium
GGAAGAGATTGTTCACGATGTCGATGCGGATGTGCTCATGACTCAGCAGCGTCCAGGGCGAGCACATGAGGAAGACCGCGCCAAAGAGCACCCACTGCGCTTCCAGCCAGGCATTGGAACTGATGTTGAAAAGCTTGCGAATGATCGCATTGACGGTGGAAATGAGCACGGCCAGCAAAATGAGCCACGCAACATTGCGCCCGATTTTCGTGTTCATCGCGTCGATCGCGCGGCTGAGACCCAGCAGACCCTGCATTGTGGAACGCCTTCCCCGAAACTATTCAATTTTTCTTGCAATCTCACTCACTCATTTCGGCCCAAGTTGCAACCGTTCAACGCACACTTGCCCACGTAAGTTTTGCCTATGAAAAATTTGCCCAACTCAGTTTCGCAGGTGGAACCTGCAGTTCGGCACCACGACATAAGTGACACGAGGATCACCGCGCATGCGGCGGCTTGAGGGGCGGCCGTGAACCCCGAACGGTGCGGGCTTTCGTGTCAGGACAAGCGGCTGTGTCCCCGCGCTTCGCGGCGGGCCTGCTGCTCCCGGTAGAGCGTGTAGAGCCCACTGCCCACAATGAGGCCGATGCCGGCCCAACTCATCGATGTCGGCACGTCGCCAAACACCAGATAGCCCGACAGCACGGCCCAGACGATCACAGTGTAGCGATAGGGCGAGACAAGAGATGTCTCCACGTGCCGAAACGCGATGACGATGGCGACATTGCCCGCCGCCACCAACACGGCGGCGGCCGCGCAGGCCAGAAGCGGCTGCAGCGTGATGTCAGCCCCGGGCTGCACCAGCCAGATGCCGCCGCCCGTCAGGGTCGTCGTCAGCACCGTCCCGAATGCAACGACGGTGCTGGGCACCTCCGCCGGCAAGCGCCGGGTCAAGAGGTCACGAAAGGCAACGCCAAAGGTCGAGGCGAGGGCCAGGAGGGCGGGCCAGCCGAGGCTGTTGCCGGTGGGCTGCACCACCAGAAGCATGCCGATGAAGCCCGCCACGACAGCCAGCCAGCGGCGCCAGCGCACCTGCTCGCCAAAGAAGAAGGCGGCTGCCATGGTGATCAGGAGCGGCGAAAGCAGAAGGATCGCGGTGATGTCGGCAATCGGCAGCAGCGCAAGCGCAGTGATGAACGTATAGGCGACAAACCCCTCGACGCCGCACCGCAACGCGACGATTGGCTGGCGCAGCATCCTCAAACCGGCCCCTTCACCCAACGCCATCACCAGCGCCAGCGTGACGGCAAGCGCGCACAGGCCGCGCAGCATCATGATCTGGTGCGAGGGCCAATGCACAGCGGCCATCTTCACGAGCGTGTCGTTGCCCACAAACAGGGCCATGGCGGCACACATGGCGAAAATATTCTTCAAACCACCTGCAGGCGGCGCGTAACCAGCCATATCCCCGGGGTTTCCCTTCCGTCAGTCACCCGATTTATTCAGGTGTATCCGACATAGTTAACGCAGTTCTAAGGTTTGCGTCGCTACACTTTGAGCAATAGTTTCAAGAAAGATTTGGAATGGGTGTCCTCGCGTCGCTACTAAGGTCAGACAAGCCTGTCAGGCATGCCGGCCATGCCCTGCGCGTTCCGCCTGCCGCAGCGGCACAAGATCCGGACACAAGCGGAATCGCAAACGCAGGGGGTGACGCTGGCCAGAAGGGGCTGAGCGAACGCGCCGGAGTCTCGGCCACGATCGATATGATCGAAGCCGATGTCCTGCAGGCTGTCGAGCGCTGCAGCGAGGCCGCAGGCACGGCCCGCAGCGCTGCCGAGAAAGCCGAAGCATCGCTCGCGCATATTCATGCCCAGACGGCACGCGTCAGCGAGGCCGCGTCCCGCATGTCCGCCGACGTCATGGTCATCGCTGAGGCGACAGACGAATACTCCCAGACCTCGGCGGACATCGCCCGCATCGTGGTGAATGCCAATGCGACGACCCAGTCGGCTGCCGACAAGGCGGAGGCCATGGGGCATTCTTTCGCCGCGCTCGCAGCGGCCGCCAATGAAATCGGCGGGATACTGGAAGGTATTTCGGCGATTGCCCGCCAGACAAACCTGCTTGCATTGAATGCCACGATCGAAGCCGCACGCGCCGGGGATGCCGGGCGCGGCTTTGCCGTGGTTGCCCAGGAGGTGAAGAGCCTCTCCACAGCCAGCGAGAAATCGGCGCAGGAAATCCGCGCACGAATCGAGACTTTGCGCGAACGCGTGCGCGATGCCACGGGGCAGGCGGGCGAAGTCGTGGCGCATATTCAGGATATCAAGCCGCTGTTCCTGGCCGCGAGCAGTGCGGTCGAACAGCAGCGCAGTTCCTCGGTCGAACTCGCCCGCCGTGTCACCGATGCGGCGGGCTTCGCCTCCAACATCCAACGCGATCTGCGCGACATCGAGGGCTGCGCGAGCACCGCCGCCGAGCACAGCCGGCAAGCGGAAGCTGCATCCGAAGTGTCGGTCAAGGGCGTCTGTGATCTGGCACGGCGCTTCGTCACAGTCATCCGCCAGACAGATGTGGGCGACCGGCGCACGGCGCCGCGCCTGCCTGTGGAACTCTCGGCGCGCGGCGCTTTTGCCGGTGGTTTTGTTGAAACCGTGACGCGTGATTTCAGCACGGGCGGCGTGCTTCTGGCCAGCAAGCCGGAGTGGAATGTCTCGACCGGACAATGCATCGAGCTTGGTCTTGCGCGGCTGCCTCCCGTCACGCTACGCATCGTTGCCATCACCGATCTTGGCGTGCATGGCACGTTCGAGAACCGCACCGCTGCTTTCGATGCTGCGGTCGATGGGCTTTTTCGCCAGATCGAAGCCGAGGCCCTGCCGTTGATCGGGCGTTTGCAAGCCACCGCGCGCGCGATTGCTGAACTGCTGGAGGCGCGGCTCGCGGATCAGGAGATCACACAAGCTGACCTCTTCGACACGGATTACATACCGATTCCCGGCACCAACCCACCCCAATTCACGTCCCGCTCTCTGGACAGGCTGGAGACATGGCTGACGCCGATTCAGGAGCGGCTGCTGTCCAGCGACAGCGAGATCATTTTCTGCGTGGCGGTGGATCGCAATGGCTATCTGCCCGTCCACAACACGGTTTACTCTCAGCCCCAGCGACCGAATGATCCTGTCTGGAGCGCCGCCCACTGCCGCAACAAGCGCATCTTCGATGACCGGGCGGGCCTCACCTGCGCACGCTCCATGCAACCCTACCACATCCATGTCTACCGCCGTGACATGGGTGGCGGCACCTTTGTGATGCTGAAGGAATATGTTGCCCCCATCACTGTGCGGGGGCGTCACTGGGGCGGGTTCCGCTGCGCGTACCAGATCTGAAGGACCAGCACTTCCGCCGGCTCTTGAAGAGGGCGGGGTGCGCGCGCTAAGAAGAGACATCACGTGAAGGATGTTTCATGCGCGCGCTTGTTTTTGCTGCCACCGGCCTGCTGATCGCAGCGTCGCCTATTCTGGCGCAGCCCGAGCGCTTGCGCGCCGAAGACCGCCGGTACGCCTATGATGCCCAACTGCCCACCTGCGACGCGGGCAGCGTGCTGGGGCGCATCCAGAGCCGTTTCGACGGCCGCGAGGGCTGGTCCTGGAACTCGACGCTGTCCCTTGTCAACATCGACCGGATCAAGGAAACGCATTTCAGGCCGAATGGCCCCGACCTGATTCCGCGCCGCTATTGCGTGGCGCGCGCGACGCTGTCCGATGGCAGCCACCGGGCGCTGCAATACAATCTTGTCGAGGATGGCGGCATCACCGGCTGGCATGGAAGCCTGTTTCTGGGGCTCGTGCGTTTTCCCACACCCGCCTCCTTCAGCCTCGAATGGTGCATCAGCGGCCTTGATCGCAGCTGGACCTACGCGCCCGATTGCCGCATGGCGCGCCCGTGAGCGCTCGCTTCTGGGCGATTGTCATCCTGTTTTTCGGGATCATCCCCCCGGTGGCGGCGCAGCAGCGCGGCGGCCCGGCGGGTGCGTTCGATTTCTACGTGCTGGCGTTGTCCTGGTCAGCGGGCTTCTGCGCGGTGGAGGGTGATGCTAAGGGGCGCGACCAATGCGCGGCGGGCAGGGGGCTCGGCTTTGTCGTGCACGGGCTCTGGCCCCAGAACGAGCAGGGTTACCCGACCGATTGCGGACCACAGGGGCGCATGCCCACGAGCATGGCCATGGATGTGGCCCGCGATGTTTTCCCCGAGCAGGGCCTGGCCCGCTATCAGTGGCGCAAGCACGGCACATGCGCCGGCACCAGCCCGGCCCAGTATTTCGCCGATGCCAAGGCCGCACGCGCACGTGTGGTCATCCCCAAGGCTTTTCAGGGCGCGGCAGGTGAAAACCGCGTGAAACCGGGCGATGTCGTGCGGGCCTTCGTGGAGTCCAATGCGGGCCTGCGTGCCGATATGATGGCTCTGTCCTGCCGTCGCGGCGTGCTTGATGAGGTGCGCATCTGTCTGGCGCGGGATTTGCGCGGGTTCCGCACCTGCGCCGAGGTGAGCCGCAACAGTTGCCGTTCGACAGAGATCACCGTGCCTGCGGTGCGCTGATCACGCTGCCAGCAGCTTGTCCAGTTCGCCAGCACGCTCCAGCGCATAGAGATCATCGCAGCCGCCCACATGGCGGTCGCCGATCCAGATCTGAGGCACGGTGGAGCGCCCGGCTTTTTTGGCCATTTCGGCCTGCTCGGCGGCGGATTTCACGGGGATCTCGGTAAACGCGACCGTCTTCTGTTTCAGCAGGGTCTTTGCCGCATCGCAGTAAGGACAATGGCTCTTCGTGTAGACAGTGACGGGCGGCATAGGGGGCTCCTTCAGAACATATCGCAGAAAAGTGGCACCCGTTTTCTGGAAACGACATGCTCAGGTTGTCAATCTCGACCACGCTTGAAGCATGATCCCAATCCAACATAAGGCGTCACGCAGCCGTCACAACCCTCGTAAAGCTCAGCACATCGACGTTTGTAGCCCCGGCCCGCAGCAAAATGCGCGCGGCGGCATTGGCGGTAGAGCCCGTTGTCATAACGTCGTCAATCAGCAGCACGCGCTGCCCGCAGATGGCAAGGCGCGCATTCTCGCGCACGGCGAAGGCCCCTTGCAGGTTCTGCTGGCGTTCGGTCTTGGTGAGGCGCACCTGGCTGGGCGTGCGCTTGCGGCGCATCAGCACTTCGGATTCAAGCGGAAGCTGGACCTGTGCCGCCAGCACCCGTGCCAGCACGGCCGCCTGATTGAAACGCCGGTGCAGCAGGCGCGTCCAGTGCATGGGCACGGGCACGAGCACATCCGCATCCATGATCAACTCCGCGCCCGCGCTGGCCATGAGCCGCGCCATGGCCAGCGCCAGTTCCTGCCGGTCGCCGTACTTCAGCTTGTGCACCATCTCCTGCGCCGCGCCCCGGTGCAGCGCCACAGCCCGCGCCCGCGCGAACACCGGCGGGTCGGCAATGGCGGCGGGCGAGAGCAGCGTGCCGCCGATATCGACGCCGAAAGGCGATCCCGTCCGTTCGCAAAACGGGCGGCTGATGAAGGGCATGTTGCTCCAGCACGCCGGGCAGAGCGAAGCAGGCTCCCCCGCGATGGTGCCGCAGCCCACACACAGCGGGGGATACAGCGCATCCAGAGCGCTGCGCCCAGCAAGCCGCAGCAATCGCAGCGGCTGCAAGCGCCGACGATCTTGTGCCACGTTTTCGTTCGCATCGTTCACGGGAGAGGAGAATGACGCTTTACGCTCCGTCCCGCCAGTCCCATATCGGGGGGTATGAACGATGCGCCCCCCAACCTGTTCGACCATGCCATACGCGGGCTGCGTGCGCCGCGCGCAACCTTGGCTTTGGGCGCGGATTTTCTGCTGCAGCAGGCAGCGGATGATCTGGCGGAGCGGCTTGGCACGATCTTGCGGCCCTTTACCGATATGCTGGATGTTGGCACGCCAACCCGGGCATTCAGCGATGTTCTGGCGCGCCTGCGACCGGATTCGCGGCTTGCCCATCGCGCGCCGGCGTTTGACGATCTCGGGCTTGGCCTGGCACAGCATGATCTGATCGTCTCGGGCCTGGCGCTCCAGCATGTCAACGATTTGCCCGGCAGCTTGGTGCAGATCGCCCGCGCGCTCAGGCCCGACGGACTGTTCATGGGCTGCCTCGTGGGCGGGGCCAGCCTCGCTGAACTGCGCCAATCTCTGACGGAGGCGGAAAGCGAGATCACCAGCGGCGTCAGCCCGCGCGTGTTTCCCTTTGCCGATGTGCGCGACATGGGTGGGCTGCTGCAGCGCGCTGGCCTGGCCTTGCCGGTAGCGGACAGCGAGGTGCTGACCGTGCGTTATGCCGATATGTTCGGATTGATGGCCGATCTGCGCGCCATGGGCGCAACCAACGTTCTTCGCGCGCGGTCGAAGCGCTTCACGCCCCGCCGCGTGATGCTGAAAGCCGCCGAGATTTACGCCGCACGTTTCGCCGATGGAGATGGGCGCATTCGAGCGACATTCGAGTTGATCTGGGTGTCGGGCTGGGCGCCCCATGCCAGTCAGCAGAAGCCGCTGAAGCCCGGTTCAGCCAAACAGCGGCTGGCTGACGCCTTGCGGGTGCCTGAGCATCCGGCAGGCGAGAAGCCTTGAGGGCATCAACTCAAGGAACGGAACTGGTAATTGCCGAAACGGGGCCAGCAGATGCGCCCGGCGCAGAGCCCACCTGACGGCGCTGGGGCAGCGGCACAGTCACGGGCCGGGGTGCTGTTTCTTCGGGCTTCGCAGCTTCGGCAGAGGCCGGCTCCGATGACAGACCGACTGTTCCCAGCATGCGCTGGAACACCGAGCGCTCCTTGGGCTCGCTTGCCAGGGCCGCGACAGGCGAGGCCGACGCGGATGCGGCGGTGGAGGCCGCTGCAACGGCGGGGGCCGTCGTGCCGGGCCGGGTAGACGCAGGCGCAGCGGCCACAGAGGTCGCTGCAAGGGAAGGCGTGGCTTTAGCAGGGGTAGCTTTGCCGGGTTCAACTTTCGCCGGTTCAACCTTGGCCGTTTCGACCTTGGCGGGTTCGGCTTTCACGCCCTCTGCCTTTACACCTTCAATTTTGGCAAACTCGGCATTCATGCGCTCCACATGCGCAGCTTCCGCGATCTGAGCCGAGGACTGACCCTTGGCCTTCTGCGACTTGTAGCGATCGACAGGGAGTTCCACCGCGCCGATGGTGATGGCGTCTTGCTGGCTGATCCCGTTGCGCGTTGTGCCCACGGGCTTTGAATGCTCGGCCATGAGTGTGCGGCGGAACACCGGGTGCATGTCACCATCCTTGTAGACACGCTTAACCGCAGGTTTCCCTGTGCTGATCAATTCCGCCACCTTGATGTCATCGGCCCGCATGCGGCTGGCAACCGCGGAGCGGGTTTCGGCTGCCGCCGGGTCTGGCGCGCAGGAGCCCGGCTCTGTGCCGAAGGCATAGCGCCCGCCGCAGGCGGCCACGCGCGTCTCCTTCTGCGTGACCATGAAGTGGTCGTTGCCTTCCTTCAAGGTGCGCCAGAAAGCGATGTTGGGATCGTTGCGGAATTTCGCGAGGTTCTCCGGTGTCATCCGAAACGGGAACGACTGCATCTGGATGGCTTTTTGCCCGCCCGCAAACGACTCGCGCGTCAAGGCATAGATATCCGCGATCTGCGCGTCGGTCATGGCAAAACAGCCCATGGAGGAGCAATCGCCATGCACCATGATGTGGCTGCCCGTCCGGCCCAGCTGGCGATCCACCTCGTTGGGGTAGCCCACATTGAACGAGAGGTAGAAGCTGGAGTTCGGGTTCATCTGCCCCTGGGTAATGGTGTAGAAACCTTCGGGCACTTGGCGGTCGCCCTCGCGCACCTTGGGGCCGAGTTGGCCGGACCAACGGCACATGGGGTAGGTCTTCAAAAGCTCCATTTTGCCCGAAGAAGCCTGCTTCCACACCTCGATTTCGCTCTCCTGTTTGAAGGCGCGGATCAGCATGGGGGCATGCGTGCGCATTTCCTTCTCGCGCAGCAATTCCTGCGTCTCGATGGAGATCGGCACATAGTGGCGGCCATTGCGGGGCAGGGCACCTTCCTCGGTGCACCCGACGAGCGCCAGCGTAGTGGCCAGCGCTGAACTCAAAAGGGAAAATCGGACAAGCTTCATAGGGTTTGCACGCGTCTCTCGAGGGTTCAAACGGTCCGCCAGCGGACAATCCTTTAACCTTACACGAAGGTTATCGCAAGCGCAGCAATCGCACGGATCACGGTCAACACTCGGTTAACGCTGCGACAGCGCCCTATTTGCAGTTGATGATATAGGCGTGTGGCTCGCGCACAACAGGTTTGCGCTCGGAGGCGATGGATCCTGTCACCTCGTCGGGGTCGGCCCGGCGATAGGTGCTGGCCTGCTCGAACCCCTTCGATTCGCAGAAGCTGTCCGCGATGATCTTGCCGCAGCCGCCGGTCCGCTCCAGGCATTCGCTGGTGCCATACCCCTCCTGGTCGGAGATCACGAAGGTCGACACGCGCGGGGCTTGGCTCTTGGCCGTGCGGGCGGTGTTCTGCGCGGTTGTCTCAGGCACGAGCATCACCGCGCCGATGGCCAGCAGAGGCACGGTCGCCAGGAGATATCGCAATTTGGCCATGGCTGTCTCTCCGTACCCCGGATCAGCTTTGACGGTGACGCATCGTGATTAATGGCGGGTAAACAGCGCGCAAACTTGACGCCTGCGCGCGAACGCATCAAAAGGGGCACATGAGCAAGACGACAGGCCTGCGCCGGATTTCAATTATTTGTGGCTGAGCATTGCGCTGGCCGGATTGTCCTCGTCTTTTTCTTTCTCCCAAGACATGAGCACCCCGGCCAGCGGCGCAGAACTGCGTCCGCGCGAGGTTTTTAACGGGACCAGACCAATGGGCGAACTCAAGCTCTACAACACGCTGACGCGCTCTAAGGAGCCGTTCAAGCCGCTCGATCCGGCCAACGTCCGCATGTATGTGTGCGGTCCCACGGTGTATGATTTTGCCCACAGCGGCAACGCGCGGCCGGTGATTGTGTTCGATGTGCTGTTTCGATTGCTGCGCCACATTTACGGCGAACAGCACGTGACCTACGTGCGCAACATCACGGACATCGACGACAAGATCAACAAGCGCGCCTTCGACCGCTGGACCAAGCAGCGCCCGCTGCTGGACGAAGTGAAGGCGCTGACCGAGGGCACCGCCGCGCAGTATGAGGCGGATGTGGCGGCACTGGGCTGCCTGCCACCCACGCACAGCCCGCGCGCCACGGACTTCGTCTGCAACGGGGCCGAGCGCACGGATATGGTGCGCGTGATCGAGAGCCTTGTGGCCAAGGGGTTTGCCTATGCCGCCGAAGGGCATGTGCTGTTCGAGGTGGCAAAAATGCCAACCTACGGCGCGCTGTCACGTCGCCCGCTGGATGACATGATCGCCGGTGCGCGGGTGGAGGTGGCGCCCTACAAGCGCGCTCCCGTGGATTTCGTGCTGTGGAAACCCTCGGACCCCGCGACGGAGCCGGGCTGGGATTCGCCATGGGGCTTTGGCCGGCCGGGCTGGCACATCGAATGCTCGGCCATGAGCGGCGCGCTGCTGGGCGACACGTTCGATATCCACGCGGGCGGGCTGGATTTGATTTTTCCGCACCACGAAAACGAGATCGCGCAAAGTTGCTGCGCGTTCGGCGTGGAGAAAATGGCGAGCGTCTGGATGCACAACGGCTTTCTGCAAGTGGAAGGGCAGAAAATGTCGAAGAGCTTGGGGAATTTCAAAACCATTCAGGACGTGCTGAAAGATTGGCCGGGTGAAGTGGTGCGGCTGAACATGCTGAAGACGCATTATCGGCAGCCGATTGATTGGACGGTTCGAGGGCTGGAGGAGAGTGAGAAAACATTAGAAAAATGGAATGACCAGATAACGGTTACAACGCCCTACTATGTTACTCCTACAAGCCCAAATTCAGAATTTGTCAGTGCATTGTGTGACGATCTCAATTTTCCAAAGGCCGAAGCCATACTTCACAGACTTGCCGTCGAAGCTACAGGCGGAAGCGTTCAAGCGAATAAGGCGAAGAAGGTTTTTTTGGCTTCCGCAGGGCTAGTGGGTTTCAGCGTGAAGCGTATGGGTCCGCGCAGCTTCCAGATAGCCAGCAATATGATTGAAGAGCCCACTCCGCACGAAAAAGATTTGATAGCTGCCCGCGAAGCCGCCCGCGCTGCCAAAAACTTCGCTGAATCCGACCGCATCCGTGATGAACTTCTCTCCCAAGGCATTCAGCTCAAGGACGGCAAGGACGAGCACGGCAACCCCACGACGACGTGGGAGGTCAAGCGATGAGCGCGCCTGAGCCCATCCCTCCCCTTGTGGGGGAGGGTCCTGAGCAACGCGAAGGGGGAGGGGTGGCAAGTCCTCGCCCGGCACGCTCACGCCCCGTTCGCACACGTCGTGGAAAGGTTCTTGAGCCCAACCTTCCACCCCTCCCCGGAGCGCTGACGCGCCCCGACCCTCCCCCTCAAGGGGAGGGATGGCAGCGTGCGCCGGAAAAGCTTGTGCGCAATGCGCGCAAATTGCGCAAATCCATGACACGTTACGAAGTGAAGCTCTGGGGACGGTTGCGCGAATTGAACAACCAAGGGCTGCGGTTTCGCAGGCAGGTGCCTTTGCAGGGTTACATCTGCGATTTTGCCTGTTTCGCCAGCCGCGTGATCATCGAGGTGGATGGCCTGCAGCATGGCTTCGACGCGCAATCCAAGCGCGACACCGCGCGCGATGCTGCTCTCGCCGAAGCTGGCTTTCTCACCCTGCGCTTCACCAATGATGATATCTGGTCGAATATCGACGGCGTGGTGGAAACAGTTTTTCACAAATCACAAGCAAGGCTCTCCCCCCTCCTGGCTGCTGCGCCGCCGCCAGAGCCATCCCCATCAAGGCCACACCCATGACCCCCTCCCTGCGCCCCTTTTTGCCTGATGATGCGGAACTGCTCACCGTGCTGATGCAGGCCAGTGTCGATGAACTGGCGGTGGATGACTACAGCGAAGCGCAACGCGCCGCTTGGTGCGCGCTGGCCGAAGATCACGATGCCTTTGCCTTGCAACTGGCCCGTGCACTGACGCTGGTGGCGCTCGATGAAGACGCCGAGCCCGTGGGCTTCGCCAGCCTCAGCGGCAACCGCACGCTCGTGCATGTCTATGTGCACCCGGACCTCACCACCATGGGCATAGGCCGCGTGCTGGTGGAAGCGCTGATGAAGCTCAGCCTCGCACGGGGCGGCGAGGCCATGGTGGCCGATGTCACCGACAACGCGCGGCCGTTTTTTGAAAAACTTGGGTTTACCGGCACCGCGCGCCAGACGCTGAACTACGCCGACGAATGGCTGGGCGCGACCCGTATGGAAAAGGCGCTGCGCGCGCCCAAGGACGAGACCCTGCAATGACCGCGCAAGACATGACCTTGGAGAAGCTCTTTCTCTACGACACCACGCTGCGCGACGGGGCGCAGACTACGGGCGTCGATTTCAGCCTGGCGGACAAGCTCGCCATCGTCCGCATGCTCGACAAGCTGGGCGTGGATTACATCGAGGGCGGTTATCCCGGGGCCAATCCGGTGGACACGGCGCTGTTTGGCGAGGAGCGCCCCCTACGTGCGCGCTTTACAGGCTTTGGCATGACGAAGCGGGCGGGCGTTTCGGTGAGCAATGATCCGGGCATGGCGGCCCTGCTGGAGGCGCGGGTGAGTTCGCTGGCCTTCGTGGCCAAGGCCTGGGATTTTCACGTGACGACGGCGCTCGGCTGCACGCTGGAGGAGAACCTCGACAATCTGCGCGAAAGCGTGGGCGCCGCTGTTGCCAAGGGCCGCGAGGTTACGGTCGACTGCGAGCATTTCTTTGATGGCTACAAGGCCAACCCCTTTTATGCCCTGGAGGTCGCCAAGGCGGCCCATGTCAGCGGCGCGCGGTGGGTGGCGCTGTGTGACACCAACGGCGGCACGTTGCCCGACGAGGTGGAGCGCATCGTGCGCATGGTCGCCGCCCATATCCCCGGCACGCATCTGGGCATCATGCCCATGACGACACGGGCCATGCGGTGGCCAACTCACTGGCGGCGGTGCGGGCGGGTGCGCGGCAAATCCAGGGCACCCTCAACGGGCTGGGCGAGCGCTGCGGCAATGCCAATCTTGTCTCGCTGATTCCCACGTTGAAGCTGAAAGCGCCTTATGCTGACAGCTTCGAGATTGGCGTGAGTGACGCCGCGCTGGCGGGGCTTACGGCACTGTCGCGCGCGTTCGATGAAATTCTCAACCGCCAGCCCAACCGGCAGGCGCCCTATGTGGGCGCGGCGGCCTTTGCCACCAAGGCGGGCATTCATGCCTCCGCCGTGCTGAAAGACCCGCGGACCTATGAACACATGGAGCCCGAGTTGGTGGGCAACCAACGCCATGTGCTGGTCTCCACCCAGGCCGGGCGCTCCAACGTGCTGGCCGAGTTGGAGCGCATGGGCGTGTGCGTGGCGCGCGATGACCCGCGCATCAGCCGGCTGCTGGATGAGGTGAAGGGGCGCGAGGCGCTGGGCTATGCTTACGAGGCGGCGGATGCCTCCTTCTATGTGCTGGCGCAGCGGGTGCTGGGGCGCGCGCGCGAGTATTTCCGCGTGGAGCGCTTCAAGGTCAACGTGGAGCGCCGCTACAACGCCAATGGCGATCTGATCACGTTTTCGGAGGCCACGGTGAAGGTGATCGTGGACGGCGAAACGTTCATTTCAGCCGCCGAGGGTGACGGCCCGGTCAATGCGCTCGACACCGCCTTGCGCAAGGATCTAGGCAAATACCAGAGCGTCATCGAAAACCTGGAGCTCGTCGATTTCAAGGTCCGCATCTTCAAGGGCGGCACCGATGCCGTGACCCGCGTGCTGGTGGAAAGCCGCGACGAGACCGGCGAGACCTGGACGACGGTGGGCGTGTCCGCCAACATCATCGACGCCTCGTTTCAGGCATTGACGGATTCCATCATCTACAAGCTGATGCGGGCCGAAGCCGAGTGAGCCTGCCTGTTATTCCATGAAGCGAAGGCGCTTTTCACGGCACAGATTGACCACCTCCTCCACCTCGCCTTCGTCATCGAAGCGGGCGGAAACGGTCATCTCGCATCCCTTGGCCTTGGCGAGCTTGATGCTGGACTTCTTGCCAGCGGCCAGTGGCTTGGCGAGGCGCGCGATGGACTTGCCTTCGGCGTCCGTGATGACAAGTTCTGTGAGGTTGGCGGCCCGGGCATTCTCGACAGGCATTTGAGCGGGCAAGCGCGTCTGTGCCGAAAGGGCTGTCGCGGTCAATGTGAAAACGGCCGCAGCGGCCATGCGCATCATCATCATATCCGTGTCCTCGTCTGGTCGTACTGAATGGGCATTTGATGTCTGGTGCAACTGAAAAACGGCTGATCTTTGATAGGTCCGGAATGGGAAGGGTTACATCTGCGTCGGCGACCAATCCGCTGCGCCGCGCTTCAGGCCAAAGCGGCGCACATAATCCTCGATCATGGGCAGAATGTCTTCGGCGCGCTCGGCAGTCATGGTTTTGACCTCCAGCCCTGCGCGAATGAAGCCGGTCGTGCGCATATGCGCCAGCAATTCGCGCAGCGGCTGCCAGAAGCCCGCAATGTCGGCGATGACAATGGGCTTGCCATGGCGACCGAGTTGCGCCCAGGTCATCTGCTCGATGAGTTCTTCCAGCGTCCCGATGCCGCCGGGCAGGGCCACGAAGGCATCTGCCAGTTCGAACATCTTCATCTTGCGCTGGTGCATGTCGTCGACGAGGATGATCTCGCTCGCGCCCTCCATCAGCTTTTCCTTGCTGAGCAGAAAATGGGGAATGATGCCGGTGACCGTGCCGCCGCCGTCACGCACAGCCCGTGCCACAGCTCCCATCAGGCCAAGGTTGCCCCCGCCGTAAACCAGCCCATGCCCCGCCTGGGCGATGGCCGTTCCCAGCAGGGCTGCCGCATCCATGAACACGGGGTCGGTTCCTGGCCCTGAGCCACAATAGACGCAGATGTTCAGCCGCTCCGGCACCATCAGGCGACCTTCACGCGGATCGGTTGCAAGCCGCCTATGCTGCCCTCCATGATGTCGCCGCGCTGCACCGCAGCCACACCTTCGGGTGTGCCGGTCATGATGGCGTCGCCGGGTGCCAGTGTGAAATAGCGTGACAGCACGGCAATCTGTTCCGGCAGGGACCAGATCATGTCGGCCGTCGTGGCGCTCTGGCGCGGGTTGCCATTGACATTGAGCGCGAGCGAGGCCGCCAGCACGCTGCCAGCCTTGGCACGGGGCGTGATGGCGCCGATGATGGCGGCATTCTCGCCCGATTTGCCGATTTCCCAAGGGCGTTGCAGTTTCTTCGCTTCGCCTTGCAAATCCCGCCGCGTCATGTCGAGGCCGACGGCGTAACCGTAAACGTGGGTCAGCGCGTCGTCTTCCGCGATGTCTCGCCCGCCCTTTCGCAGCACGGCGACGAGTTCAAGCTCGTGGTGATAATCACGCGTCCCGGGCGGATAGGGGTGGGATGTCAGCCGCCCTGGCATGGCCGCCTGCACGCCGTCACCCGGCTTCATGAAGAAGAAAGGCGGCTCGCGGTCGGGATTGCCGCCCATCTCGCGGGTATGGGCCGCGTAATTGCGCCCGATGCAATAGACACGCCGCACGGGAAACACCTTGGAAGTTCCGATCACGGGAAGTGTCACAGGCGGTTTGGGGGAAAATATGTATTCAGCCATTCAAAAAACCTCTTTGAACTATGCTGTGTCTTAAGCAGCAGAGGTGTGGTGTGGTCAATGGGCTGACGGCGCGCAGGTGTCCTGCTATCGACGCCTGATGTTGCACGTCGCCCCCAACTATGAAGCCCTTGCCGCCGGTTTTCGCTGGCAGGTGCCGCCTGATTTCAACATCGCCGCAGTCTGCTGCGATGGCTGGGCTGCGCGCGAGCCCGGCCGCGTCGCCATCATGGATGTGGTCGCCGACGGAACCCTCTCCACGTTGACCTACGGCGCGCTGCGCGAGGCTGCAGACCAGCTGGCCCATGCGCTTGTGGCGCAGGGGCTGGTGCGGGGGGACCGCATCGCTATCATGCTGCCCCAGGGGCGCGAGGTGCCCATCGCGCATATGGCGATCTACAAGCTGGGGTGCATTGCGGTCCCGCTGGCGGTGCTCTTCGGGGTCGATGCGATCGCCTACCGCCTGGCCGATTGCGGCGCGGCGGCCCTCATCACCAATGCGGCGGGCGTTGCCAAGGTGCGGGCGGCCAAAATTGGCACATTGGTGATTTCGGCGGACGGGCCAGACGGCGCCGTGCTCGGCCTGAACGAGATCAGCGCGGCCGCCAGCGCCCGTTTCGAGACAGCGCCCACCCGCGCCGATGATCCTGCCATGATGATCTACACCTCCGGCACCACGGGTCTGCCCAAGGGTGCGCTCCATGCGCACCGCGTGCTGCTTGGCCATCTGCCGGGCGTGCAGTTGCCCCATGAATTTCTGCCGCAGGCGGGCGACCGGCTCTGGACCCCGGCGGATTGGGCTTGGGCGGGCGGCCTGCTCAACATCCTGCTGCCGGGGCTGTATTTTGGTGTGCCGGTGGTGGCCCGTAAGTTCGAGAAGTTCGATCCGGAAGCCGCATTCGATCTCATGGCGCGCCACGGCGTGCGCAACAGCTTCGTGCCGCCGACGGCCCTGCGCATGCTGCGGCAGGTGAACGCGCCCCGCGCGCGGTTCGATCTGCGGCTCCGCACACTGGCTTCGGGCGGTGAGGCGCTCGGGGAGGAAACCTACAACTGGGGGCGCGAGGCCCTTGGCCTGACCATCAACGAGTTCTACGGCCAGACCGAGTGCAACCTCGTGGTCGCCTCCTGCGCTGCTATCGGCCTCAGTCGCTCGGGCAGCATGGGCAAGCCTGTGCCAGGGCATGACGTGGCGGTCATCCGCGCCGATGGCGGGCTCTGTGCGCCCGAGGAGCTGGGGCAGGTGGCTGTGCGGCGGCCGGACCCCGTGATGTTCCTCTCCTATTGGAACAAGCCTGAGGCGACGGTGGCCAAGTTCATCGGCGACTGGATGACCACGGGTGATCAGGGCCATGTGGACGCGGACGGCTACATCCATTTTGTCGGGCGCGATGATGACGTCATCACCTCTTCGGGCTACCGCATCGGGCCGGGCGAGATCGAGGATTGCCTGATCCAGCACGAGGCTGTGCTGCTGGCCGCCGCCGTGGGCAAGCCCGATGCGCTGCGCACCGAAATCGTGAAGGCCTTCGTGGTGCTCAAGCCGGGCTACAGCGAAAGCGAGGCGCTGGCGCAGGACATTCAGGCCTTCGTGCGCACGCGGCTGTCGGCCCATGAATATCCGCGCGAAATCGCCTTCATTGCCGAACTGCCGCTGACCACCACGGGCAAGGTTATTCGCCGGATGTTGCGTGACGCGTAACCGGGGAGCGTACGGGAAATGCTCTCCGCCACATCGGCTTGGGTGAATTTGTGCGGGACTGGGAAAGTTCGGGTTGTTTGGCGGGGCGGGAGAGTGAGGTAGTTTCGGTGCGAAAATCATTTACCCAAGCTCTCGCAATTGCCCACTTTGGAATCATGAAAATAATACCCCCACCCGCATCACCCCATAAGCACAAGCATCTCCACACCACCCACCTCCGGCACGCGCCCAAAGGCGATCTTTTGTCCGGCATAGCCGCCCGGTGGTGGCAACTGCACGCCCAGCATCGCGGCGGAATGGCCGAACCGGGCTGACAGCTTGTCCGTGACGGCTGTGAGGGTTTCCCAGCGCTGGCGTTCGCTGTCCATGGCCGCCGTCGTGAACAGGTCAACCGGGCGGTCACTGGCGGGCACTAGATCCAGCAGCAGCACATAGACCGTCTTGGCGCCGGCCAGAATGCCCTCGCGGTGGGCGCGGCGCAGCGCACGCTCCAGTGCGCCGAGCAACGCATGGTCATCCTGCGCGGCGGCAAAGCGCTCCTGATGCTGCCAGCGCGCGCGGTCCGGGCTGCGCAGGCTGAAATGCAGGCTGCGGGCGGCAAAACCATCCTTGCGCATGCGCCGCGCCGCCTT
>JANMMT010000037.1:0-5023 GCA_031373545.1 Hyphomicrobiales bacterium
CGCCGCCGCCTTGGCCATGCAGAAAGCGCCCCGCTGGCTGATGCTGCATGGGCCGCGTTCGCCGTTGTCGTCCACGGCCCTGCGCCACAGGCATTAGGTCAGGGCGCGTTGCACCTCTTCACGGAGCCTGGGGAGCACATCGCGTTCAAACCAGGGGTTGCGCGTCATCCATCCCGTGCTGCGCCAGCTTAGATGCGGCAGGGGGAAAAAGTGAGGCAGATGGGCGTCAAACGCGCGCACGGTCTCGGTCAGGGTCATCGGGCCGCGCCGGCCCAGATAGCGACTTTGCGCGTACATCCCGACCAGCAGCACCAGCCGACGCCGCGGCAACGCCGCAAGCAGGCGCTCATGCCACAGAGGCGCGCACTCGGGCCGGGGCGGACGATCCGCGCCACCAGCCGCGCCGGGATAGCAAAAGCCCATCGGCATGATGGCGATCTTATCGGGGTTGTAGAATATTGCGTGATCGATCCCGGTCCATTCGCGCAGGCGCGCGCCGCTCTTGTCATGCCAGGGGATTCCGCTTTCGTGCACTTTCGTACCCGGCGCTTGCCCGATGATGACAAGACGCGCCGCAGCACCTATCTGCACGACAGGCCTTGGCCCCAGCGGCAGATGCGCGGCACACACGGTGCAGCGGCGGACCTCGCCAAGAAGCTCTTGGAGAAGCTGATGGGCGGGAAAATGCCCGACGGGACAATCATGCAATGGCTTGGACATGGATGGCTCAGTGATCCGAACTTACAAAAACGTGACGCAATTGCGGCGCAATGGCCCCGCAGACAGCCTGGCGCTGGCTTGCGCTGCACGGGCGGTACACATCACGCACTTCCATGGCCATGCGCATGACCACCCGCGCTCGACCCTCGCGCATTCCTACGTATCGCCGCCGCCAGGAAGCAGTGATAACCTCAACAAAAACAAGGCATAAAAAGTATGGGGGACGATAACGTGCTGAAAACACCTCTCCTCGATCAGGTGCATATTCCCGCTGATACGCGGAACTTCAACATGGAGCAGCTCAAGCAGCTGGCCGACGAGCTGCGCGCAGAGATGATCAGCGCGGTGTCCGTCACCGGCGGGCATCTCGGCGCGGGCCTGGGCGTGGTGGAACTCACCGTGGCGCTTCACCACGTCTTCGACACGCCCAAGGACAAGCTGATCTGGGATGTCGGCCACCAATGCTACCCCCACAAGATTCTCACCGGGCGGCGCAATCGTATTCGCACCATCCGCCAGACGGGCGGGCTCTCGGGCTTCACCAAGCGCGCGGAGAGCGAATACGACCCCTTCGGCGCGGCGCATTCCTCCACCTCGATTTCAGCCGGAACCGGCTTTGCGGCGGCGCGTGACCTCAAGGGCGATGATTTCAACGTGGTCGCCGTCATCGGGGACGGCGCGCTCTCGGGGGGGATGGCGTACGAGGCCATGAACAACGCCGGCGGCAGCAACCGCCGCATGATCGTGATCCTCAACGACAATGAAATGTCGATCTCGCCGCCCGTGGGCGCGGTCTCGGCCTATCTGAGCCGCATGTTCTCCAGCCAGACCTTCATGTCCATGCGCGATGTGGGCAAGCGGCTTTCGAAGCGCTTCGGCAAGACCATCGACCAGGCGGTGACCCGCGCGGTGGAGCACACGCGCGGCTACATCACCCACGGCACCATGTTCGAGGAACTGGGCTTCTATCACCTTGGCCCCATCGACGGGCACAACCTCGAACACCTCATTCCGATCCTGAAGAACGTGAAGGACATGAAGGATGGCCCCGTGCTCATCCATGTCATCACCCAGAAGGGCAAGGGCTATCGCCCCGCTGAAATCGCGCCGGATTTCTACCACGGCGTCAACCGCTTCGATGTGGAAACCGGCGTTCAGGTGAAACCCACCGCCAACGCGCCCTCCTTCACCAAGATTTTCGCCAACAGCCTCATCAAGGAAGCCCGCAAGGATGACCGCATCATCGGGGTCACGGCGGCCATGCCGGGCGGCACCGGTCTTGATCTCTTTGAGCGGGAGTTTCCGCACCGCATGTTCGATGTGGGCATCGCAGAGCAGCATGCCGTCACCTTCGCGGGCGGCCTGGCGGCAGAGGGGCTGAAACCCTTCTGCGCTATCTACTCCACCTTCCTGCAGCGCGGCTACGACCAGATCGTCCATGACATCGCCATTCAAAAGTTGCCCGTGCGTTTTGCATTGGACCGCGCGGGGCATGTGGGGCCGGATGGCCCAACCCATTGCGGCGCGTTCGACATCGCCTACCTCACCTGCATCCCCAACATGGTGGTGATGGCGCCCTCTGATGAAGCCGAACTCACCCACATGATCGCCACGGCGGCAGCTTATGACGAAGGCCCGCTGGCGTTGCGCTTTCCGCGCGGTGATGGCTACGGTGTGGACCTGCCGGATGTGGGCCAGGTTCTGGAAATCGGCAAGGGACGCCTTATCCGCGAGGGCGGACGCATTGCCCTGCTGGCCTATGGCACACGCCTGATGGAGTGCCTGCGCGCGGCTGATGAGCTGGAATCGCGCGGCTTTTCCGTGACCGTGGCCGATGCCCGCTTTGCCAAGCCGCTCGATACGGGGCTGCTGCGCCTGCTCGCCAAGGAACACGAGGCCATCATCACCGTGGAGGAAGGCTCGTCAGGTGGCTTCGGCGCGCATGTGCTCCAGGCGCTGGCCGCGATGGGACTGCTCGACGGCGGCCTGAAAGTGCGCACGCTCACCCTGCCCGACATGTTCCAGGACCACGGCAAGGTTGAGGAGCTTTACCGCGCCGCCGGCCTTGATGCCGAAGGCATCGTTGCCTCGGTGCTGACGATTCAGGGCCTCACGAAAGGCAAAAGCCGCTCGCGCGCTGTCAAGCCCTGACGGGCTTGCGGCGCCGAGCGCCCAACCTGTTCGGCGTGGATGACGGCGGCAATCAGGATCACGGCGGCCAGCAACTGATGCAGCAGCCCCGCCCACAGCGGCACCGCCAGCAACAGCGTCGCGACGCCCACGCTGGCTTGCACGGTGATCGCCAGCGCGATATGTCCCGCGCCCTTGGCAGGGCTGGCACGCAGCCGCCACCAGTGAACCACCGCGAAGGCCATCAACACATATGCCGTGAGGCGGTGGTTGAACTGCACCAGCGCGGCGTTGTCCACGAAGTTCTCGATCCACGGCACCTGCGCAAACAGCACGTACGCCGGCGGCACCAGCGCCCCGTCCATCAGCGGCCAGGTGGGATAGGTCAGCCCGGCCTTGGAGCCAGCGACCAGCGCACCCAATGCGATCTGGAGCAAGATCAGCCCCACCAGCACCCGCGCGCTGCCGGCCGCGAAGGGCACATGCACGAGACGTGCGGCCACCGCCGGGCGCAGGGCGCGGGCGGTCCAGACCAGGCAAATGAGGATGAGGCAGGCCGTGGTGAGGTGCAGCGCCAGCTTGATGGGCGCGACCGAAATCATGCCCTCGCGCAGGCCTGACGCCACCATCAACCAGCCGATCGCGCCCTGAAACCCGCCGAGCGCGCCCACAAACAGCAGCCACAGCGCCAGTTTGCCGCGCAGCCTGCCACGCGCCACAAACCAGACATAGGGGATGAAAAAGGCAAAGCCCACCACACGGCCGAGCTGCCGGTGGCCCCACTCCCACCAGTAGATGAACTGGAAGGCGGACAGGCTCATGCCCTTGTTCATGAGCTGATATTGCGGAATTTGCCGGTATTTCTCGAACTCCGCCAGCCAGGCGGCCTGCGACAGCGGCGGCATGGCCCCCGCAAAGGGCCGCCACTCGGTAATGGAGAGGCCCGATCCCGTGAGACGGGTCGCGCCGCCCACGACAATCATCAGCACCACCAGCCCCGCCACCCCCCAGAGCCAGCGGCGCACACCCGCATGGACATCGGCCCGGGCCCTTGCGGGTGTACAAAGGTCCTGTGTCATGGAAGCTGCGGTCAAGGGAGCGCTCCTGCTGCGGCGCTGCGTCTCTTGATTGCCGCGCCCTGCCGCGTCAATTAAGGGTTTCCCGGGGGCACCGCAATGGCAGCGCTGTCGCAGCAGGCGACCCACACGATCGGAGTGACTCCATGCCCATCCGCACCCGCAAACTGGTCGGCACCTTGCTGATGCTCCTCTTCGTGGCGGGTTACGCGCTGGTTGTGACGGCACTGGCCGCGCCTGTGCTGCTGTCAGCCAACAAGGCGGTGGAGGCGGTGTTTTATGTGGTGGCGGGCCTCGCCTGGGCACCGCCGCTGATGCTCTTGATCCGCTGGATGGAAGGCCCCAAAGGGGCGTGAGTGCACAAACATCTCCTTGTCCTGAGGCTTTCAAAGGCGAGAAGACATGGGTCCGCTTTGACGCTCCACCCTCCTTCGACAGGCTCAGGATGAGGGAATGATGGCCGCAGGTTCTATTTTCCCAGCGTGAGCTTCTGCAATCCCTTGGTGGACAGTGTCGGCTTCTTGGAAGAGATGATGCGGCTGTTGATGCCCTGCCAGCTGATTTCGCCCGAAAGACGCCCGTACTCGATCTTAGGGCAGCGGTTCATGATCACGGTCAGGCCTGCGGCTTCCGCCAGCACCGCCGCACCGTCGTGGCGCACGCCCAGTTGCATCCAGATCACGCGCGGGCGCGGAGCCATCGCGAGGGCCGCCTCCACCACGCCCGGTGCGGCATCGGCGGCGCGAAAGATGTCGACCATATCCACCGGATCGGGGATGTCGGCCAGGCTGGCCACGAAGGTTTCGCCCAGAAAGCGCTGGCCCGCCTTGTTCGGATTGACCGGAATGACGCGAAAGCCCCGCTCGGACAGATACTTGTACACAAGATACGACGGCCGCGCCGGATTGTCGGACGCCCCCACCATGGCGATGGTCTTGACGCTGGTCAGCACCGCGCGGATCAGCGTGTCGGGGTAGTGATCATGATCGGTCATGGGTGGGATGTGGCAAAGGTGGTGCGCCTTCGCAAGCGGATTGCGCCGGGAATCAACTCACATTCACCCGGCGGCCCCGGTTGAACAACGCGAAGGGCGCGCC
>JANMMT010000059.1:0-62937 GCA_031373545.1 Hyphomicrobiales bacterium
GCTCCGCCATGGGGTCTGGATAGGCCTCGCGGATCACCTCGACAATGCCGACGACAGCCAGGCCCTCGTTGGAATGATAGAAAAAGCCCTGATCGCCCAAGCGCATGGCCATGAGATTCAACTTGGCCGAATGGTTCCGCACGCCGTCCCAGAACGTGCCTTTGGCACCGGCCGCGACCTGCATGTCCCAGGACCACTTGAAGGGTTCGGACTTGTAGAGCCAGTGTGCCATCTGGCCGATACAATCGAAACACGGGGGCGGGTCAAGGCGAAATTGCACGATTTATAACTTGACAAATTTATGAATATATACCTATTTTAAGGCGAGCTAACTTGAGGCCGCAAATGAACTCCTCCGCACGCCTACAACTCGCAATCGCCCATGAGAAATTACTCATATTTCAAAAGGTTTTCCTCGAGCACAAGTATGATCCTGAGCAACCGCGCGTGCCATCAGGGGAACCAGATGCCGGCCAATGGACTTCTGATGGTAGCAATAATGCGACTGAATGGCGTGCAAGTAATGTTGCGCGTCGCTCAATTGCTACGTGCGAACGTCAGTATGAGAGAGACTTGAATATTTGCCGCATGACTGCAAATGCAGCGTGTTATGCTCAAGCAATGGAACGTCTTCAAGCCTGCACGAATGGGCGGCAAATTCCTCCTTTGTCATTTTAGGTTGCATCATGATCTTCGCTGAACGTATAATTTTCGTCGCTTCGTCATCAGCGCGTCCCATTCCAGTCGCCGTGCGTTTATATGCGCCAGTGAAAGCCGCGAAAGATTGGTCATGTACCTATGAAATCGACTGGCCCGAAGGCCTGCGGCGTTTCACAATATTCGGCACAGACAGCATGCAGGCTCTTCTGCTGGCGAGCAAAAGTGTGGGTTCTGAGCTTTATGCCAGCAAGCATCATTCTGATGGTTCATTGTTCTGGCAAGAGAGAGGAACGGGCTACGGATTTCCCGTGGCGCAAAGCACAAAGCCCGATCTTGTCGGAGATGACAGGCGCTTTGAAAGCTAGCTCTACTCCGCCTTCTGCGGCCTGTTGAGCAGGGCTTCCAGCGCGCCGTCCACTGTCACCCAGCCATTGAGCAGCGCATCCACCATGCCGGAGATGGGCATGTCGATGTCCCGCGCCTTGGCAAGATCCATCAGGGCTGAGGCTGTAGCGGCCCCCTCCGCCAGCTTGCCACTGCCCAGCGCCTCGACGAGCGGCGTGCCGCCGCCCAGCTTGAGGCCGAGCGCATAATTGCGTGATTGTGGCGAGGAGGCCGTCAGCAACAGGTCTCCCAGGCCGGACAAGCCCATCAGCGTCTCGGGGCTGGCACCATAAGCAGTTCCAAACCGGCGCAGTTCCGCAAAACCCCGCGTCACCAGCGCGGCGCGGGCGCTGTCGCCCAGGCCCCGCCCCATCACCACGCCTGCCGCGATGGCCAGCACATTCTTGGCTGCGCCGCCAATCTCGACGCCCCGCACATCGGTGGTGTGATAGATGCGCAATGTCGGCGTGTTGAGCGCCAGCGCCAGCGCTTGCGCCAGATAGGGATCACTGGCCGCCAATGTCACGGCTGTCGGCAAACCAGCGGCGATATCCACCGCAAAGCTGGGGCCGGAGAGCACGGCCGCCGGATGGCCCGGCAGCACCTCCTGCACAAGCTCGGTGGCGAACAGTTGCGTGCCCCGCTCGATGCCCTTGGCCGTGCAGATCACCGGAAGCCCAGCGGGCAGCACCAGCGCCAGAGCCTCCCCCACCTGGCGTGTGGCCTGCATAGGCAGGGCCAGCAGCAGCACATTGCAGGAGGACAGCGCCGCCAACTCACCTGTAGCGCGCACGCTCGCATCAAGCTTGCAGCCCTTCAGCGCCTTGGTGTTGGTGTGGCGTGTGTTGATGTCTTCCACCTGCGCGCCGTCACGGGCAAACACCGTCACCTTGCGGCCCGCCCGCGCGGCCGATTGCGCCAATGCCGTGCCAAAAGCGCCCGCCCCCACCACGCCGATGTGCTGGAACAGCGTGCCGGGCATGGGCGTCAGACCTTCACGCCGAGGCGGCCGGAGCCCACCACCGGTGCAGCCGTGCTGTCCAGCGGCCAGCGGGCGCGGGCCGGTGTTGCCATGTCATCGACAAGGCCTGCGGCGAGCAGTTCGCTGCCCGCCCAAGCAATCATCGCGCCGTTGTCCGTGCACAGCTTGGGCGGCGGAATCACCAGCTTCAAACCCGCCTCGATGGCAAGCCGCTGCACCGCGCGGCGGATGGACTGGTTGGCGGCAACCCCGCCCGCCACAACCAGCGCCTGCGGATAGTGGCCGAAGCGCTCACGGAAGGCGCGCAGGCCCGCGCGCGTGCGCTCCACCACCACGTCGACGATGGCCGCCTGAAACGAGGCGGCCAGATCATTCACATCCTGCGGGCTCAGGGGCTGTATGGACTCCGCCGCCAGGCGCACCGCCGTCTTGAGGCCGGAGAGCGAGAAATTGGGCTCGGGCCGCCCGTGCATGGGGCGTGGCAGATCAAAACGGTCGCCGTCGCCCGTCTCGGCCGCCTGCTCGATGGCCGGACCGCCGGGATACGGCAGGCCCAGCAGCTTGCCCACCTTGTCAAAGGCCTCGCCGATCGCATCATCGATGGTGGTGCCGATGCGCACGTAATCGCGCACACCGTTCACGGCCACCAACTGCGTGTGGCCACCCGAAACCAGCAGCAGCAGATAGGGAAAGCTCACGCCATCCGTCAGGCGCGGCGAGAGCGCATGCGCCTCCAGATGGTTCACGGCCAGAAACGGCTTGTTTGCCACGAGCGCCAGCGCCTTGGCGGTCGTCAGCCCCACAAGCACCCCGCCGATCAGCCCGGGGCCCGCCGCGGCGGCAACGCCGTCCATCTCCTTCAAGCCAACGCCGGCAACCGCCAGCGCCCGCTTGATGATGCGATCGAGATAATCCACATGCGCCCGCGCCGCGATTTCCGGCACCACGCCGCCGTATTTGGCATGCTGGGCAATTTGCGACAGGATTTCGTTGGAGAGGATTTCGCCGCGACCATCTGGCAACCGGCGCACCACGGATGCAGCGGTTTCATCACATGTCGTCTCGATACCGAGCACCAGCATGTATGGGTCAGCCCCTGTGTGACGATCCCCGGGAACACGCGACATGCGTATTCTTGCGAGGATCGGGAACGCTTGATGCGCCCCCTTCAAATCGCTAGCCCTCTATAGGCGCGGGTGATCCGTGGCGACAACCCGCGAGATGACAATCCAACCCGTGAGATCCAAAAAGCTGTGACCAGTCTCAAGCCCATTTTGCGGATCGGCACCCGTGGCAGTCCGCTGGCCATGGCGCAGGCGCATGAAACCTGTGACCGGCTCTCCGCCGCCCTCCGTGAGCCGCGCGCGCGCTTCGAGATTGTGGTCATCAAGGTGATGGGCGATCAGATACTGGATCGCGCCCTGTCCGAAAGCGGCGGCAAAGGCCTTTTCACCAAGGAAATCGACGAGGCGCAGCTGCGCGGCGATGTGGACCTGTGCGTGCATTCCGGCAAAGATTTACCCACCAAATTGCCTGAAGGCCTCGTGGAAGCGGGTTTTCTAGAGCGCGAAGACCCCCGCGATGCGCTGATCAGCCTGAAAGCGCGCTCTTTCGAGGAACTCCCACCCGGCGCGGTCGTGGGCACGGCGTCGCTCCGCCGCCAGGCGATGGTGCGGCGGCTGCGGCCTGATCTGCAGGTCGTGCTGCTGCGCGGCAATGTGCAGACGCGTCTCGCCAAGTTGAAATCCGGCGAGGTGGATGCCACGATCCTCGCGCTCGCAGGCCACAACCGCCTGGGCCTTGCGCATGAGGCGAGCGGCATTCTCGACCCCGCCGTGTTTATTCCCGCTGTGGCGCAAGGGGCGATCGGGCTCGTGGCGCGCGCGGGCGACACGCACACGCTGGAGATGGCCGCCGCCGTCACGCACGCCGACACCACCCGCACGGTTATGGCGGAGCGCGCCTTTCTGGGCGTGCTCGATGGCTCCTGCCGCACACCGATTGCGGCCCATGCGCATCTGGCAGGCGGCATGGTGCATCTGGCCGGGCTGGTGCTCTCGCCCGATGGCCGGCGCGCGTTTGCAGGCACCGATCAAGGGCCCAAAGCGCATGAAGTGGGCGAACGTCTCGGGCTGCATCTCAAGGATCAGCTTCCTGCGGACATCTTCGTCGTCTGATGCGCGTTCTCGTCACACGGCCGCGCGAGGATTCGGCGCGCACGGCGAAAGCCCTGGCGGACAGGGGCTTCGAAGCCCTCTGCGTGCCGCTTTTCAAGCACGCCTCCCTGCCTTTCGACTGGCCGGCACACACAGACGCCCTGCTGGCTACCAGTTCCAATGCCTTGCGCGGCCTGCCCGAGATTCCTGCTCAAATTCTGGACAAGCCGCTGCTGGCTGTGGGCGATGCCACGGCGGCTGCAGCGATCCATGCCGGGTTTGCCAACGTGCGCTCGGCCGATGGCAATGGCGAAGCTCTGGCCGCGCTGGCATTGCGCGCCCTGCCGCAAGGCGCACAACTGACCTATCTGGCCGGACGCGACCGCCGTGATGAAGCGATCCAGGCCCTTGCTGCGCGTCATGTCGTGACGACCATTGAGGTCTATGAGATCCGCGCCGTGAGCCGCTTGCCAGGGGCGCTCAGCCAGGCGCTGCTGGCTGGGGAGCTGGATGCCGCGCTGCATTTTTCGCCCCGCGCCAGCAGCCAGTTTGCGGATCTGCTCGAAAGGTGCGGCCTGCTGCCACAGGCGCAGGCCTTGCTGCATGTCTGCATTTCCGCAGCAGCTTGTGATCCCCGGCTGCCCAAAACCGTCGTGGCGACACGTCCCAGACTTGATTCCATGCTCGATGCACTGTCACAGATGCGGGCGTGATCGCGGGCTGGGCGCTCCTGGTTGCGCTCCCGCCACCATTTCAGGCTCAATTACCTGCTTGAGATCGTGCGCGATTGGTTTCATGGTTCGGCGATCAAAGGGTATGACATGAGTGACGACGGGGGAAAGGCCAGACAATCCAGGGAGCGACGCACCACGCGCCGGCCCGTGGAAGCCTCCAGTGATCCCGCGCTTCTCCCGCAAGAGGTCGGGCCAAAGCCAGGCACGCCTGATCCAGTGGAAACCCCGGCGCTTGAACTCCCTGTAGCCGAGACTGCAGCAGAGAATACCAAGACCGAGACCGCGCCCGCTGAGACTGCGCCCGCCGAATCCGTGCCCGCCGAGACTGTAAACTCACCCCTCCCATCTGGAAGGCCCAATCCTCCGCCTCCGTCCCGGCCTTCGCTGGCTCTTCTGGCGCTGCTGCTGGGCGGCGGTGCTGGCCTCTTTGCTGGCCTTTTGGGCGGTGTTTATGGACCGGGGCTGCTGGGCCGGTCGCCCGCTCCGGACATCCGCGCCCTCCAGCGGTTGGAGAGCGAGGTGGCTGCCCTCGCCAATCGTCCGGCCGCGTCTGCGATTGCACCTGTGACTGCACCTGCGACTGCCCCTGACGCTCTGCAACAGCGCCTCGCAGAAACGGAAGCCGCCACCAAAACCGAGCTCCAGACATTGTCTGCCGCTGTGGCAGAGTTGCGCGCGCGTGCTGCCCCGCCGCCGTCCCCCACAATTGATCTCGCCCCGCTGACAGGCCGCCTTGATGCCTTGGAACAAGCGGCTGCAAGCCGCGCCGCTGCCAGCCTGGGAGCCCCGATTTACGTTGTGACCATGGGACTGGCGCAGGTAGCACAGCAAGGCCGCGGTTTTGCGGGCGAGCTCAGCGCGCTTGAACAGCTGGGCATAGAACCCGCCCGGCTGGCGGCGCTCAAGCCCTACGCCGCAACGGGCCTGCCCTCCGCACAACGCGTGGCGCAAGAGTTTTTGACACTGACCAAGCAACTCAACGACATGGGTGCGCCCAAAGCCGAGGGTGCCATGGGCTGGGCACGCTCGCTCGTGAAGGTGCGCGCGCCCGGCGGCGATGCCCTGGGGGTCATCGACGTGGCCTTGCGCAACGGTGATATACCGGCTGCAATCGCCTTGCTCGACACCCTGCCCGAGGCGCAAAAAGCGGTGGCCGCACCGTTTGCCGCCTCGCTGCGGGCCCACCTTGCGGCGCAGGAGGCCATTGGCGCCTTGCAGCAGTCTGCCACCGCCGGCTTGCAAACCTCAGCTCCCGGAAAGCCTGCTCCATGATCCGCGTCGTCGTGTTTTTTGCCGCCCTGCTGGCGCTGGCTGGCGGCGTCGCCTGGCTGGCGGACAAGGATGGCGCGGTCGCCGTGACATGGCTGGGCGCGACCTATGAGGTGCACATTCTCACCGGCGTGCTTGCCCTGCTGGCACTGATGATCGTGCTGGCGCTGGTGTGGAGCCTGTTGCGCACGCTGCTGCGTCTGCCCGCATTGATGGGCATGGCCAGCCGCAGCCGCCGCAAGCAGAAGGGCTATGATGCCGTGTCCAAGGGCTTGGTCGCCATTGCAGCGGGTGACCACCGCACAGCGGGCAAACAGGCTGATGAGGCGCAGCGCCTGCTGGGCGCACAACCGCTGGCGATGCTGCTCGCGGCCCAATCCGCGCAGCTCGCTGGCAACAGCGACAAGGCCGGCAAAGCCTTCAACGCGATGCTGGATCAGACGGGCACCCGCCTTGTGGGCCTGCGCGGCCTGTTCATCGAAGCCGAGCGCAAGGGCGATCCTGCCGCAGCGCGGTTTTACGCCGATGAGGCTTACAAGTTGTCGCCGGGCACGGATTGGGCCAGCGACGCTGCCCTCTCCTACCGCTGCCAGGAAGGCGACTGGCAGGGCGCCTTGCAAATGGTGGAACAGGCCGTCAGCCGCCGCCTCATCACCAAGGAAGCAGGCCGCAGCCAGCGCGCCCTTTTGTTGACAGCCGATGCACTGGCCCGTGCCCCTCATGATCCCGATGGGGCCTTCCGTGCCGCGCAGGAAGCCGTGAAGCTTGATCCTTCGCTGGTGCCTGCCGCCGCTTTCCTGGGCCGGCGCTATGCCGAGAAGGGCGAGTTGTTGCGCGCCTCAAAAATGTTGGAGGCCAATTGGGTGAAAGGTCCGCACCCGGACGTGGCCGAGGCTTATCTCAACGTGCGCATTGGAGATTCGGGCAAGGACAAACTCAAGCGCGCCCGCACGCTGCTGCGCCTCGCACCTGCGCATCCCGAATCCCGCTTGACCGTGGCGCGGGCCGCCCTTGACGCGCGGGAATTCAACGTTGCGCGTGAAAATCTCGAAGTGCTCGTGCTGGAACACCCCACGGTGCGCGCCTGCGTGCTGATGGCCGAGCTTGAAGAGGCCGAAAGTGCCAACATGGGGCTTGTGCGCGAATGGCTGGCGCGCGCCGCACGGGCGCAGCGGGACAAGGCCTGGGTCGCCGAGGGTCGGATTTCGGACATCTGGATGCCTGTCTCGCCCACGGGCAAGCTGGGCGGTTATGTCTGGACCACGCCGCTCCAGCAGCCGGGCGGGCTGCTCCTGACGGAGATGAACCTGCGCGAAGCTCCACCCATCCACAAAGCGGCAGACCCTGCCTTGATCAGCGATGCCACGATCGTGGCCGTGACGCCCGGCCCCTCCACCAGCGACAAACCGTCGGAGTCGGGGGCCAAGCCTATCCCCCAGATGGCTTCCCAGATTGTTTCATTGAAAGCGCCTGATGATCCGGGTGCCGACTCGGATGCCGCACCTGCCGCCGCCACCAAGAAATGGCGGCTGTTCGGGTGAGCGGCCAACCCTCCAAGCGCTTTGACCTGACCGGCAAGGTGGCGGTCGTTACCGGCGGTGCGGGGATACTCGGGCAGCACTTTTGCCGTGCCTTGGCGGAGCATGGGGCCAGTGTTGTCGTGGCAGACCTCGATGCCGCGGTCTGCGCTGCAGTTGCCGCCACTATCTCGGCACAGACCGGTGTGCGCTGCATGGGCCTTGCCGTCGACGTCACGAGCGAGGCCTCCGTCAAGCGCATGGCGGACAGCGCCGAGGCGAGCCTTGGCCCCATTTCGATCCTGCACAACAATGCCGCCAGCAAAGGCGATGACCTGGCCAAGTTTCTCAGACCGCCGGAAGACTATGACATGGACATGTGGCGCCAAGTGATGGCCGTGAACCTCGACGGGTTGTTCATCGTGGCACGCGACATCGGCGGGCGCATGGCAGCGCGTGGGCATGGCTCGATCATCCAGACGGCGTCCATCTACGGCGTGGTGGCACCCGACAGCCGCATCTATGAGGGCTCACATTACAACGGCCAGCCCATCAGCACGCCGCCCGTTTACAGCGCCTCCAAGGCGGGCGTGATCGGCCTCACCAAATACCTCGCCGCCCATTGGGGAGCCAAGGGCGTGCGCGTCAACACGCTGACGCCCGGCGGCGTGGAAAGCGGCCAGAACGAGACCTTCAAGGCCCGCTATGGCGCGCGCGTGCCGCTGGGCCGCATGGCCGCGCCGGAAGAGATGACGGGCGCGCTGGTGTTTCTGGCGTCAGACGCAGCCAGCTACATCACCGGTCAGAACCTCATCGTAGACGGCGGCCTCACCGCCTGGTGAGCGCTATGCCCTGGGCGACCAGCGCCAGTCGGTCCACTGCTCGATGTGGGTGGCAAAGCCGCGCTTGAAATAGCCGATGGCAAAGAGCTTGTCATCGACATCCGCTTTGAGATGGATATCGCCCAGCTCCAGCCGCTTCATGCCGCGGGCAGCGGCTCGCTCAATCCCGTGCCAGAGCAGGTAGTGTGCGAGCGGTTTGTCCAGTTCCCGATCATAAACCCCTGTCATGTAAATTGAGGTCGATGTGCCATCGATGAACAGCGAGCCTGCTGCGAGTTTGCCATCGAGTTCGGCAAGGATGAGTTCCCCCCGCCCCTCGCGCACCCATTGCTCCATCACATCCCAAGAGCCTTTTGAGCGTGTCACTCGCCCAGCCACCTGCGCATGCAACGCCCGGTAGCGCTCGAAATGCCAAGGTGCGAGCGATCCTGCATCAACATGCTCAATAACCAGCGCACGTTGTCCCCAGTTCACGAATTGCTGGAAGCTCTTGCGCAGCGCGCTTTTCCAAAGCACCAGGCCGCCCGTCAGATCGACCCCCCCCACCAGTGCCACGCGGGCCTGCGCATCCCGCCCCAATGCGGCGAGGGCCACATCGGTCAAAACGGGAGTGGCTTCCTCGCGCAGCCATACGGTGCTGGCCTTGTGACACGCCGCAACAGCATCGAGATGTCCGAAAGCCGCCTTGACGGCTTTTTTCAAGACATCGCCGGGCGCATCCCCACGCACGAACAGCCGCAACGGCAGGCCATTCAGCCCCAAGACGCCCTCCAGCAGCGTGCATGGGCAAGCAAGCACGGCCTCGCCCTGCCACGACACCGCGAAGCTCTGGTCCAGCAACGCACTGCCATGCACACTTGGATAGTATGAACGCCCGTATGCGCCGATCTGCGGGTGCATCTCGATGCCGGCAAATGCGGCGTTCGCAAAGACAGCCGCGACAGCTTCGGGTGCGTCATCGACACTGAGTATGCTCACACGGCTGTCCATGGGCGGTTCCTAGTCGAGTTCTTTTGCCTGCGCTATAGGTCGTGACAGGCACAAGCCGCTCCCATATAGCGGCGAGAAGCGATCAACGAGGCTGGCCTTGTCAACACCGCACAAACCAAAACGCCTGTGCACGATCTGCGCCCGTGGTGGCTCCAAGGGCGTGCCCGGCAAGAACGTGATGCCGTTTCTGGGCAAACCCTTGATTGCATGGTCCATCCAACAGGCGCGCGAGTCGAGCCTGTTCGAACTCATTGTGGTATCGACCGATTCAAGCGCAATCGCCGAGGCTGCGCTGTTAGCCGGTGCAGACCTGATCATTGATCGACCCGCAGACATGGCCACGGATACCGCCGCCAAGGTGCCCGCCATTCTGCACGCACTGCTGGCAGCGGAAAGCGCATCGGGCCAACATTTCGACACGCTTGTGGATCTTGACGCCACGGCACCGACACGGCTTGCGGAGGACATCATTGGCGCGGTTGCTCTGCTTGAGACAACGGGCGCACCCTCGGTCATCACGGGCAACGCGGCATATCGCAGCCCTTACTTCGATCTGGTGGAGCAGCGCGCGGATGGCACGGTGGGGCTCGCCAAAGTGCCGACCACAGAAATTGTGCGGCGGCAGGATGTTCCGATTTGCTTTGACATGAACGCCTCGATTTATGTCTGGACAACCGCGCGCTTTCGCACAGAACCTGCAGTTTTCTACGCCGAAACGCGCTTGTTCGAGATGCCTGCCGAGCGCTCGCGCGAGATCGATTCGCCCTTCGATGTGGAGATGGCCAAAGGCATGATGCGCGCCATGCAAACACCGCAGGCCGCGCCGCGCAGTGAGGTCAACGCCCGCCATGTGGTGGACTTCACCGCCTCCAACGCGCACCGCGCCAATGTGCATGACGTGATCCCCGGCGGCGCCCACACCTACTCCAAAGGGGATGACCAGTTCCCGGCCCTTGCACCCGCCGCAATCAAGCGCGGCAAGCACGGGCGCGTCTGGGATATCGACGGCAACGAATATGTGGATGTGACGCTGGGGTTAGGCTCGGTCAACCTGGGGCACGCCTATGAGCCTGTGCTTTCAGCGGTGCGCGATGAGCTGGAAAACGGGGTCAATTTTCAGCGCCCCTCCCCGCTGGAAATGGAAGTGGGTGAGGCTTTTCTGGCGCTGACGCCCGGCATGGACCGCATCAAATACGCCAAGAATGGCTCCAACGTCACGACCGCCGCCGTCAAGCTCGCACGCGCTTTCACAGGTCGCCCGTTAGTTGCCATGCCGGCCAGCCACCCGTTCTACTCGTTCGATGACTGGTTCATCGGCAAGACGATGGTGCAGAACGGCATTCCAGAAGACATCAAGCACCTCTCGCTGCATTACGATTCACTTGATCCGGATAGTTTGGCCGCCTTGTTCAACCGCCACCCCGGCCAGATCGCCTGCGTGATCACCGAGCCAGTGGAGATGATCCCCATCGATGCGCAAAAGCTCCACGCCGTGCAGCGGTTGGCGAAGGACAACGGCGCGCTGTTCATTGTGGACGAAATGCTGTCGGGCTTCCGCGCCGGCCTGCCCGGGGAATACACCAACCTTGGCCTGGAACCCGACATGGCGACCTGGGGCAAAGGCATCGGCAACGGCTTCTCATTCTGTGCGCTCACGGGCCGCGCGGACATCATGGAGTTGGGTGGCATTCGCCAACTTGCGCAGCCCCGTGTGTTTTTGCTGTCATCCACCCATGGCGGCGAGACCCATGCGCTCGCGGCAGCGCTGGCTGTCATCGACACCTACAAGCGCCACGATGTCATTGGCCGCCTGAATGCTCTCGTTGCGCAATTCGCATGCGAAACACGCGCCATAGTGAACGAGCTTGGCCTGGCAGAGCACATCGTTCAGCATGCAGCGAGTTGGCGGGTGTTTCATCTGTTTAAGGACGCGAACGGCGCTGTCTCCAGCTCGATGCGGACGTTGTTCCTGCAAGAGATGATCGGGCGCGGTGTGCTGTATCAAGGTGTGTTCCTGGCCTGCTTCACGCACACGGCAAAGGATATGGCACAAGTGCTGGCGGCCTTCCGCGCGGCATGCGGTATCTACAAGCAGGCGCTGGATTCAACTCCCGGAGACTATCTCGTCGGTGCCCCCACACGCCCGGTGTTCCGCAAATACAACGGCTGCGCGGGCGTGTGCCCTTCCGCGCCCTGCCCAAATGAACACGTATGCAAAGCCCAGGGCTGAACGCTGTGAACAAGGATCCGGGAATCACCGCCACTGCCCATTTCAATGAGACGACCTATGGCAAGCTCGGCTTTGCGGCCCAGCGCCTTTATCCCAATGAAGAACTGCTGCGCTTCATGGGCACATGGTTCTTTCCCATGGGCCGGGAACAGCGCGCGCAGCAGCGCATTCTGGAGGTCGGTTGCGGCTCGGGCTCCAATCTCTGGATGATTGCTCGAGAGGGCTTTGAGGCGCACGGGCTGGATCTCTCGCAGCAAGGCCTCGAACTCTGCAAGATGATGCTCGACCACTGGAATGTCCGCGCCACGCTGACCCAAGGCAGCATGACCGCCATGAGCTACCCCGATGCCATGTTCGACGCCGTGGTGGATGTGTTTTCGGGCTACTGCTTTGACACAATAGGCTTTGAGGCCTTTCTCGATGAAACCGCCCGCGTGCTGAAACCGGGCGGCAAGTTCTTCTCATACACGCCCAACAAGGCCAGCGACACCTTCACCAATCCCGGCCCCTCATCTTTTCTGGATGCCAGCACGCTGGATGGTTTGCACCGCAAGGACTCGCCCTATTACGGGCAGATGTATCCCTTCCGCTTCACCGAGCCAGAGGAATACCAGGCGGCGCTGGAGGCGCGCGGGTTCAAGGTGCTGCGCAACGAGCGCATCGGCCGCACCTACCGCGACCGACAGGAGTATTTCGAGTTCACCAGCATTCACGCGCAGAAGCTGTGAGGCTGTCATTCTGAAACTGTGCAATCTGCAAGTTCACCAACCATCCCTCCCCCCGCATGCGGTGGGAAGGGTGGTCCGAGCGCAGCGGAGGACCGGGTGGGGGACGTATCGTGTAAAGCCCCCCACCCCTACCCCTCCCCGCCATAAATGGGGGGAGGGAGAAGCCGACATCACCACATCTTACCGCGGCTCTGCAATTCTTCCTGCAAAGCCTTGATCAAATTCCGGATGTTTCCCTCGCTGTGCGCCGGATTGCCCGGCTGATTCACATGGAAAATGGTGAAGGGCTGCGACACCGCCATCACCTGCGCGATTGCATCCTCTACATGCGCCTCGCTGGGCGGGGCAGCCAGTGCCGCACGAATGCGCGGGCCTATCTCAGAAAACGGCACCACGCCGCCCATGAATTTGCTCATGAACATGGCGCCCAAGGTGAGCGACGGCTTGCCCAGCAGCATCGCTTCCAACGTGGATGTGCCTGTGACGGAGAGGGTCAGCGCCGCCCGTTGGATCACTGCGCGCCCCGGCGTTGTGTATTGGATGACCGTCACGCCCGAGCGCCGCATGACCTGCTTCATGAAGCGGGTTGGGCGCACCATGACCGAGGCATAATGCTCCTTCACAACCAGATGATAATCGGAAGGCATGGCCATGCGGATCGCGTCGATTACGCGCAACTGATCCACATAATAGGGCGCAGGCGTGTTGATGGAGGATTCCGGCGTCAATTGCAGCGGATAGTAGATGAACTTGGCGGGCAGCTTGTCGAGGCTGTCGATGGTGCAGAGCCGGCCCGCCCGTTTGGTCTTCCATTTCCACCACAGATCGCGCGTCATGGGCATGTTGTTGAGCACGGCGGCGCGCAGATAATCCCACTCGAACTGATCGGGATGCTTGAGATAACGCCGGGCAAAACCGCTGATGCGTTGCGGCAACGGTTTGGTGTGCACGGGCAGTGACGCCCCGCGCTCCGCCTCAGGAATGGGGAAGTTCAGCGCGGGCAGATGCCCCTCGCGGAACCGCGCGATAAATTCCCGCGCGCGTTCGCGGTGCGCCTCGGTCACCGGGTGGTGCTGCGGCAGCGTTTCCTGCGTATCGGGGGCCATGAACGAGCCGCCAATGGTGCGCATGTCGGTCGGCACGCTGACGGGAATGTTCAGCTCATGGCAAAGCGATTCCAGCATTTTCTGCTCATAGCTCTCCACATGGCTCAGCAGCACGTGATGCGGCTGAAAGGCCGTTATGAATGCCTTGTAGAGCTGGTAAATCTCAACAGCGCGGCCCAGTTGAAACGCGGCAGGGCGAAATTTCAGCGTCTTCTTTTCCGCCTCGATGTCGGTGTGGATGTTGCCGTGGTAGCCCACCAGCATGGAGAGATCGCTGACCGGCCTCGGGCGGCGGCGCAGCTTGTGTTCGAGGCACAAGATGCGGTCATCCGGCAGGTGCTTGCGGATGAGATAGAGGTGATGCGACGTGGGCAAAATTGCCGCGAATGTCAGCTCAGATGCCTCCCGCTTCGCCATGTCGAGCATATGGCTGTAGAGCACGGCATATTCACCGAACCCATGGACCAGAACGCGGCGCGCGCCTGTCATCGCGGGCAGCGACTTAGAGCCACGGCTGCGAGGTGGCGCGCTTGGCTTCAAAAGTGTCGAGCTTCTTCTTCTTCTGCAATGTCAGGCCAATGTCATCGAGCCCGTTGAGGAGGCAGTGCTTGCGGAAGCTGTCGATCTCGAATTTGATCGTGCCGCCATCCGGCCCCTTGATGGTCTGGCTTTCCAGATCGACCGTCAGCGTGGCGTTGGAGCCGCGGTCTGCATCCTCGAACAGTTTTTCAAGCTGCTCGGGCGTCACGACGATGGGCAAAATGCCGTTCTTGAAGCAGTTGTTGTAGAAAATATCCGCAAAGCTCGTGGAGATGACACAGCGGATGCCGAAATCCAGCAGCGCCCAGGGCGCATGCTCACGCGAGGAGCCGCAGCCGAAATTATCGCCCGTGACAAGGATGTTGGCGCGGCGGTAAGCCGGCTTGTTCAGCACGAAATCCGCGTTTTCGACGCCCTGCTGATCAAACCGCATCTCGGCAAACAGCGCCGTGCCCAGGCCGGTGCGCTTGATCGTCTTGAGATACTGCTTGGGAATGATCATGTCGGTGTCGATGTTGACGATGCGCAGCGGCGCAGCCACCGAAGTCAATGTGCGAAACGGGTCCATGCGGGCCTCCTGAAAACGATCACGCCGCTAGGTAACGCCTTGGGCGCGAAACGCAACCGTTGCCAGCGTGTTTACCTTGCTCCTTGGCGAAATCCTAACGCAGCCATGGCATGTGCGGTGTATGGGTTTTGATGAACTGCCCCATGCCATGAAGGATTTTACTGCACGCGAGTTTGCGGGAGAAAAGCTGCTTTGGGCCGCGCGTCCCGATGTGCGAATCATGATCCTCATGTCTTGCGGCATCTGGATCTTCGCCATTCCCTGGACGGCTTTTGCCCTGTTCTGGGAAAGCATGATTCTGGGACCGGTGCTGGCCGATTGGCTCGGCTACGATGTGGGCGGCATGAAACCCACGGGGAATGTGGGCCAGAGCATGCTATGGATCATGGGTCTGTTCGGATTGCCTTTTGTCCTCGCCGGATTTGGAATGCTGCTTGCCCCCTATTTTGTCTGGCGCAAGGGCCGTCGCACCGTCTACGTGCTGACCGATAAGCGTCTGGCCATTCTCACCGCTGGGCGCATGACCGAAATCAAGAACATTGTGCCACCAAGCATCGAGTTCATCACACGCAAGGAAGGCCTGGATGGAAGGGGCACCTTGCAACTGTCATTCGGCTTCACGCGGGATTCCGACGGCGACCGCACGGAGCGCACTGAAACGCTGGGTATCATCGATGATGTGCGGCGCGTGGAAGCCATGATTCTCGACGTAAAGGCGCGTATGCGCTAACCCGCCTCCCGCTCCAGTGCCTCCATATCCGCATCGCTCAAGCCGAAATGATGACCGATCTCATGCACCAGCACATGGGTGATGATGGCCCCCAATGTTTCGTCATGCTCGGCCCAGTAATCGAGGATCGGGCGGCGGTAGAGCCAGACACTGTTGGGCATCTGCCCGGTTTGCGCCACCGAGCCGTCCTGCGCCAGGCCAATGCCCCGAAACAGGCCAAGCAGGTCGAAGGGTGTTTCGGCTTCCATTTCAGTCAGGGTCTCGTCATCAGGAAAGTCATCGAGTTGGATGACCACGCCGGCACACAGCGTACGGAACGCCGCTGGCAACCGCTCGAAGGCCTCCAGTGCCATGGCTTCCATCGCCTCCAGATCGGGTGCCTTGAGCGCAGCGACGTTAAGAGGGGCTTGTTCTGGCATTCGGCATTGCTCCCGCGCATCACAGCTCAGAGGCTGAACATGACGAAAATGTAAGCAGGCTTACAGCTGCCGTACAGGCACCCAAGCGCAATGTCTCCTTATTGGGGCTGACCTTCAAACCCCTTGGGAGACAATCCATGTCCATCAATTCAGGTGCCCTCGCCCGCTGGACCGCCCATGGCGGCAACAGCGCCTCCATCGCCTTCGCACCGCCTCTTCTGATTGGCTTCCACGGCTGCCCTCTGGCGTTGGCCGAGGGGGTGAAACGCGGCAAGACGCGCCGCGTCGCGAAAAAGAACATCGCCAAGCGCCGCGCCTATGGCATCTGAGTGGGCATACCTGATAGGACATCACCCATGAACCGTCGCCGTTTTCTCCATGCGCTGTTGGGACTTCCGGTCGCCGGCGGCATCGTGACCACGGCAACCGTGGTGCTCAATTCCGCGCCGGCCGAAGCCCGCCCGCCGCCCTGGGCAGGGGGCGGCGGACGACCACCGGGGTGGTCACGGGGCCGCAAAAATGGCTGGCGTAAGAAGGGCGGACCGAAATGGCGATGATTGCAGCCTGATGACCTCGCTTGAGAGTGACACAGGGCATCGTCAACTCCCCCGGTAGGTGCTGTAACTCCACGGTGTGGCCAGCAGTGGCACATGGTAGTGCCCCTCGGGTTCGCCGATGCCGAAGCGCAAGGGCACGACATCGATGAATGCCGGCTGCGCCAGAGGCGTGCCCATGGCGCGGAAATAATCTCCGATCGCGAATTCCAGTTCATAGGTGCCCACTCGCAGGGGCTCGCCACCGATGAGCGGCTGATCCGTGCGGCCATCCGCATTGGTGATGGCCTCGGCGAGAAGCCCGCGCGCGGACAGACCCACCTCGAACAGGCGAATGCGCACACAGGCAGCTGGCTTGCCCCGGTGCGTATCCAGCACATGGGTGGAAAGCCGCCCCTCGGTCTTGGGCTTGCCCGGCCCATCCACCTTCGCCACCAGCCGCAACAGGGTGATGAAGCCAATCTCGTGCAAAGCCGTTGCAAACTCCGCATCAGCATCCAGTCGAGCGCGCCGCTGAAACTCTGACAGGATGGAATCGCGCGTGTGCCGCCTCACGCAGATGATGAACGGGAAGCCAAAGCGTGTGCGGTAGCCTGCATTGAGCGTTTCGAAACGCTCAAACTCTTCGTCGCTCAATCGGTCCAGCCCAAGGCTTCCCTGCTCGGCGATCGATTCCGCTGTCATGGCACCGGCACGGGCCACCTTGCTGCCCAACTCCGGATGCCCCTTGACGAAGGCATGCTGCGCGAGGGGCGAGGCCGCTTTCAGCACGCCCATCATCCCCGCATGCAAGGCAGCCACAGTGGAAAAAGGCCGGTTGGCTGCGGCCTGCTCGGCAATCCAGGGCGCATGCTCGAACACGTCGCAAAGGCTCGCCGCGAAGCTTTGGGTCGACATGGTGTTCAAATCATCGAGTGTCATTGTCGCGCTCATCCCACCCTCGTGTTCCTCACCAGCGGCTCGGCCTAGGATAAAACCGGCAGCGCAGCAACACAGGCCACCCAATGCCCTGATACAATCGGATTTGTGGATGGCGCTTGCGCACGATATGAATGCTGCAGGAATGCGGGGGCGCTTCAACGCGGATGCGCTTTAACACGGGGACGCTTTCAAATCGTGCTTCAGAACTGGATCGTGGTGCTGGCTGCGCTGGTCTATCTGACCGGGCTCTTCGCCATTGCGCATATCGGTGACAGCCGTGGGCGGGCGCTCATGGCCGGGCGCATGCGCCCTGTCATCTATGCCTTAACGCTGGGCGTCTATTGCACGTCCTGGACATTTCTGGGTTCGGTCGGCCTCTCCTCCCGCACGGGATACGATTTCCTGCCGATCTATCTGGGACCCCTGCTGGTCTGGCTCTTCGCCCCCATGGTCGTCGCGAAGATCGTGCGGCTGGCCAAAGAGGATAACATCGCATCCATCGCGGATTTCGTGGCCTCCCGCTATGGCAAGAACCAGGCCGTCGCTGCCACCGTGACGCTGATCGCGGTGCTTGCGGTGCTTCCCTATGTGGCCCTGCAGCTCAAGGCCATTTCGGCCTCCATCGAAATCTTCATCAACTTCGAGCGCGAGACCTCCAGCGTGGGCGCAACCGCGCCTGTTTTCGGTGACATGGCCTTGCTTGTCGCATTGATACTGGCGTGTTTCGCGGTTGTGTTTGGCACACGCCAGGTGGACACCACCGAGCACCAGAATGGTCTGATGATCGCTGTGGCGATGGAATCCGCCATCAAGCTCGTGGCCTTCATCGCGGCAGGAGTGTTTGTGACCTGGTGGCTGCATGATGGCCTGGGAGACCTGTTCGTCAAGGCGTCAACCAATGAGGCGATCACAGGCATATTCTCCCGGGCCCCCGATTGGGATCTGTGGTTCACGATGACCCTGCTGTCGGCGGGCGCCGTGCTGATGCTGCCACGGCAATTTCATGTCACCGTGATCGAGAACCGCGATCAGCGCGATGTGCGCAGCGCGGCCTGGCTGTTTCCGCTGTATCTCGTGGCCATCAATCTTTTCGTGATCCCCATCGCCATTGCGGGTCTGTTGGCTTTTCCACCGGGCAATTTTGACCGCGACATGACAGTTCTGGCCTTGCCGCTCAGCAATTCGGCGGGCTTCATAGCCATTTTCGTCCTCATCGGCGGACTCTCGGCGGCGACCGCCATGGTGATTGTGGAATGTGTCGCGCTGGCCATCATGATCTCCAACGATCTCGTCATGCCGCTGCTTCTGCGACGGCGCGGCGCGCAGTCGATGCGCGACATGGGAACAACAATCCTCGCCGTCCGCCGGATCGCGATCTTCCTCATTCTCCTGCTGGGATACGCCTATTACCGCGCAGCCGGCGATGCCGCGCTGGCCTCGATCGGCCTGCTGGCCTTTGCCGCCATCATACAGATCGCGCCTGTCTTTGTTGGAGCGCTGTACTGGCGGCGGGCCACGGCGCGCGGTGCGGTGGCGGGGCTGATGAGCGGGATTGCCCTGTGGGCCTACACCCTGCTCCTGCCCAGCTTCGGCACGGGTCCCGATTTCTTCGGCACCATTGCGCGCGAGGGGCTGTGGGGGCTGAACTGGCTCAAGCCATCCGGCCTGTTTGGTGTTGAATTGCATCCGCTGGTGCACGGTGTCGCTGCCAGCCTGCTGGCCAACACCCTCGCCTTCGTTGTTTTCTCGCTGCAGCGCAAGCCCAATGCGATCGAGCGGCTGCAAGCCAATATTTTCGTGGACCAGCCCTCGTCGGGCCTGACGACTCCCTTCCGCTTCTGGCGCACGTCGGCCACGACGGAGGAACTGATGCAGACGGTCGCGCGCTACCTGGGCGATGAGCGCACACGTACGGCTTTCGAAGGCTTTGCGAAAACACGTGGCGCACCGCTGTCGCCACTGGAGCCAGCCAGCGCGCATGCCATGCGGTTTGCGGAGCACCTGCTGGCCTCTGCCATCGGCGCGGCCTCCTCACGCCTCGCCCTGTCGCTGATGCTGCGCCGCCGCAATCTGTCTTCGGATGCCGCGCTGATGGTGCTCGATGAAGCCTCCGCCGTCATTCAGCAGAACCGCGCCCTGCTGCAACATGCGCTGGATCACGCCAAGCAGGGCGTGACCGTGTTTGACCAGGATCTGAAACTGCTTGCCTCGAACCGCGCCTTCCAGGGCATCTTCGACCTGCCACCTTCTCTGGTCGAACCAGGCGTCGGCTTGGAGGAGATCATCCAGTTCAACGCCGCGCGCTCTCTCTACGGAGACGATGCTTCTCCCGACATCATCGAGCAGCGGCTGGAAAACTATATGGTGCGCACTGAGCCCTTTCGGCTGCGTTTGCCCAAGAAGGGCATCGTCATCGACATCCGCTCCAACCCGCTGCCCGATGGCGGGCGCGTGACGACCTACACCGACATCACCGAAAGCGTCGAAGCCGAAGAGGCACTGGCGCGGGCCAACGAGACCCTGGAACGCCGGGTGCAGGAACGTACCGAGGAACTCACGCGCCTCAACAGCGAACTGGCGCGTGCCAAATCCCAGGCGGAAGAGGCAAATGTTTCCAAGACGCGCTTTCTGGCTGCGGCTTCCCACGACATCCTGCAGCCGCTCAATGCCGCGCGCCTCTACACCTCTTCCCTCGTCGAGCGGGTGCAGGGCGCCGAATCCGCATCCCTCGCCCATAACATCGACGCCTCGCTTGATGCGGTCGAGGAGATCCTCACGGCCCTGCTGGATATATCCCGGTTGGATTCAGGCGCAATGAAGCCCGAAATTGGCCCGGTGCGCGTGGATGATCTCTTCCGCCAGCTCGCGATCGAGTTTGGCCCGATGGCGCGCGAACGGGGGCTTCCCATGACCTTCATGCCCTGCTCGCTGACGGTGAAGACTGACCGGCGGCTGCTGCGGCGCCTGCTGCAGAACCTTGTGTCCAACGCCATCAAGTATACCCCCATGGGCCGCGTGCTGATTGGCTGCCGACGCCGCAAGGGACGCCTGCGCATCGAGGTGCACGACACGGGGATCGGCATTGCGCAGGCGCGGCACCGGCAGGTTTTCCGCGAGTTCCAGAGACTGGATGAAGGCGCCCTGATCGCGCGCGGGCTCGGGCTCGGGCTTTCCATCGTGGAGCGCATTGCCCGGGTGCTCGATCACAAGCTCACCTTGCGCTCGGAGCCCGGCAAGGGCAGCCGTTTCACGATCGACCTTCCGCTGGGGCAAACCCGCGCCGTCGTCGCCGAACTGGTGCCGGCCCAGGCCCCGCCCTCTGCGATGGCAGGCCTGCGGGTTCTGTGCATCGACAACGAAGCCGCGATCCTCGATGGGATGCGCCTGTTGTTGGAGGGATGGGGCTGCAGCATCGCGGCCGCATCCGACCAGCATGGCGCCGTTCAACTCATCAAGAACGGCTTCAGGCCCCATGCCATCGTCGCCGATTATCACCTCGACACGGGCGATGGCCTTGGCGTGATCACATCCGTGCGCCAGGCGCTCAATGCCCATACACCGGCTATCCTGATGACGGCGGACCGAACCGCCGAGGTCCGCGCACTGGCCGCGCTGATCGATACGGCTGTCTTCAACAAACCGGTGAAACCCGGCGCATTGCGGGCCTGGCTTTCACAGGTCCGCATCCAGCATGTGGCCGCGCAGTGAGGCGCGCGCCGGTCAATGCCGGCGCCACCGCTCGGCCGGCGTGCGCATGGTCACGAGTTCTTCTGCCGCCGATGGATGCAGGGCCATGGTTGCGTCGAAGTCTGCCTTCGTCGCTTTCATCTTGAGGGTGATCCCGATGAGCTGCGCCATCTCGCCGGCATCAGCGCCCAGAATATGCACGCCCAATACGCGGTCGGTGATGCCATCTACGATGATCTTCATGACCACACGCTCATCGCTGCCGGAGATCGTGGCGCGCATCGGGCGAAACCCGGCGCGGTAGATGTCCACCGCTTCGTGCTGCGCCTTGACCTGTTCTTCCGTCATTCCGACGGTGCCGATCTCGGGCGTCGAGAACACCGCCGTGGGAATGTCGCCGTAATCGACGGCCCACGGCATGCCACCAAACAGGGCATCGGCCACCGCATGCCCCTCGCGGATCGCCACCGGTGTCAAATTCACGCGGTTGGTCACATCGCCGACGGCGTAGATATGCGGGATGCTGGTCTGCGACGCGGCATTGACCATGATCGCGCCGTCATCGCTGAGCTGCACGCCCGCTGCCCGCAGTCCGAGGCCCTTGGTGTTGGGCGCACGCCCGATCGCAAACATGATCTGATCGGCTTCAAGCACGGCCCCCTTGCGCGTCACAGCGCGCAACCCCTGCGGGGTTTTCTCGATCCGCTCGAAGACATCATCGTAGACAAAGCGGATGCCGCGTTTGGTGTAAGCCTCGCACAAGCCGGCGCGCATGTCCTCGTCGAACCCGCGCAGGATTTTATCCCCGCGGTAGATCACCGTGACTTCGCTGCCCAGACCCGCAAAGATGCCTGCGAACTCGACCGCGATGTAGCCTCCTCCGGCAATCACGATGCGCTTGGGAAACGCCGGCAGGTCGAAAGCCTCATTGGAAGTGATGGCATGCTCGACGCCCGGCAGATCGGCGGGCCGATTGGGATGACCTCCCGTCGCAATGAGGATGTGGCGCGCGCGCAGGCTGCGGTTTTCGGTCGCCAGATGCACTGTGTGCGCATCCTCCAGAATGGCACGGCTCTTGAAGACCGTGACCCCGGCATTTTCCTGTGTGCGGGTGTAGGCACCCTCCAGCCGTGTGATCTCCTTTTCCTTGGCGGCCACCAGAGTGGGCCAATCGAAGGACGGCTTTGTCATGGACCAGCCGAATCCCGCCGCATCGCTGAAATGATCCGCAAAGCGTGATGCGTAGACCAGCAGTTTCTTGGGCACGCAGCCGCGGATGACACAGGTGCCACCCATGCGGAACTCTTCCGCCAGCGCGACCTTGGCCCCGTGGCTGGCCGCGATGCGCGCAGCGCGCACCCCCCCCGAGCCGCCGCCGATCACGAAGAGGTCCACATCATCAACAGACATCGCATCTTCCCGGTTCACTTGCCTCAGATAGAGGCCGGAGGCTGTTTGCACAACTTTCCAGGTGACGCAGATTTCCAGGTGACCGAGATTTTCACGTAACGTAGATTTCCAGGTGACGCAGAAGAATCCACGGATTTGGGAGGTTTTTAACTACTTTCCCAAACTTCGTGGCCACCTGCATGTAAATCAACCTTTTGCTTAGGCTCCTGGCGGCAAGGTGTATTCATGGGGAGTGTCATCATGAAACATACGGGTTTAACCGTTCTCAAGCGTTATGCACACGACAGCCGGGGCACGGTCGCCATGCTGTTTGGTCTTAGTCTCTTTCCGATTCTTGCAGGAACAGGGGTTGCGATCGACTACGGACGCGCCTCCAATTCGCGCCAGGCCTTCCAGTCCGCTGCCGATGCCGCAGCCCTTGCCGGTGCCAAGGCCCGGATCATATCCGACACGGAAGCCACGAAAATCGCCAACCAGGTGTTTGATGCCAACCTCAAGATGTCGGGTTACACAGGCACGATCATACCCACGATCCAGTTCTTCGAACCGGGCGGTGTGCGCGTTACGGGCAGCGCCCAACTGGCAAACACATTTCTCCCGGTCGTGGGCATCAAGACGGCGGATGTATCCTACCACGCCGAGGCCAGCGTCGCGACAGCCGCGCCCGTCGGCGGCTCGGTCGTCGGTGATGAAATTGCGCTCGTGCTCGACAACACAGGTTCCATGGTGAGCGACATGCAGACCCTGCGCGAGGCTTCGGTGGCCTTTGTCGACAAGGCGATGACCGGCAAGACCAAGATTTCGGTTGTGCCATTCGTCACGGCGGTCAACGTCGGGCCAAGCAATATGGCGATGTCGCATCTCGACACCCGGGCCGACAGCCAATGGCACGGTGCGTTCACACGCTACACGACCACACCCATCCGCGGCGGCGAATGGTGGCCCTACTCCGTCGGCGTGGTTGAAACCGGTTGCAAACCTGTGGGCGGCCCCGTGATTCCGCCAAATCCGGGCGGCGGCGGCAAGGGTGTGTTTCTTTTGCACCCACAGGACAACGTGGATCAGTTCATGCGTGCGATCATGGGCATTGGTACTGCCACTGCGCAGGGTGCCGGCGTGACGCCCAACACAGTCCCGCCGCTCCAAGGGGTGACCAAAATGTCAGGCCCGGGCTCGACAACATCGATCCCCGTGTTTGTCCCGACAGGCTTCTATGAAAACAACGGTGGCTTTTGCACGCTGGGCGGCGCGATGAAGGTCAGCCACTTTGATTTATTGGCGCGCATGCCGAACGCACGCTGGAAAGGCTGTGTCGAAGCCCGGCCCGAGCCGTTCGACGTGACGGACGAGCCGCCCCAGGCCGGCATGGGCGACAGCCTGTTCGTGCCGTATTTCTGGCCTGATGAGCACGACGGTGTCGGCGGGTGGCTCAAGGAGGGCATCAACAACTACATGTCCGACGGCACGATGCCCAAGGGCTGGGTACAGGTTGGCGAATCAGGCGGGCGGACAGCCAACATTCTGAAGTACGATGGCAAGAACGCACCCAAGATCGTAGAAACGGCGCCTGACACCATGGGCCCCAACAAGGCCTGCCCCACAGAATTGCAGCGCCTGACCGATGACAAGGCCAAGGTGAAGAACGTTCTCCAGAACATGAAGCATTGGAACGGCAGCGGGACGATCCTCGTTGAGGGCCTCGCCTGGGGCTGGCGCACGCTTTCACCTCTTGCGCCCTTCGCCGACGGCAAAGCGTATACCAAGGACCAGAAAAAAACGATCGTCTTCATGAGCGACGGCGACAATGAAATGGGCGATGCACCCGGCACGGATAACTACAGCCATTACACCGGCTATGGTTATCTGCGCAACGGCCGGTTTCCGACCGCCACATTCGCCGCCGCAAACTCGTATCTCGACGAGCGCTTCCTGCTGGCCTGCGACAATGCCAAGAAGAAGGGGATCAAGATCATCACCATCCTGTTTCGCAACAAGCAGGGCAATTCGGTCGACATGATGCGCAAATGCGCTTCGACGCCCGCTGACGCCTATTTCGCGGGTGATCAGGTGGCGTTGAAGAAAACCTTCGATGGCATTGCTGGCACGTTCTCCAACACAGCGCTCAAACTGACGAAGTAGAAGGCGATCTGGCGGCCAGCAAGCCTACAGCGGAGGCCGCCAGCGCGGCCATCCACCAGGCCTGCCAGGCCCCGTGGCTGACGGCCGCAACGCCCGCGGCTGCGGCAAACCACGTGATCCAGTAAGGGCGCAGCCACGGCTGCGCCTTGTGCAGCACGGTGGTGAAAAACAGCGTCGTGAGTGCCGCTGCGAACAGAATACCGACCACGCCCAACTCGACCCAGAGCTGCAGAAAGGCGTTGTGCGGGTGACTGGCCCCCAGCAGAAGCACGCGCTCGGGCTCGATGAAGCGGGCCACGGGTGCGTTCTGCAAGTTGAGGCTGGCGCCAAAACCCTGGCCGAAGAGCCAGTTCTGCCGGGCGACAGACTCAAAACTCAGCCAGATATCGACCCGGTCGGCCGAATGCGCATCCTTGAGTGTCTCGTGAAACCTCTGCGACAGTGCCAATCTTCCGAGTGACCCTGAAAACAGCGCCCCGGCCAGCACGCCGAGCGTGGCCAAAAGGCCTGTCCAGCCTGCAAATCGGGGCAGCACAAAGGCAACGGGAAAAACAACGACCATGACGATCAGCGCGAGCTTTGCTGTGCCGCTGGCACTGGCCACCCCCGCCACGGCAATCGCGGCAAGGCAAAGCACCAGCTTGCGCTGTCCTTCCGCCATGGCAAGCGCGGTCAATGGAGGAAGGAGCATCATCAATGTCACCGCCGCCCGGTTGTAGCTGTAATCCGTGGCACGCCCGCCCGTCAGATTGCGCAGCCACAGCCCTGTTTCAAGATCGAGCACGAGCACAAGGGCTGCGAGGGTGGCCGCGCCAACCCACAGCGCCGCGCGCGGCTGCGGTGCCAGGGCGGGATAGACAAGCGCCAGCGCCAGCCCGCTGACAATTGGCACCAGCATCTCGATGAACAGTCGCAGCGACGATGCAGGATCATGCGCCCAGGCGATCGAGACGCCTGCATAGACAAGCATCGCGCAGGCCAGCATGCCGGCCGGATGCCCCGCGCATGCGAAGAATTTCGATGCCAGAGGCGACCAGCCCGCCGCATGCACGAGAGCGGCACAGGCCAGCAGAGCGGCAAGAGTCAGCAGCAGCGGTGAGGATTTGGTCGACAGGAGCATCGCCAGCGGCAGGCCGACGCCAAGCAGGAAGGAGGAGCCATTCGCCAGAGCTGATGAGGCACGCACCTCGGGAACTGCCGCTTTGGCCGTCAGATCTGGTGACCCTTCTTGCGCAACTCCTCGCGCAGGCGGTCAATCATCACATTGCCCAGTGTCTGGGAAAAGACCTGCATCTGCGTGAACAGCTCGTTGAGAATTTGCCCTTGCGAACCAACATATTTCTTGCCCGCTGTGGATTTGAAAAAGGCAGCAGCATCCTTGAGTTCCGCTTCCGTCATGCGGACGGCATAGAGGGTTGCCGCCACATCGATCATCCGGGCAGGCTGGCTGGCCAACTCAGCGGAAATGAGCTTCAGCGCCTCTTCCATGTCCTTGATGATGTCTGGGCGGGTGCGCGAATACCCGCTGCGAATTTGCTCCGCGATCTGCGGCACCATGCCCTCAAAGGTGCTGGCGAGGCCCGAACCCGTCACAACATCGCGCGCCGCCGCCATGACCGCTTCGCTGAGCGGTGCTGTCGCGACACCCGGAGCTGCTGGTGCCAATGCAGGAGCTTGTGTGAGGGTCGGAGCTTGTGTGAGGGTCGGAGCCTGTGTGAGGGTCTGAGCCTGCACGGTCGCACTTGAAAAGGCGAAGAAAGCAGCAGCAAGGCAAAGTCGGCGATAGGTCAGCATGGGAATCCTGCCATTCCGTGAGAACGAACTGGTGTTTCAATCCGGGACCGTTACGCGCTCCTGCCAATGACGGCAACCCCGTTCGGCGCTGCAACATAGACCGTGGTGCAAAGACCAAGAAAAAGTCCGTGCTCCACAACGCCCGGAATGCGCAGCAATGATTCGTCCAGCGCTTCGGCATCGGCAATCGCGCCCATATGGGCATCCAGAATCAGGTGGCCGCCATCCGTGACCAGTGGTGTTCCATCAGGCCCCATGCGCAATTTGATGGGAGCGCCCGCGCACGCCGCCTCCACACGCCGGCGCGTCGCAGACAGTCCGAAGCCATTCACTTCGATGGGCAGGGGAAAGCGCCCGAGACGTTCGACCCGTTTGCTTTCATCGGCAATCACCAGCATCTCACGGCTGGCGGCTGCGACGATCTTCTCGCGCAGCAGCGCCGCACCGCCGCCCTTGATGAGGCGCAAGGCAGGGTCGAATTCGTCCGTGCCATCAATCGTGATGTCGAGTTCCGGATAGTCGTCGAGCGTCGCCAGTTCAATTCCAAGGGTGCGCGCCTGTGCGGCTGTGACCTCCGAGGTGGGCACAGCGATGATCTTCAGCCCCCCTGCGACCCGCTCGCCCAGCAGCTCGACGAAGTGACGCGCCGTCGAACCAGTGCCAAGTCCGAGACGCATGCCGTTTTCGACACGTCTCAGCGCTTCGCTCGCCGCTGCACGTTTGAGCTGTTCAGACAACGTTCATGCCTTTCAAGTGACCTTCACCGACTAGAGCGGGCAACGAAATAGGGCAACCCTTGCGAGCAGTATCCACCAGGCTGAAATATGTCTGCGCCATAGTTCTGGCGGCTGCGAGCATTTGTTTCACACCTGGGCTTGTTCATGCGGGCGAACTCAACGCCAAGCAGTGTCGCACGGAACGGACCGCCGCCTTCGATGCCAATGTCCAGCTCTCCGGGCGCAAGCAGACGATCGTGGCCATCGGTTCCTCCTCGACTGAAGGTGTCGCTTCGAACGACAAGTCCATGCTTTATCCTGCAGCCATGGAATCCGCCTTGAAAAAACTGGCACCTACACTGGATGTGCATGTCATCAACAAGGGCCGCGGCGGCGAGACCATCAAGGACATGCTGGCGCGTTTCGAGACCGACGTGCTGGCCCTCAACCCCTCCCTCGTGATCTGGCAACTGGGTGTCAATGACGTGCTGCGTTACACTGGCACCGATGGGCGGCGCCAGGAGGTTCAGTCTGGCCTGAAAATGCTGGCGGACCGCAACATTCCTGTGGTGCTTCTGGATCTGCAGTATGCGCCCGTCGTTCTGAAAGATCCCGATACCGGTGCCATGCAATCCATCATCGACGAAGAAACAGCAAAAGGCCCCCACGGCCGTGTTTATCATTTCCGCCGTTTTGCCCTCATGAAAGCCCTGGCAGAAGAGCGCAAGGTGCCGGTCAGCGAAATGGTCAATGCGGACGGCCTGCACATGTCAGATGCCATGCATGCCTGCGTTGGTGAGTTGCTGGCCGACATGGTGGGACAAAAGCAGATCGCCGTCGCGAAATAACTCGTCCTGCCTTTTCTGTCCTTTATCCGCCCTCTCAGGAGCGCAGCACAAGCGCGCGCGCAGGGCGTTTGCGGGCCCGGTCAAGCACCCAGCCCAGCCCGAGCATGAGCGTGATGCCGGCGGCATTGATGGCGAATTGCGTGCCGATATCTCCCTTCGCTTCAAAAATCATGATGGATGCGAGGAGCGACAGATAAATTCCGAGCACGAACACGGGCAAGGATTGCCGCCCCGCGAGGCTGACGGCCTTCCCGATCCCGGCCTGAAAAAAAGCACCCTGCCTGGGCACAAGCACGGCAACGACCCAGACTTTTGCCAGGATATCGAGGAGGCGGTGCCAGGAGAGCGAGGTCTTGTTCACATCGGGTGCAAAAGGGGCAAACCACGCCCCTTCGAGGCCGGGAAGCATTGTCCAGGGTGCGGCATGTATCAAGGCGAATACCGTGTAGAGCACAGCCGCGAGCGTGATGACGTGCAGCAGCGGTGCTGAAAGCCGCGCCCACATCCCGCGCAGGGTCATTTCAGCCGCCGTTCCACCGATCACGAACAGCAGCAGCCATGCCATCGGGTTGAGAAACCAGCCCCTTGCATCGCCCAGATCAGGCAGGTTCACGCCTGTCATCTGCACGTATATGTAGAAAGCCGTACTCACCAGCACGGGCAACCCGATGTGCAGGCGAAATCCGGCCAGGATGAACGGCACGGCGGCCAGAAGCAGCACATAAAGTGGGAGAATATCAAGATAGTGTGGCTGAAACGTCAGCAATGGGACGCGCACCAGAGCAGCGACAGGATCAGCGAACAGCGGTTGCAAGCCAAGCTTGGCCACGATGTCGAAGCCGCTGCCCAGCATCATTGTTGCAATCGCCAGAACGATAACCCCGACAGTGACTGCAAGGTGCACGATGTAGAGTGTGCGGATGCGCTGCCCGACCACGCGGAACGCGGCCGCAAGTCCGCCGCTGTTGAACGCCTTGCGGTAAGCAAAGATCGCCGCCATGCCCGCAATGAAGACAAAGACCTCCGCCGCGTCGGCAAATCCGAGGCGCTGCAGAGTGCCATGCGAAAGCAGGTTGCCACTGGTGTGATTGATGAAGATCATCAACAGGGCAAGCCCACGGAAGAAATCGAGCCGCGCATCACGGTCCGGCGCCACGCTGGCGGCAGCGCTGGCAAGAGGGGCAATGGTGCCCAGGGAAGGTGCGATGGCAGACATAGTTCTCCTGTCGCGCGGATGCACGATCAGTCATGCAGATGGGTAATGGCCTAGCTGTTCACGGCTCAACCCGCCTCAGGTTGGCCATGTCGTCTTTTGCGCGCCCGTAACCTTGCCGGCCAGATGAACGCTGTATGAACGTTCCTAACCCAAAATCGGTTCACAAACAATGAACCCCTCCATTACAATTGGGTCATGTTTGCTCACCAATGCGTGAGAATGGGGCTTAAATGCCCTCGCGAAGAAGCTTGAGAGCGTCCAGCACGGTCTTCTCACGCACCGCGTCCCGCTCGATGGCACCCAACCGCCGCTCGACGATGCGCACCCCGCCCGCCATCGCTACGCCCAGAAACACGAGCCCAACGGGCTTGTCCGGCGTACCGCCCCCTGGCCCCGCAACCCCGGTGACGGCGACGGCGATCTGGGCTGCGCTCGCGCCAAGCGCGCCTTGCGCCATCGCTTCGGCGCAAGCCGCACTGACCGCGCCGTGGCGGTCCAGCAGGCTTTGCGGCACAGCCAGCATCTGCACTTTGGCAAGGTTGGAGTAAGTGACAAAGCCGCGCTCCACCACATCGGACGAGCCGGGAATCGCGGTCAGCAATCCCGCAATCAGCCCTCCGGTGCAGGATTCCGCCGTCACACACATCAAACCGTGTTTGCGCAGGTGCGCGAGCGTGGCGGTCGCATCATCGATAAGGGCTTTGGAGAACATGCAGATGGATTTAGCCCCTGGTACACGCCAGCGCCAGCTTATGATCTTGCCGCAGCGCACAAAAGCTACTAATTTAGGCACATTACAAAACAGCACAAAAAATAGGCAAAAACGCTGAGCACGCTTTCAAATCCAGCAGAGGCATTCCTGGCGGATGTGCGCGGGGCCATTCTCGCGCCCATGTCCGGCGTGACGGATGCGGGCATGCGCCGCGTGGCGGAGGGTTGCGGCGCGGCGCTGGTTGTGTCGGAAATGGTCGCTTCGGATGCCCTCGCAAGCGGATCACCCGAGGCCGAAATGCGCGCCGCCGGCGATGGGCTGACTATTCACGCCGTTCAACTTGCAGGCTGCGAGACCCATTGGATGACCGAGGGCGCGCGGCGTGCCGAGGCCTGTGGGGCAGACATCATCGACATCAACATGGGCTGTCCGGCCAAGCGGGTCACCAATGGCTGGTCAGGCTCGGCCCTCATGCGTGATCTGGATCACGCCAGCCGCCTGATCGAGGCCACCGTGAAGGCCACCAGCCGCCCCGTGACGCTCAAGATGCGCCTGGGGTGGGATGACGCCAGCCTCAATGCGGCCGAACTGGCGCGACGGGCCGAGAGCCTCGGTATCCGCATGCTGACCGTCCATGGCCGCACGCGCTGCCAGTTTTACAAGGGCACGGCGCGCTGGGGACTGGTGCGTCCTGTTGTGGAGGCGACGGGCCTGCCCGTCGTCGTCAATGGAGATATCACGGACATTACCACGGCCCGCGCGGCGCTGGCCCAGTCAGGCGCCCATGCGGTGATGATCGGACGCGCGGCGGTGGGTTGCCCGTGGTTGGTCGGCGACGTCTCGGTTGCTTTGCGGGGCGAAGCATTCAGGCCGGTCGCACCGCAGGACATGGCACGCGCAGCGACGGCGCACTACACGCATCTGCTTGAAACCATGGGCATTTCCAAAGGCATGCGCCATGCTCGCAAGCATGTTGCGGGCTACCTTGAAGAAGCTGCGAAACACGGCTCACAGACGGCTGTGCGCCTGCGCGACGATCTGATGCGCTCGGATGATCCCGCGGTGGTTCTGGCCGGCTTGACCACCGCTTTCGCGGCCATTGCGTTTGCGAAGGCCGCCTGATGGACGATCATGTGACCTATCCAGCCAGTGACGCCATCGCCCTCGACCGCGTGGCGCAGGCCTTGCCACATGCGATTTTTTTGGTGGGCGATGAGGGTCGCATTCTTGATGCAAACCCTGCCGCGGAGGCTTTTTTCGACATGGGACTGGCGTTCCTGCAACGTGCGACGCTGGAGCGCCTCATGGGCGCGAACTCTGCCCTTTCCATGCTGGTGCAGCAGGCGCGCGACGAGGATTCCTCGTTCAATCTCTACCGAGTGGAACTGGGCGGCCCACGCCTGCCGGGCGAACGCATGGCGGATATTCACGCCGCGCCTCTCGCCGATGCCCCCGGCATCACGCTCGTGATGATCCAGGAGCGAACCATCGCGGACAAGTTCAACCGCCAGCTCAGCCACCGGGGCTCATTGCGTTCGGTCACGGCCATGGCAGCGATGCTGGCCCATGAGATCAAGAACCCGCTTTCGGGCATTCGCGGGGCCGCGCAACTGCTCGACAGTGCCGTCAGCGATGATGACCGCGTCCTGACCCAGCTCATCCGCGACGAGACCGACCGGATCGTCAAGCTGGTGGACCGCTTCGAGTTGTTCACCGATGGCCGTGCGCCGCAGCACGATGAGGTCAACATCCACGCCGTGCTTGACCATGTGCGCGCGCTGGCCCGCTCCGGCTTCGCCCGTCACGTGCGCATCTCGGTCGAGTACGATCCCTCGTTGCCACCCATCCTTTGTAACCGGGACCAGATGGTTCAGGTGCTCATCAACCTCGTCAAGAATGCCGCCGAAGCCATCGGGGACGCGGTGGATGGCGAAATCAGCCTGACCACGGCCTATCGCCCGGGCGTGCGCATATCGGTGCCCGGCACCATCGGACGCGTGCGCCTGCCGCTCGAGGTCTGCGTGCGGGACAACGGACCAGGCGTGCCTGACGACATCCGGCAGAATCTGTTCGACCCTTTCATCACGACCAAAGCGAGCGGAAGTGGCCTCGGACTTGCTTTGGTTGCCAAGGTGGTCGGTGACCACGGCGGCATCGTGGAATGCGAAAGTGTCCCCAAGCGGACCACCTTTCGCCTGCTCCTGCCGCTGCAAGGAAAACGCGAGCTCGATCTCGCCCATGAAGAGATGTGATGCCTAGGACTGGAACTGTTCTCGTCGCCGATGATGATGCCGCGATCCGCACCGTGGTGGGCCAGGCGCTCACACGGGCAGGCTATGATGTGCGGCTTGCCAGCAACGCCTCAAGCCTCTGGTCGATGGTCCAGAGCGGCGACGGCGACCTGATCATCACCGACGTGATGATGCCCGATGGCAATGCCTTCGATCTGATCCCGCGCATCCGCAAGCTGCGTCCGCACCTCCCCATCGTGGTCATGAGCGCGCAGAACACCTTCATGACAGCCATCAAGGCTTCGGAACTGGGCGCCTATGAATATTTGCCGAAGCCCTTCGATCTGACCGAACTCGTCAGTGTCGTGGGCCGTGTGCTGGTGACGCCCAAAGCCATGGTGCCGGAACCGCAGTTGGAGGCGGAGGAACTGCCTCTGGTGGGGCGCTCGCCCGCGATGCAGGAGATCTTCCGCACGCTGGCTCGCCTCATGTTGATCGACCTGACCGTGCTGATCAACGGAGAATCCGGCACGGGCAAGGAGCTTGTGGCCCGCGCACTGCACGACTACGGCAAACGCAAGAAAGGCCCGTTTGTCGCCATCAACATGGCGGCGATTCCGCGCGAGTTGATTGAATCGGAACTCTTCGGACATGAAAAGGGCGCTTTCACGGGGGCGAACCAGCGCCAGTCCGGCCGCTTCGAGCAGGCCGAAGGGGGCACGCTCTTCCTCGACGAGATCGGCGACATGCCGATGGAGGCGCAGACGCGGCTCCTGCGTGTGCTGCAGCAGGGCGAATACACCACCGTGGGCGGGCGCACGCCCATCAAGACCAATGTCCGCATCGTGGCGGCCACCAACAAGGATCTGCGTGGCCTGATCCAGACCGGCCAGTTCCGCGAGGATCTCTACTTCCGCCTCAATGTCGTGCCGCTGCGCCTGCCCCCTTTGCGCGAGCGCGCCAGCGACATCCCTGATCTTGTGCGTCATTTTTTCCAGACTGCGGAGAAAGAGGGCATGCCCCGCAAGCAGGTGGACAGCGATGCGCTGGAGCGCATGAAGAGCTATGCCTGGCCCGGCAACATCCGCGAGCTGGAGAACATGGTGCGGCGCCTGGCGGCACTCAGCCCGCATGAGGTGATCACGGCACCTGCGATCGAGGCTGAACTGGGTGTGGTCCATGCGCTGTCATCTGCATCCAGTCGGCAGGCGGATCAGGCTGACATTCCCCTGGGCGCGTTCATGGAAAGCTATTTGGCCAGACACTTTGCGCAATACGGCGATGCCCTGCCGCCCAACGGACTTTATGATCGCATCCTGGAAGATGTCGAAGGTCCGCTCGTCAGCGCCGCCCTTGCGGCCACACGCGGCAACCAGATCCGTGCGGCAGAAATGCTGGGCGTCAACCGCAACACCCTGCGCAAGAAGATCAAGGATCTCGACATCCGGGTCGTGAAATCGCTGCGCTAGGTACCATCCATCAGAATCGCATGCGTGCCAACCGCGCCGCATTCAGCACGACCGACGCCGAGGAGGCCGCCATCGCGGCGCCGGCAACGGCAGGCGTGAGCAGGCCCAGGGCAGCCAGCGGAATGCCAATGCCGTTGAAGGCAAAGGCCAGGATCAGGTTCTGGTGCACAACCGCGCGCGTCGCCCGCGCGATGCGGATGGCCTTGGGCACCAGCCGCAAATCCGCCCGGCCAAGGGTTAGCCCCGCAGCCGAGCGCGCCGCTTCCGTTCCCTGCCCCATGGCAATGCCGATGCTGGCGGCAGCCAGAGCAGGGGCATCGTTCAAACCATCACCCACCATGACGACCACGCCCTCCCCCGCCATATCTCTGACAGCGCTCACCTTGTCAGCAGGCTTGAGTGCCGCGCGCACATCGCGGATGCCGAGGCTTGCGCCGATGCTTGCCGCCGCTGCCTTGCGATCGCCGGACAGCATGACCGTGCGCACGCCCAGCGCATGCAGGTCCGCGAGGGCCTGATCGGCATGGGCCCGCACTGAGTCCTGAAAGGCAATCGCGCCGATGACGCGGCCCGCGCCAGCCAGCCACGACACGGTCTGCGCCTCTGCAAAGCCGGGATCGCGCGCGATGATTTGCTCCAGCGCACCCAGCGACAAACCTGCGCCGCGCAGATATTCCGCCGAACCCAGGAGCGCGACCACGCCGTTGACGCGGCCCGTCACGCCGGCCCCGGGTGTCGACACGAGATCGCTGGCGGCTTCCACAGTGATATCCTTGTCCGCTGCCGCCGCCCGCACCGCTTCGGCCAGCGGATGCTCGCCCTGCAAGGAGAGCGCGAGCGCGACTTTGAGTGCGTCCTCGGCCCCGATGCCGGGCGCAGCCACCGCCGTGATGCGCGGGTGCCCCTCTGTCAATGTGCCGGTCTTGTCGAAAGCAGCCGTGCGCGTCTGCGCGAGCAGATCGAGCGCACCGATATCGCGAACGATGATCCCGGCCTTGGCCGCCGCACCCATTCCGGACACCAGCGCGATGGGCGTCGCGAGACCAAGGGCACAGGGGCAGGCCACCACAAGCACGGAAACAGCCGCAACGAGCGCCAGTTCCTGCTGACCGCGCCACAACCAGAACAGCCCTGCGACCAGCGCAATCAACAGGATGGCAGGGACGAAGATCCGGGCAATCTGATCCGCCATCTGCTGCACCGGGGCTTTTTGCGTCTGCGCTTCATCGACGAGGCGGGTGATGCGGGCGATGGTGATGTCGTCCCCCGTCGCAACAGCCTCCACAGTCAGGACACCGGTCGTATTGAGCGCACCCGCGATCACGTTCGCACCCTTGGATTTGGCTTGCGGCAGGCTTTCGCCCGTGACCAGGCTTTCATCCATGGCGCCTGCGCCCTGCACGACGATGCCGTCGGCGGATGCACGTTCCCCCGCGCGGACAGCGAAGATTTCGCCTCGCTGGATCGTCTGTGTCTCGACCTCCAGCCATGCGCCGCCGCGGTAAACCATGGCGCGCTGCGGCTGCTCCCGGGCCAGCGCGCCAAGCGCATCTGTCGCCTCATGGCGCGCACGCTGTTCGATGACCTTGCCCAGCAACACGAACGTGATGATGGCCACAGCGCCCTCGAAATAAAGCGCGTGGCCGTGCTCGCCAAGGATTTGCCCGGCAAGGTTTTGCGCGACATGCCCCTGATTCATCTGCGCATCAAGCACGCGCCACAGGCTGAAGCCGAAAGCCGACAGCGTGCCCAGGGCCACCAGCAGATCCATGTCGGGCGCACGCCGCCACAGGCTCAGCGCTGCGCCCTTGATGAAGCGCCATCCCGCTAGAAACTGCACGGGCGCAGCCAGCGTCACCTGCATCCAGGGCGATAACAAGGCCCCGTGGCCATAGCCCAGCATCGCGGCGGCCATGTCGGCCAGAAACGGCAGGAACAGCAGCGCGGACAGCACGAACCAGGCAAAGGTCGCGCGTTCGTCGGACCGGCGTGCTGCATCCCTGATGTCACGTTGCGCCTGTCGCGCGGCAGGTGTGCCACCGCGCACGACCGCGCCGTATCCCGCGCTCTTGATGGCCGCCAATGCCGCAGCGCCCGCGACACCCTGCACATCAGCCCGCTCGAGCGTCAGGTTCACCACAGCGTCCCTGGCACCCGGCAGGGCCCCGAGGGCACGCTCGACCTTGCCCGCGCAGGCCGCGCAATGCATGCCGGTGACGTCGAGTGTCAAAGTCGGTATTGGAACAGAATCAACCATATGCCACAGATGATCACCCCGTATGGCTGGCGCAAGGCAGGTTCGGCCTTGCCGGACGTCAATTTGCCTCATCGACCTTCGGGAAGAGCCCCTTCCGGCAGGTGACCATCTGTGGCAACGACAGCCGCAGGATTTCAAGAATTGAGTATTGCATGGCCTCCAGCCGCGACCAGAAGACCGATGCTCCCAAGACGTCATTGAGAAGCCTGCTGCCCTTGCTGCCGCATGCCATGCAATACAAGGGACGCATTGCGCTGGCGCTGCTTGCCCTTGTGGTCGCCGCTTTCGCCACCCTGCTGATGCCGATTGCCGTGCGCCGCGTGGTGGATTTCGGTTTCAAACCCGAGAATGCCAACCTGATCAGCGCTTACTTCGGCTTGCTGCTGGGGGTGGTCTGCCTGCTCGCGGTGGCCAGTTCTGTTCGCTATTACCTCGTCATGACCTTTGGCGAGCGTGTCGTCGCGGATCTGCGCGCAGCGGTCTTTGCCCACCTGACGCGGCTGGATGCGGCGTTCTATGATCGCTCACGCTCGGGCGAGTTGGTGTCGCGCCTGTCTGCCGATACCACGCAGCTCAAATCCGCCTTTGGCGCTTCGGCCTCCATCGCGCTGCGCAACATCGTGCTGTTTCTGGGTGCCGTCGTGATGATGGTCTGGACGAGCCCAAAGCTTTCCGCCCTCGTGCTTGTGGCCATCCCCTTCATCATCCTGCCACTGATCGGCGCGGGGCGCTCCGTGCGCCGTCGCTCGCGCCAGGCACAGGATGCGCTGGCGGAAACCTCGGCCTATGCCACCGAACAGATCGGCGCGGCGCGCACCATGCAGGTTTTTGGCGCGGAGGGCCGCGTGCGTTCAACCTATGCATCGGCTGTCGAGACGGCTTATGGCACCGCGCGCGATTCGCTGCGTGCGCGCTCACTTCTCAGCGGCGTGGCGATTTTTCTGGTCTTCGCCAGCGTCATCGGCATTCTGTGGCTGGGCGCACAGGCCGTGATCGAGGGGCGGATGAGTGCCGGGCGCCTGTCGCAGTTCGTACTCTATGCTGTTTTCGCGGCCAGTTCGCTCAGCCAGCTTTCAGAGGTCTGGAGCGAGATTTCCGCCGCAGCGGGCGCCGCCGGGCGCATCGCGGAACTGCTGGAAACGCAGCCGACGGTTGCCGAGCCTGCGCCGCCCATTCCCCTCCCCACCCCGGTGCGCGGCGCGATCCGTTTTGAAGACCTGCGTTTCGTCTATGCCTCCCGGGCCGAGCAGTCCGCCCTCGGGCCGATCAATCTGGCTGTCAAGCCGGGAGAGCGCCTTGCGGTCGTTGGCCCGTCCGGCGCGGGGAAATCCACGCTGGTTTCGCTTGTGGCACGCTTCTACGATCCGACATCGGGGCGTATCCTGATCGACGGAATCGACATCCGCAGCATCGCGTTGACAGACCTGCGCCAGCACATTGCACTCGTGCCGCAGGACCCAGTGATCTTTTCGGGCACCATTGCCGAGAACCTGCGCTATGCACGGCCCGAGGCGAGCGATGCGGCGTTGCGCGAGGCCGCCGAACAGGCCTCGGCGCTTGCCTTCATCGAGGCCAGCGAACATGGCTTCGAGACACGCGTGGGCGAACGCGGAGTCACATTGTCGGGCGGCGAGCGCCAACGCCTCGCCATTGCGCGCGCGATACTCAAAGATGCGCCCATCCTGCTGCTCGATGAGGCAACGTCGGCACTCGACGCCGAAAACGAAGCGGCGGTGCAGGTCGCCCTCGACAGGCTGATGCAGAACCGCACCACCATCGTGGTGGCGCACCGCCTCGCGACCATCCTCAAGGCCGACCGCATCCTGGTGATGGACAAGGGATGCATTGTCGAGGAAGGCACGCACGCCAGCCTTAGCGCTAAAAAATCCGGGCTCTACGCGCGCCTCGCCTCGCTGCAATTCGACGCCGCGATCAGCGCCGCCAACGACACGGCCAAACCCAAAATCAGCACCGAGATCAGCGCCAAGATCAGCGCCAAGATTAACGCCAAGATCAACGCTCCGTCAGCTTGAATTCGATGCGGCGGTTGCGCCTGAACGCCTCGTCGCTGTCTCCGCGGTCAATCGGCTGAAACTCGGCGAAGCCAGCCGCGAGCAGGCGTTGCTCGGGAATGCCCCGCGTGGCGAGATACTTCACGACCGCAATGGCGCGGGCAGATGACAGCTCCCAGTTCGACGCGAACTGCGCAGATTGGATCGGTCGGCGGTCGGTGTGCCCATCGATGCGCAGCACCCAGGCGACATCGGGCGGTATTTCCCGCGCCGTATCCAGCAGGACCGCCGCCAGCTTGTCGAGCTCTGGCAGGCCGCTGGCATTGAGATTGGCCTGCCCCACGTCGAACAGCACCTCCGAGGGAATGACGAAACGGTCACCCACGATGCGAAATTCCGGCCGACTGACCAGCACATCGCGCAAACGCCCGAAGAAATCCGAGCGGTAGCGCTGCAATTCCTGCACCCGTTGCGCCAGCGCCAGATTGAGCCGCGCACCCATATCGGTCAGGCGGGTCTGGCTCTCGCGGTCGCGGGTTTCACTCACCTGCAGCGCATCTTCGAGCGCACCGAGCTGACGCCTGAGCGCCATGATCTGCTGGTTGAGGATTTCAACCTGCGCCGCCGCACGCGCCGACAGCTGCCGCTCGTTCGCCAAGGCCTGTTCGGCACCCGTCGCGCGCCCGGCAACGGCCCCGCCGGCGGCCGCCTCGGCCCGCAACCGCGCGGCTTCGCTGCGTGCGGCATCCAGCGTGGCTTCAAGGGCCGAGACGGAGCTTTCGCGACTGCGGCCCGTGGCCCGCTCCAGCGACAGCAGGTCGGTCAATTCGGAAATCTGGCGGTTGAGCCGCGACAGCGCGTCATCACGGCCTGAAATCTCCTTGGCGAGGAAGAACTGCGCCAGCATGAAGACAGCAAGCAAGAACACGAAGACCAGCACCAGCGTCGACAGCGCATCGACAAATCCGGGCCAGTAATCGACACCCTGATGCCTGCGCCGGCTGCGGGCAAGGCGCATCAGTGCGGGTCCTTCTTTTCAAGCGCACGGGCGAGGAGCAGCTTCACGTCCGATTGCTGTTCGGCTTGTGATTCCACCCAGTCCCGCAATTGCTGCTGTTCGGCCCGCATGTGCTGAACCATCTGCTGAATGCCCTCCGCAAGGCTCGCAAGGGAGGCATTGACGTTGCCGCTCAAGGGTTGGCCCACCATGGCCTTCTGCAGACGGTCCAGCGCGCCTGCGATGTCGCCTGTATCGACCGGCAGCGCGTCGGCTGCGGTGGTGGAAAGCCAGTCTTCCAATTCGTTGTAGAACCGCGTCTGTGCCTGGCCGGCCTGCAGATCGAGAAAGCCCAGAACCAACGATCCTGCCAGACCGAACAGCGATGAGGAGAACGAGATGCCCATGCCCGCCAGCGGCGCTTGTAGGCCTGCCTTCAACTCATCGAACAACAATGCCGCGTCACGGCCCGATGACATGGCGCCGATGACACCCCCAACGGAACTCACGGTTTCAAGCAGGCCCCAGAATGTCCCAAGCAACCCGAGAAACACGAGAAGACCTGTGAGATAACGCGAGACATCGCGCGCCTCATCAAGCCGCATGCCCACAGAATCGAGCACGGATCGCAGCGTGCCGGTGGAAATCATCTGCCGTCCGGCGCGGTCGCCGAGCAGCGTGGCAATCGGTGCCAGCAGTCGCGGGGTCGATTGCAAGGCAAGATCTGGCCGCGTGCCCTTGAGTTCGTTCACCCAGCGCACCTCGCGGAACAGACGCACCACCTGCCAGAGCGCCAGGATCACACCGAACAGCAGGCAACCGATGATCAGTCCATTGAGGCCCGGATTGGACAGGAATGCCGTCGTCAGGTTGCCGCCGAGGATCAGCACGAGAAACCCGACGAGCGACAGAAATACCACCATGCGGATGAGGTACCGCGTCGGCACGGTCAACCGCAGCGGATCGGCACCAAAGTCATTGTGATCTGTCATGCGCTCCCATCCACCTCGATCTTCGGCAGATTAGGCGCAGGGGCTCCCCGGCGCCAGCCACTCGTGCACTGAAACCCCGAAGCTGTCAGGAATGTGACAGAGCCCTCACGCCACCTGCTTGATCAAAGTGAGCAACTCGCGTTGCATGGTTTCGTTGCCTGCCACGATATCACCTGTGGCCATGAACGCGGTGTGACCATTGAGATCGCTGACGAAACCGCCGGCTTCCTTGACGATCACGGCCCCTGCGGCCATGTCCCAGGTCTTCAGCGCACGCTCGTAATAGCAATCAAAACGCCCGGCCGCCACGTACGCAAGATCGAGGGCTGCAGCACCCATGCGGCGCATGCCGGCTGCTTTTGCCATCACGACTTCGGTTTCCTTCAGAAACAGTTTGTGATCGCCGCGCCCCACATGCGGAATGCCGCAGACGACAAGCGCCTCCTCGAAATTCGTGCGCTGGGCAATGCGCAGACGATGGTTATTCAGAAACGCGCCCTGGCCCTTTTCGGCCACGAACATCTCATCGGTGACGGGGTTGTAGACAAGGCCGGCAACCAACTGCCCCTCGCGCTCCAGGCCAATGGAGATGGCGAAATGCGGCACGCCGTGCAGAAAGTTCGTCGTCCCGTCCAGGGGATCGATGTGCCAAATGTGGGACTTGTCCGCACCTTCCACCACGCCGCCCTCCTCCATCACGAAGCAGTAGCCAGGGCGCGCGCGCGACAGCTCCTGATACAGCACCTCTTCGGATTTGCGGTCCGCTGCCGAGACGAAATCCGCAGGTCCCTTGCGCGAGACCTGCAGCATCGCCACCTCGCCGAAGTCACGCCGCAGGCCCTTCGCGGCCTTCTGGGCGGCAGCCGTCATCACGTTCATCAAAGGCGTACGGATCATGTTGATATTCCAGAGTTCAAAGGGCGTTTGAAAGGCAGGCTTCCGGCATGGTTCCCCTGCGCGCCTCAGGCCGAACCGTCAAGCGCGCGCACCGCATTGCTGATATTCGCACTGACATCCCCTGCGAAGACCCAGCCGCCAAGCGCCACGAATTCAACGCCGGTGGCTGCCAGCGGAGCAACGGCTTCCGGCGACGGCGCATAGGCCACACAAGGCACGTTGAAGACCTCCGCCCACCACTGGCAGCGCTCCAACACCTTGTCGAGCACCGGAACGGAGCCATCGGCGCGCGGATCGCCAAACATCACGTAATCCGCACCCGCCTCCCCTGCGCTCATGGCCTCATCCCTGGAGTTGAGACCCCCCGCGCCCACGATGCGGTCGGGCTTCAATTCTTCAAGCGCGGCTTTCAAGCTGTCGGGGCTGGATATGTGAACGCCGTCGATGCCCCCGCGGGCCACCTCGCGCAGATCGCCCGGCGGGTCGATGATGACCGCCACGCCCTTGTCCTGAATGACGGCTGCCAGCGCCTGCGTGATGCGTTGGGCCGCCTTCTCGTCAGGTGCATCCACCTTCAGCCACATGCATTCAACGGGCGCGCCGTTGAGAGCCGCCATCAGCAAGGGGCGAAAACCAAGCGCATCGGAGACGGGCGGCGTGACGAGATAAAGACGGGCTGACATGGGCCTGTCTTTAGGGTGGCTGGCGTGTTGCCGCAACTGGTTCGGGCGGCGAGGGTGATCAGGCCGCCTTCTGCGCAGCTCCCGCAACAGGGTTGAGCTCGCCCTTCGCATAACGCTTGGCCATTTCCGCTGTGGTCAGCACGCGCTTGATCTTAGCAGCCTGGCCCGCCGTGTTGAACTCTTCCAGCCGCTGCCTGCAGAGCTTGGTCATCGCCTCCATGGCAGGCTTGAGATATTTGCGCGGGTCAAACTCGGCGGGATTTTCCGCCAGAATTCTGCGGATCTGTCCTGTCATGGCCATGCGGTTGTCGGTGTCAATGTTGATCTTGCGCACGCCGTGCTTGATGCCGCGTTGGATTTCCGCCACCGGCACGCCCCAGGTCGGCTTCATCTGCCCGCCGTACTCGTTGATAATGTCCTGCAGGTCCTGCGGGACGGAGGACGAGCCGTGCATCACGAGGTGGGTGTTAGGAAGCTTCCGGTGAATGTCCTCGATGATATTCATCGCCAGTATGGCACCATCCGGCTTGCGCGAGAACTTGTAGGCGCCGTGGGAGGTGCCCATGGCAATGGCCAGCGCATCCACCTTGGTTTCCAGCACGAACTTCAGCGCCTCATCCGGATTGGTGAGGAGCTGGTCATGCGAAAGCTTGCCTTCCGCCCCGTGGCCATCCTCGGCCTCACCCTCGCCCGTCTCCAGGCTGCCCAGCACGCCCAGCTCGCCTTCCACCGAAATGCCGCCCAGATGCGCCATCTCCGTGACGCGCTTGGTGACCGCCACGTTGTACTCCCAATCGCCGGGCGTCTTGCCGTCGGCCTTGAGCGAGCCATCCATCATGACCGAGGTGAAGCCGGCCTGGATCGCCGTCATGCATGTGGTGGGCTCATTGCCATGATCGAGGTGCACGCAAACAGGAATGTGGGGGTAAATCTCGGTGAGAGCGTCCATCATGTGTTTCAACATGATGTCGTTGGCATAGCTGCGCGCGCCGCGCGACGCCTGGATGATCACGGGCGCATCAACCGCGTTGCAGGCCTCCATGATCGCCAGCGCCTGCTCCATGTTGTTGATGTTGAAGGCGGGCACGCCGTAATCCTTTTCGGCGGCATGATCCAGAAGCTGGCGCAGCGTGATGCGGGGCATGAAATCCTCTTTCAAAGCAAAATTGTGCCGCGTCACATAGCGCGGAATCCGGCTCGCTTAAAGGACAACAATCATGAATGTTCACTGAGCAATCGCCCGGTCAGAATGCCGGAACGGCATAGGCCGTGGTGGATTTCACCCGCTCCATGGCGAACCGAGACGTGACGTTCTTGAGCGGCACGGCCTCGATCAGTTGCTTGTAGAAGGTGTCGTACGCTGCCATGTCCTCGACCACCACACGCAGCATGTAATCCACCTCACCGGCCATGCGGTAAAGCTCCATGACTTCGGGCATGGCTGACACAATGCGCGCGAACTCCCTGAGCCACGATGCGGAATGATCCGCCGTTTCGATCTGCACGAAGACCGTGAGCTTCAGCCCGATTTTTGCCGGGTCCACCAGCGCCACACGCCGCATGATGACGCCTGTATCCTCCAGGCGCTGCACGCGCTTCCAGCACGGCGTCTGTGAAAGGCCCACGCGCGCTGCCAGTTCGGCGATGGCGATCGTCGCATCCTGCTGCAGGGCGATAAGGATTTTTCTGTCGATAGCATCCATGAAAAAGAATTTTATTCCATTGAGCGGGGATGAAATTTTTTAATATAGAACATTATTCTCTTCAAGCCCGACGCTCAGTGGTCGGGTGCGGCCCATCCGAGCACACTCCTGCTGCCAGGTGGATGCGCACCCTGCGGCGGATAGGCGATCCACAGCGCAAGCAGCGCGATGATGATCGCCTTGTAGGCAAGTTCCGCCAGCCATTCTCCGGAAAAGGTTTTCATATCCCCGCTCCATGGGTGCTGTTGGCGTCTTCCGGGGTCGGAGCCTGGGCAAGCCCGAACGTGCTGCGGGCCCAGAGCCGCTCGTGGCCATAGTACAGCACCAGCTTGGTGACGATTTCCGTTGCGCTGATGGCGACGGCAACCTTGGCGCTTTGCGTGAACAGCCAGGCCAGCAGAAACGTGTCGGCACTGCCCGTGGCGCGCCATGTCAGGGCCTTCACGACGCTGCGTCTCGGTCTTTCGCCCGTGGGTGGAAACAGGCGCTGCAACAGCCCCGGACTTTGGAGCGCTGCCGCGGCCCCGCCTGCTGCGCGGCTGTCGACGACACCAAGCGCCACCGTCGCGCCGCTGATGGCGTCGATTAGGATGAAACTGCCCAGGGTGCGGTCCTGCGCATGGTCTGCAACGACAACGGGCGTATCGAGCGCCAGAATGCACTGCGCAATGGCATTCATGGCAAGGCCGGTGTCTTCAACCGCGCCGTAGGTATGGATATCCACCAGTTGCCTGATCTCGATGGCCGCCACATTCGCATCCGTACTGGCAAGTTTCAGGCGCAACTTGCGGTTGGGATCATGCGGCTGCTCGGCCATCCACAACAGGCGTGCTCCAAAGCGCTTGAGCGGCCTGATCGGGTCGCCGGCCGCGACGATGACATCGCCGCGCGACACATCGATCTCCCGGTCGAGCACAAGGGTGGGCACCGTCGCAGACTGTGCGGCCTCCTGATCGCCGCCCGCCGTCACGATGCGCGCGATGACGGCCGTGCGGCCCGACGGCAAGACCTTGATCGCGTCGCCGACAGCCACGCTGCCCGAAGCGACAACCCCGGCAAAGCCCCGGAAATCCGCATCGGGCCGGTTGACCCACTGCACGGGAAAGCGAAACGGCCCCTGTTCCACCGGAGCGACATCCACCTGTTCCAGATAGGCCAGAAGGCTTGGCCCGTGAGACCAGGGCATGGCCGACGACGACGCGGCAATGTTGTCGCCGCTGCGCGCGGCCATGGGCAGGGCTGCAACATGCGTGAAATCCAGTGTGCTCAAGGCCGCGCGTGCCTCACGCTCGATGTCACGAAAACGGGCTTCGCTGAAACCCACGAGATCCATCTTGTTCACCGCCAGCACGACCTGGCGAATGCCCAGCATCGAGGCGATGTAGGCGTGACGCCGCGTCTGGGGCAGCACGCCCTTGCTGGCGTCGATCAGGATGATGGCCAGATCGGCGGTTGAGGCGCCCGTTGCCATGTTGCGGGTGTATTGCTCATGCCCCGGCGTATCCGCCACGATGAACGAACGCTGCGGCGTTGAAAAATAGCGATACGCCACATCGATGGTGATGCCCTGTTCGCGCTCGGCGGCAAGCCCATCGACCAGCAGCGCATAGTCGCGACCGCCTGTGGTGCCATGCCGGCTGGAATCCTTGTCAAGGCTTGCGATCTGGTCATCGGGAATGGCCCCGGCTTCGAACAGCAGACGCCCGATGAGCGTTGATTTGCCATCATCGACTGACCCGCAGGTGAGAAACCGCAGCAGCGTGCGCGGCGCGGGTGCGTTCAAGGAGTTGGGAACCGCCAAAGCGTTTGGCGCCGCCCATGAACTCGCGATAGGTGCGATATCAGCCGTGCGCAGGAGGGCGTTCATCAGAAGTAACCTTCCTGTTTCTTCTTTTCCATGGAAGCGCTGCCGTCACTGTCGATCAGACGGCCCTGGCGCTCGGAGAAGCGGGACTGCGCCATCTCTTCCAGCACAGCGGCAAGGTCTCCCGCTTCGCTTTCGACCGCTCCGGTCAGCGGATAGCACCCGAGGGTGCGGAAGCGCACCTTGCGCATCTGCACCACTTCGCCAGGCAGGAGTGGCAAGCGCTCATCATCGCGCATGATCAGCGCGCCATCGCGTTCCACCACGGGGCGGGGCGCGGCAAAATACAGCGGCACGACGGGAATGTTTTCGCGCGCGACGTAGGCCCAGACATCGGCCTCGGTCCAGTTGGAGATCGGGAACACGCGGAAGCTTTCACCGGGGCGCTTGGCGGTGTTGTAGAGCCGACCCGGTTCAGGCCGCTGCTGCTTGGGATCCCAGCGATGGCCAGGGCTGCGGTGCGAGAAGACGCGCTCTTTGGCGCGGCTCTTCTCCTCGTCGCGCCGCGCCCCGCCGATCGCCATGTCGAATCTGTTCGCATCAAGCGCCTGTTTCAACGCTTCGGTCTTCATCACATCGGTGTGCACGCGCGAGCCGGACGCGATCGGATTGATTCCCGCTTTCAACCCCTCCTGATTGGTGTGCACGATTAGGTTGAGCCCAAGCCGTCGGGCTGTCTCGTCGCGGAAGCTGATCATCGCCTTGAACTTCCAGGTCGTGTCGATGTGCAGCACCGGAAACGGTGGCTTGCCAGGATAAAAAGCTTTCATCGCCAGATGCAGGAGCACGGAGGAGTCCTTGCCGATCGAATACATCAGCACCGGATTCTCGGCTGTCGCGGCCACCTCGCGCAGGATGAAAATGGCCTCCGCCTCAAGGGCATCGAGATGACTGAGATGTGTCATATCCGCAAATCCTGCCCAGGCGAGCGCTTGAGTTTGCCGCCCGCATCCACATGCAGACCACACTCGCTGCTGCCATCGTTTTCCCACCACCAGCGGCCCGCGCGCTCGGGCTCGCCGGGCTCAATGGCACGCGTGCAAGGTGCACAGCCGATGGACACGAAGCCCTGTGCATGCAGGGCATTGATTGGGACCCCAAGGCGCGCAACTTCCGACGCGATTCGCTCGCGTGACCAGTCCGCCAGCGGGTTTATCTTGATCAGGCCGCGCGCATAATCCACTTCTGCAAACGCCAGCGTCGCACGGCTACCCGATTGATCGGCGCGCAGTCCGGTCATCCAACCCTGCGCCTGCGCCAAGGCGCGCGCCAGCGGCTCGACCTTCCGCACAGCACAGCAGGCCTGACGTGCACTGACCGACGCGCGAAAGCCCAAGACTCCGTCAGTGTCCAACAGGGTTTGCGTGGCTGCCGTTTGAGGTGCAAAGGCTTCGACCGCCAGATCATACCGGGCTTGCGTCTCGGCCCAGACATCGAGCGTTTCAGGAAACAACCGGCCCGTGTCCAGTGTCGCCAACGCGATATCGAGGCCCATCTGCCCGATGCAATGGGTCAGAAGCTGATCCTCTATGCCAAAGCTTGTGGTCAGGACAATGCGGCCCGCTATGCTTTCGCGCACCAGACGGAGGCGGCCTGCCAGATCAAGCCCAGGCAATTGCGCGTGCAGTTTTTCGGCTCTTTTATCAGACATTTGCGCTGTCCTCTCGCAAAGCCTTGCGCGCAGCACGGCGCGCATCGAGAATGTTTCCACCCGGCGCATAACCCCGCTGATAGGGCAGCACCCCTGCCTCGATCTGCGCGAGCCACTGGCTGACAGGCTGGCGCGCAGCACTCGCCTCCGGCAGCTCGATCTCGTCAAAGCCGCAGGCCAACGCATAGCGAAATTGATCCGCAATGAGAGGTCCCCGCGCGCGCAGCCGGCCCGTGTACCCCGCAGCCCGCAGGCGCCGCGCCACGCTGAAACCACGCCCGTCACCGTAGGAGGGAAAGGTTATGGCGATGAGTTCAAGCGCTGCGAAATGAGCGCGCAGCGCTGCGGCATCCAGAGTGTTGGGCACCAGTACGCCCAATTTCAGCGATCGCGATGGGATGGCAATTGCAGCGGGCCATGCGTCAAACGTCACAAGGGTGTGGCTTGCGGTGCCCGTCGCGCCGTCCTCGATCAGGACCCAGGGGTCATCCAGTGCGCCTGTTCGATCAAGCAGCGGCATGATGTGCCCCCGGTGCGACCAGAAACGCCGCCTTGAAGGGCGCAAGACCCAGCCGTTTCACGGCAGCGATGAAGCTCTCACCGCTGTAACGCTGCGCGAGATAAACGCCCACGATCCGCTCGATGGCATCGGGAACCTCATTGGCGCTCAAGCCCGGCCCGAGGATTTCACCGATGGCGGCCGTTTCGGTCGCGTCCCCGCCCAGCGTGATCTGGTAGCTTTCCTCGCCCCGTTTTTCGAGCCCGAGAATACCGATGTGACCCACGTGATGATGGCCACAGGCGTTGATGCAGCCGGAAATCTTAATGTTGAGCTCACCGATGTCGCGCTGACGCGCCTGATCGGCAAAACGGTGCGCAATCGCCTGCGCGATGGGGATGGACCGCGCCGTCGCAAGCGCACAGTAATCGAGGCCCGGGCAGGCGATGATATCCGTGATCAACCCCACATTGGCTGTTGCAAGCCCCGAGGCGATAAGCCCCTGCCAGACATCGAACAGATCATCCTGCCGCACATGGGGCAGCACCAGATTCTGCAGATGCGTGACCCGTGTTTCATTGAAGGAAAAGCGCCCCGCAAGGTCTGCCGCCGCGCGCATTTGCACCGCCGTGATGTCGCCGGGAGCCTCGCCGATGCCCTTGAGGGAGATGGTCACGGCTGCATATCCCGGCGCGACATGGGGAGCTGTGTTCACGGCAACCCACTCGGCAAAGGCCGGGTTAGATGCACGACGCGCCGCAAGCTTCGTGCTTGTTGCGGGCAGTTTTGCATAGGCCGGCGGCGCGAAATAGGCCGCAATGCGCGCCACTTCAGCCGGGTCCGCATTGATGCCCGGACCATCGAGCCCGGCAAATTCAGCTTCCACGCGCGCGCGGAATTCCTCAACGCCGATCTCGTGCACGAGGATTTTGACACGCGCCTTGTACTTGTTGTCACGGCGACCTTCGAGATTATACACGCGCATCACCGCTTCGAGATACGCCAGCAGATCCGCCTTGGGCAGGAATGTCCGCACCACTTTGCCAATCATGGGCGTGCGGCCCAACCCACCACCCACCAGCACGGTGTAGCCTGTCTCGCCCGCCGCATTGCGCACGATGCGCAGGCCGATGTCATGGGCCGCCGTCACGGCCCGGTCGCGCGCCGCACCTGTGACGGCCACCTTGAACTTGCGCGGCAGGTAGCTGAACTCGGGGTGCGCCGTCGACCACTGGCGGATGAGTTCCGCCACCGCGCGCGGGTCTTCGATTTCATCAGGCGCAACGCCCGCAAAATGATCCGCCGTCACGTTGCGAATGCAATTGCCGGAGGTCTGTATCCCGTGCATTTCCACATCCGCCAGCAGGGAGAGGATGTCAGGAATATCCCGCAGCTTCGGCCAGTTGAACTGGATGTTCTGGCGCGTGGTAAAGTGGCCATACCCCCGGTCATACCGCTCGGCGATCACCGCGAGCTGGCGCAACTGCACGGCGGATAGGGTGCCGTAAGGTATCGCAATGCGCAGCATGTAGGCGTGCAGTTGGAGATAAACGCCGTTCTTGAGCCTGAGCGGCTTGAACTCGTCCTCGGTCAGGGAGCCATCGAGACGGCGCGCGACCTGGCCGCGAAACTCCTCCACACGAGCGCGGACGAATGCAGAATCGAATTCATCATAGCGATACATTTCAGGCGCTCCCGAAGTCGGCTTGCTTGCCCAGGTCCGTCCGGTGGCTTGGCCCCAGCGTCTTGAAACGTTCGCGGAAATGACGCGGCACCGCGCGGCCCTGCGGATCAATGATCACGTCCACGAGATAAGCATCGACCACCTGCTGCGCGCTGAGCGCTTCAACGGCTGCGGCTTCCAGGGCAGCTGCCGCAGCCTCGTCATGCGCCACCAGCGCCTCTGCCGGATCGCGGCTCCAGCCTGAGGCGGCGCGAAACACCACATCGCCATCCAGCAGATCGTTTGCCAGCAGGATGGCTGGCAGGGAGGGGCGTTTCGCAGGAGACGCAGCCATGGGATCAGGCCTCCGCCAAGGTGAGTTCAAGCCCGTCCAGCGCATCGGACCAGATGATCTGGCACGACAGGCGCGAGTTCGGCGCCAGATCAGGCAATTCATCAAGCTTGGTGAGTTCATCCGCGCGCGCGGGCGGCAGCTTGCCCGCCCAATCCGCCGCAACAAGCACATGGCAGGTCGCGCAATCGCAGGCCCCGCCGCACAGGCCTTCGACACCTACGCCCTGATCGCGCAAGAGTTCCATCACGCGCCAGCCCTCGGCAGTGTCGAGGCTGCGGCGTGCGCCTGTGCGGTCGATGACGATCAGCTCAGCCATGTCCGCCTCACGCCGCTATGGTGTTGGCAGGGGCAAGTGCATCCACGGGTGCATCCACAGGTGCATCCACTTGCAACCGCTTCTGCAACTCCGTCGATGATGTGGTGTATTGAAAGCGCAGCTTCTCGTCAGGGCGCGCGATTTTGAAAGCGCCGTGGCTGGCCAGCGCGACCTCGTGAAAGCCCGACAGAATGAGCTTCAATTTGCCCGGATACCAGTTGATATCGCCCACGGCGAAGATGCCGGGCGTCGAGGTCTGGAAGCGTTCCGTATCCACTTTGATCTGCTTGCCATCGGCCAGATCGAGACCCCAATCGGCAATGGGCCCGAGCTCGATGTTGAGGCCGAAGAAGGCCAGCAGGCGATCCGCTGCAAGGGTTTCAATGCCGCCGCTCGTCTTGACGCGCACAGCCTCCAGCACGCCGCCCACGCCATCCAGCCCGGCCAGATCGCCCTGCACAAACCGCAAGCGGCCCGCGGCTTCCAGCGCGCGCATGCGCTCGACGGATGCAGGCGTGGCACGGAACCGCTCACTGCGATGCACCAGGGTCAGGCTTCTGGCGGATTCAACAAGGGTATTGGTCCAATCAAGCGCGGAATCACCCCCTCCAAAAATCACCACGTCGCGCCCGGCAAATTCGGCCCGGTTGCGCACGGCATAGAACAGCGAGGTGTTCTCAAATGCCGCCAGACCTTCCAGCTTGGGCTTGCGCGGGGTAAACGACCCTGCCCCAGCCGCGATGAAAACCGCTGCCGCATCGATGACATCACCTTGGGAGGTCTGCACGGTGAAGCGACCATCCGGCCGCTGGCCGAGATGCGTGACCTGACACCCGAGGCGAAACGCCGGCTTGAAAGGCTTGATCTGCTCCAGCAGCTTGTCCGTCAGTTCCTGTCCCGTGATCACAGGCCAGGACGGAATGTCGTAGATCGGCTTTTCCGGATAAAGCTCAGCACATTGTCCACCGGGCTTGTCCAACGTGTCGATGACGACAGCATTGAGCCCCAGCAGACCAAGCTCGAACACGGCGAACAGGCCCGTCGGTCCCGCCCCGATGATGGCGACGTCGACAGTTTCATCATGCAGAGAAGGCAGGGGACGAGAAGACATGTGGCAGGCTCAACGTCGGACAATCGACGCCACCAATGCCTATCAAAAAATGTGCAATTCTTCTATCTGCGGTTTTAGCCGGTAAATTCTGTAATCAACATGCAAAAGAGAATTTTATTTCTCTACGCTCAACGCCGGTCCTTGTTTTGGCTGATCAGACGCGAAATAAGCCAGATGGGCACGACGATCATCGCACCGTACAGTGCATAAGCCCCCACGTTGCGCACCGCATCCCACCCCGTCCCGATCAGATCGCGCACCAGCGCATCGATGCCCCTGAGGATAGAAACAGGCGTAAGCCCGGTCCAATGCAGCAGGGCACCGACGACGATGGACAGGATGAGAAGCTTGACTGCAACGGAGACAAGATTACCGCCCAAAAACCGGGACAGGGCATTGTTGGACATGAAGCCTCGGCCAAGCGTGTTGAGATGGCCTGAAGCTTAGGCGTTGGTTGGCCCGATGGAAAGCGGGGATTTGGCCGGGCTGCGCGTGGTCATCTTGCTCGCCTGAATGGCGGAGACAACAGCGGGAATGCCGATGGCGGCGTAGAACCGGGTCAGTTCCTCGCGGTTGGCAACGCGGCGGCTGCTCGTGGCGGGCTGGCTGAGGGGGGCGGACATGGAAATCTCTTCTCAGGTTAAAGGATGAGGCGAGTCGATCGCCGCCAAGACATCATACGGCAGCGAAGACTTTTGCGAGACCGGACAATGGCAGAATGATGGCTTTCGCCGCTTTGCGTCCGCATCCATGATTTTCGCTTTCCAGCGTTAACGCGAGCTTAACGCAAATCGCGCGATCGCAATTCTTCTGCAGCCATCGCATCGCGGTTTACAGGCTGTTTACGCCTCATGGTCAAACTGCACCAAATCGAAACAGTGCTTCGGCTCTGGAATCCCGTACTCAAGTCTGGAATGCCATGCCCACCACCATTCTGATCGCCGATGATGATCCCATCCAGCGTCGGCTGCTGACTGAAATGATCAAGCGCGCGGGTTATGATGCGCGCGCCGTCGACAGCGGCGAGGCAGCGCTCAAGGCCATTGAGCAAGCCGCACCTGCCATTGATCTTCTGGTGCTGGATCTGGTGATGCCAGACCTGGACGGAATGGGCGTGCTCGGGCGCCTCAAAGAGCGCGGGCTGGCGCTACCGGTCATCGTGCAGACCGCCCATGGCTCCATCGAAACCGTGATTTCCGCCATGCGTGCCGGGGCGAGCGATTTCGTCGTGAAGCCGGTGGGCGCCGAACGCCTGCAGATTTCCATGAAGAACGCCCTGCGCGTCGATGCGCTGGAGGGCGAGCTGCGCCGCGTCAACCGGCGGGTCTCCAACACACTCACCTTCAAGGATCTGGTCACGCGCAGCCCCGAGATGGAGCGCGTGATCCGCCTCGGCGAGCGTGCCGCCAAATCGGCCATTCCCGTGCTGCTGGAGGGCGAATCGGGTGTCGGCAAGGAGGTCGTGGCCCGTGCCATCCAGGGTGCGGGCGACCGGCGCGGCAAGCCTTTCGTCACCGTCAACTGCGGCGCGATCCCCTCAACACTTGTGGAAAGCATCCTGTTTGGCCACGAGAAAGGCGCGTTCACCGGCGCCACCGAGCGCCATGTCGGAAAATTCGTCGAAGCTTCGGGCGGAACGCTGTTTCTGGACGAGATCGGCGAGCTGCCGCTCGATGCACAGGTCAAGCTGCTGCGCGCCTTGCAGGAGGGCGAGGTGGATCCCGTCGGCGGACGCAAAGCGGTGCGGGTCGACATTCGGGTCATATCGGCCACGAACCAGAACCTCATCGAACTCGTGAAGCAGGGCCGCTTCCGCGAAGATCTCTACTACCGCCTCAACGTCTTTCCCATTGGCATTCCGCCTCTGCGCACACGGCGCGAGGATATTCCTGATCTGGCGCGCCGGTTTCTCGCACGTTTCGCAGCCGAGGAAGGGCGTCCGATCCGCGGCATTGGTTCTGAAGCCATGGCGCTGGTCACGCGCTATGATTGGCCGGGCAATGTGCGCCAGCTCGAAAACGCCCTGTTTCGCGCCGTGGTGCTTTCCGAGGGCGACGAACTCACCGTCGCCGAGTTTCCGCAAATCGCCCAGCAGGTCGAAGGCTTCGATGTGCGCATTCCCGCCATGCCGCTGATGACACCGGCACAGGCGATGCAACCGCGCACCGTGCGCGAGATCATCCATATGCCGGTCGCTGATCCCAATGCGTTGCCGCTGATGGATGAGCGCGGCGACATGCGCAAACTCGATGACCTGGAAGCGGACATCATCCGCTTCGCCATCGCCCATTACCGCGGGCAGATGTCCAAAGTCGCACGCAAGCTCGCCATCGGCCGCTCCACCCTCTACCGCAAACTGAAAGACATGGGGCTCGACGACGGGCTCGATGAGGCATTGGGCGATGGCCCGCGGGATGCAGATTCGCAGGCCGCCTGAAGTCAGGCGCAACCTTCAACAAAACAGGTCCGCCCCCTTGGAAAAACCCGGGACATCTGGCATGCCCGAACCCGGGGAAATCGAAATGCATTTCGTCCCTGGAGGACTTCCGTGGTGTCCGTCAAACAGTGGGCGATGATCGCCTGCGTGCCCATGCTGTTTGCCACGGGACCTCTTCGGGCCGAGACGGCCTTGCGGTGTGAAACCACCGAAACTGACGGTCAGATTCGCGAAATCTGCGCGGCCCGCACCATTCAGGAGGCGATCCGGATCGACCTGCCCGGCACCATCGAAGTCATGGCTCTGAGCCCCGATCTCGCCGCACCGCCCAGGATACCCCTGCCAGAGCCGCCGCCCCATCCGGTCGTGGCTGTCGCGCCCCCTGTCGTCACTCTGCCTGTCGTCGCGCCCTCCATCGACGCGCCATCCACCGAGAAAACGCCTGTTGCAACACCGCCTTCGCCTGTGGTGAACGCCGAAATTCCGGCCGAATACGTCAGGATTACCATCGAGCGGATGAAATCCGGCAATCGCCTCACGGGCGCGGAAGCGGCTGCAGTGCTGGCATTCTATCAGGCGCGTGCATTTGCACCGGTGTGGATTGCGGATGGGCAATGGACCGCGCGCGCTCAGGCTTTGCGACACACGCTTGCCAGTGCGGATGATCAGGGCATGGATGCCCGGCGCTATCGCACCGTCTCGGCCTTCATTCGCGCCGGCGAGCCAGCCTGGCCAGCGCTGGCGGCGGCAGAAGCGGGAATGACCGAGGCGCTGCTACTCTATGCGCGTGAAGCGGCGACAGGCCGCGTGGCTCCGGCCCGCGTTCATCCGCTCATCACGCCGGATTTGAAGCATGCCTCCGCCGACACGGTGCTCAAGGTGCTCAGCGAGTCTGAAAATCCGGGCGAAGCGCTGGCGGCCTACAACCCGCCCCACCCCCAGTTTGCCGCGCTGCGAACCAAACTGGCGCTGCTGCGCACCAACCGCACCCCCGTGGCGCAAACCATCCCGGGCGGGCCTTTGCTGCGCGTGGGCATGCGCGATGCGCGGGTGCCGTTGATCCGCGCGCGCCTCGGCATGGGTTACACCGATGAGCCGGTTTATGACCGCGCGCTGTCGGTGCGTGTGGCCGGATTGCAGCGCACCGCCGGTCTTTTGGTCAACGGCACATTTACCGATGCCACGCGACGAGCCATGTCGGGCGAAAGTCCCAGCCTTGAGGAGGCGGAGATCATTGCCAACATGGAGCGCTGGCGCTGGATGCCGCGCAACCTGGGCACGGATCATATCATCGTCAACGTGCCCGAACTGACCATGCGGTTGGTGCGGAGCGGGCAAAATGTGCTGCAGAGCCGGGTCATCGTCGGCAAGGCGGAGACGCAGACCCCCTTCTTCTCCGACGAGATGGACCATATCGTGCTGAATCCCTCCTGGTATGTCCCGCCCGGGATACTCAAGCGGGAACCCAAGTACCTCGACCCGGCCTGGGCCACCGCGCGAGGCTATGAAATTCGCCGCAGTGGACAGAATGTCTCGGTGCGGGTGCCACCCAGTGCCTCCAATGCGTTGGGCCAAGTCAAATTCATGTTTCCCAACAGCCACGCGGTCTATCTGCATGACACGCCCGGCCGGCACCTCTTCAATGCATCGAATCGCACCCTCTCCAATGGCTGCGTTCGGGTGGAAAATCCGTTCCGACTCGCAGCGCAGTTGTTCGCGGAGCAAGGCTGGACGGAGGAGCGCTTTCGCGCCAACATCGGTCGCGGCGAACGCCACATGCGCCTGCCGCGCAAGATGCCCATCCACATCGGCCATTTCACGATGACCGTCACGCCGGATGGCGAGATTTTGCGCCATGTCGACATCTACGGGCACAGCGCCCGCCTGCGCCAATTGCTCGATCTGTCTTGAATTGGCCACGATTGCCCCGCACCCGAGGTCAGGCTAGATTGGCACGACGGTTAAGCACCGGTTAATCCGGTTTTGTCATAGAATGCATATCGACAAGTTGGTTTTGGCGCCCCTCCCCTTTCGGATGCCGGCTGCACAATCGGAGCGTTTGAAATTTTGCGTCAGCCATTCTTCCAAAGACTTGGCCATGCGTCCCGCCGCTTGAGGTGGGCCGCATTGGCCGTGATCGGTGTCGGCGCGTTCTCGACCGGCATCAGCCCCACGCAGAATGCCGTCGCCAGCGGCGCGACCCGGGTTCTCACCATCTACCACGCCCATACCAAAGAGCAGGAAACCATCACCTTCAAGGAAAGTGGCTCCTTCAGCAGCGCGGGCTTGCAGAAACTCAACTGGCTCCTGCGCGATTGGCGCGCGGATGAACCAATTCGCATGGACCCCAACCTGTTTGATCTGCTCTGGGAGGTCTACCGCGCATCCGGCTCATCCAGTCCGATCCATGTCGTTTCCGCCTATCGTTCGCCGGGCACCAACGCCATGCTGCGCCGCCGCTCCAGCGGGGTCGCCCGCCACAGCATGCACATGACCGGCCAGGCGATGGACTTCAATCTGCCTGACGTATCCATGTCCAAGGTGCGCGACATCGGCCTGCGCATGCAGGCGGGCGGCGTGGGTTACTACCCGCGCGCCAACAACCCATGGGTGCACCTGGATACCGGCGGCGTGCGCCACTGGCCCAAAGTGCCCCGCGATCATCTGGTCCGCTTGTTCCCGGATGAAAAGACGGTCCATATCCCGCGTGATGGCAAGCCGCTGGCGGGTTTTGAACTGGCCCGCGCCAGCATCGAGGCGCGCGGCGGGTCGGTGTCGTCAGGCTACATCGACATCGCCGAGGGACGTGCCACCGGCAAGAGCCTGTTCCAGATCCTCTTTGGCGGCGGCGAAGACGAGGAAGAGGTTGCTCCGCGCGGCCGGGGCCGCACAGCCGTCGCGGCCCGCAGCCGCCGCCCCGCCGAGCGTCAGCAGATGGCCGCCGCATCCAGCGACCCGACGGAGGGCAGCGCCGTCTCCTTCTTCAACCAGAACTCGACGACGACCTACGCGCCGCAGACGCCGGCGGCACAGGCCACCATCCGCGTGGCCGCCGCCCCTCCGAGCCGCCCCACACCGCTGCCCGAGCTCCGGGAAGACGCCAAGGCGGATGAAGCCAGGGGGCAGGAAGCCAAGGGACAGGAAGCAAAGCCTGTCGACGTGGCGGCCCTCAATCCGCGCGCGGTCCCGACATCGACACGAACGGATGAAGATTCCGCCGCCGGTCGCAGTGTGACAATTCCTCTCCCGCAACGCCGTCCAGCGAACTTTGGCGCACAACCCTCCGCACCTGTGCTCGTGAACGTGCCATTGCCGCTGGCACGCCCGACCATGCTCATGGCGGCTGCACCCGTAACGCAAGAACCTGTCGCGAGAGAACCTGCCGCGAGAGAGCCGGAACAACCGATCGTCACAGCGACGGCGGGCCGCCTTGTGACTGTGCCTTTGCCCCTTGCAAGGGTGGCAACAACCACAGCGTCCGCCGCAAGCATCGGGCTGCGCACGGCTCCCACTTCCCCGCCCGTTGCGGCACTGGGATTTGCACCTGCACCGTCTGGCCCGTCCAACCCGCTGGCCAGCGGGCCGGGCAACGCCTTTGATCGACGTGGGCTGAATTCGCTCGTGTCAAATGTATCCACAGCTTCCGTGGCTGCCGCCCAGACGCGCGTGAACCCGCCCAGCGTCACCTCTCTGGCCAATCCCCAAGGCGTAACGGGCCGCTTTGGCGAGGCCAGCGCCCCTCCTCCGACATCTGGCTTCTCCGGCAGCGCCATCCGCCCGCTCGGCACAGGCTTTCGCAGCGCTCCCTGAACCCTCCGTGCGCTGCGGTTTGTGTTGCGATGCGTGCCCCGCTTGTTTAATGGCTGAAGCAGAAGGCAGAGGGATTTCGCCATGAAGGCGCGCGTCACGGTCACGCTGAAGAACGGCGTACTCGATCCACAAGGCAAGGCGATCGAGGGTGCGCTCGTGTCACTCGGCATCCCCGGTGTCGCCAGCGTGCGCCAGGGCAAGGTCTTCGACATCGAGCTTGCCGGTGGTACGGATCGCGCAGCGGCCGAAAAAGCGCTCAACGAGGCATGCGAAAAGCTTCTCGCCAACACGGTGGTCGAGAATTACCGGGTCGAGATCGCAGGCTGATGGCCGTGCGCACCCTCATGGGCTTGATCGCCCTGGCATCGGCTTTGAGCGCCTGCACGCCCAGCAACCAGATTGCACCGGGCGTGACGGCGGTGTCGGCCAATGACCCCATCGCGCCAGGTTCGGTGCGGTTTTCAATGGAAAATCCCGACAAGGACAAGTGGGTCGCCCGCATCCGCCAGGGTGCGCCCGATGGGAGCGTCCGATACGGCTTTACGTGCCAGGTGCTCTCCTGCCCGGAGCCAGCGACGGTCATCGTCAGCAATGGCCGTTCTGCGGTGATGCGTCCCGATCCCAAAATGCTTGAAAAGCTGGCCAAGGAAAGCATTCCCAAGCTGGCCCAGGCCAGTAATCTTGAGTTGCAGGTGCGCACCGACAACAAGGGTAAAATCGAAACCCTGTCGAGCAATGTGACGCGTTTTAAGGATTATCCCGCGATCCTCGTGGAATCGAAGATCACCGTGCCCGATCGTGTCAGGCATACCGCCGTCGCGACGATTTTTGCTGGCCGCGTCCTGGTCAATGTGAACGCCGAAGCGGGCGATCGCGTCACCGCGAAAACGGCGGTCGAAGCCTTCGCGAATGCCATCAAGGTTGAAGAGGGGCCGCCTCTCTGAGGCGCGAAACAGCGCATGAAAGCGGCAGTCATTACCTTTCCTGGCTCCAACCGCGAGACAGACATTGCACGCGCCCTGCGCACGGCGGGTGCCGATGTCAGCGCCGCATGGCATCAGGATATCGCATTGCCAGCAGGCACGGATCTTGCGGTTCTGCCGGGTGGTTTCAGCTATGGAGATTATCTGCGCTGCGGAGCGATTGCGGCCCGTGCGCCCATCATGGACGCGGTGCGCGCCCATGCGAAACGGGGCGGGCTGGTTCTGGCGGTCTGCAACGGCTTCCAGATGGCGTGCGAGGCCGGACTTCTGCCCGGCGTGCTGATGCGCAACGCTGGCCTGCGCTTCGTCTGCAAGATGCAGCACCTGCGCGTCGAGCGCAACGACACGAGTTTCACGACCGCTTACAGATACAAGCAGGTGATCGAGGTCTGCATCGCCCACGGCGAGGGCAATTATGCCTGCGACGACACCACGCTCGCCGCGCTGGAGGGCGATGGCCTTGTGGCATTTCGCTATTGCGACGGGCTGGGGATCGTGGGTGGTAAAGCCAACCCGAACGGTTCCACAAGTGATATAGCCGGCATTTACTCCCCCAACCGGCGTGTGCTGGGCATGATGCCCCATCCGGAGAACCTGATCGACGCGGTCGCAGGCGGAACCGACGGGCTGGGCTTGTTCACAAGCCTGGTGTCGGGCTTGCAGAAAGCGGCCTAAGCCCTGCGCCCGAGCGCGCGAAACGCCTCTTCCACAGGTTCGAACGAGCGCCACCCCGCCTGTCGCAAACGCCGCGCATCGACACGCAATCCCGCGCACAGCCGCTCGAAATAGTCGGCGCGGCCCATCAGGCGCAACGGCAGAGCCAGAAGCGCTGGGGGCACATCCATCAGCATGGGACCGCGCCCCATGCCTTCGCGAATCCATCCGATCATGTCCGCGAGCGAGATGGCGCGGTCCTCCGCAACGACAAACAGACCGCCGCGCAGCCTTGCATCGCCCAGCGCCAGCAGCACCGCGTCCACCAGGTTTGAAAGTGTCACCACACTGTGCAGTTTGGTGAACGACCCGAAAGGCAGAGGCAGAGGCAGGCGGGCGAGTTGCACCAGGCGCTTGAGATTGGCCTTGGGCGGGCGGCCGACCACAAGGGCGGGACGCAAAATCGTCGCCGCAGGCAAGACGCTGTGGATCGCCTGCTCCGCCGCCCGTTTCGAGCGGCCATACGCCTCGGTGGGTGCTGGCAGGGTGGTCTCGGACTGGACCTCGTCACTGACGGCGCCCACCTGGGCGCGAATGGACGACAGAAAGACAAACCGCGAGACATGTGACAACGAGGCGGCCTCGGCCAGGCGGGCCGACGCCTCGGCATTGATGGCCATGTAGCGGGCCTCCGGCACATCGTCATGAATATGCGCGAGCCCAGCCGCATGAACCACACCGTCGCAGCCGTCGAGCAACAGCCGCCAATCCGTCACCGAAAGCGTTTCGATGCCTTCGATGTCCACAACCTCGGCATGGGAAGGAGCACCTGTCGCATTGCGCAGAGGCAGCCGCACGGCATGACCGGCCTTGAGCAGCGTCTGCACCAAGGCCTGCCCGACAAATCCGTTGCCGCCCGTGACCAGGATGTGCATCAGCGGGCGACCCCCCGCCCCCGGAAGATCAGGATCAATGACAGGGCCAGCGCCGTGCCGAAAGCGATGCACAATCCCTGCCCCCACGGTTCCAGCCTGAGGCTCAGAACGGCAAGGCCCGCGAGCACGCAGTTGAGAGCCAGTACCAACCCGCTGACGGCCAGATGCGACCAACCCGAATCGACCGCGACCTGGTAGGCATGCTGACGATGCGCGTCCCACACGCGCTCGCGCCTTGCAAGCCGCATGAGCAGCGTGGAAGTGGCGTCCAGCGCGTGATACAATGGCAGGATGAGCGCTGCGGCAATGGCGCCATGAGCCGCCATGTCAACCAGCAGATAACTGACCACAAGGCCGATGGGCAGACTGCCCACATCGCCGAGGAACAGCCGCGCCGGAGGCCAGTTGAAGAAGACAAATCCCGCCAACCCGGCCAGCAGCAAAGGCGCCGATGTGGCGGACAGCGGGCCAAGCCACAGGCCAGGCTGAACACGGTCCATCCCGGCGGCACACAGCAGAAGCGGCACGAAAGCCGCAATGGTAATCCCGTCGATTCCATCCATGAAGTTGGTCAGGTTGACAAACCACAGGCATCCGAATGCGAGCAGAATGCGCTCGACGATGAGCGGGAGCACACCCGGCACCAGGCGCAGTTCATGCGGCAGTGTCCAGAGTGCCACCGCGACGCAAAGTGCCTGCACACCCAGACGCGGCAGCACGGACAGCGGGCGGATGTCATCGAACGCACCCACCAGCGCCAGAAATCCCAGTGCAGCCGCGAATCCCGCGACGGACGCGGAAAGGCCCAAAGTCAGGATGAGCCCAACGATGACGGTCCCCATCACGGCCACCCCGCCCCCTTGCGGCACAGACGTGCGGTGGCTCGAGCGCGCGCTGGGACGCGCCAGAGCATAGGCTTGAAAAAGAGGCATCAATGCCAACGTCAATCCTGCGCAAGCCACGCCCCCGAGAACGGCCACGCCCCCGAGAACGGCCACGCGGTCCGACGCAAGAGCCACGAGCCCAAGCAGAATTACTGCCGCTGTTGCGGCCTGAAGCGAACGATTCACGGCGAGATCCGGCTCAATCAGCTAGGCACATGCCACGAATGAGGGCCAAAACCAACCGTTCACGCATCCGTGATTGTGCACCACGCAAATTTTCATACGTAAAAGTCTTGTACGAAAAAACACGCGCTCTATGTTGTAGTTTATGCGGGCCCTGGAAAATACATTGTTCGATGTTGCATTCGCCCATGTCGTTGGCGCGAGCGCCTCCAAGCATGGACAGCGCAAAGACAACCGCCTTGACAGTCTGTTCAGGGATCTGGAGCGCCCCAAACCCGTACGGGATCCCAACGAGACCATGGAGTTGATCTGGGCGATCTGGATCGACCACCGTGATACGGCAGCGGCGCACCGCATGTTTGCCGCAGTCGAGGCCATTGCAGCCGGCGCCCGCGATCTGGCGCGCCCCATGCTGGATGATCTGGTCCATACTTATCCCGATTGGGCCGAGGCCTGGAACAAGCGGGCGACACTGGCCTTCATGGAAAGACGCGACAATGACAGCGTGGCCGACATCCTGAGCACGCTGAAGCTTGAGCCACGCCATTTCGGAGCCATCCTCGGCTTCGCCCAGATCAGCATGCGGCACGGCCGCATCACGGAGGCGAAAGCGGCATTCGAGATTGCGATGCGGCTCAACCCCCACATCGATGGACTGGCCGAGATTGTGGAAGATCTGTCCAGCGCCCGGCCGCTGGTTCACTGATCCTACTTATCCATGCCTGTCCTGATCATCGGCGGACTCCTGCTGCTCCTGGCGCTGATATTCGGACCGCAATATTGGGTCAGGCATGTGCTCGCCAAGCATCAGACCGAGCAGGATGATCTGGGTGGATCAGGCGCAGACCTCGCGCGCTATCTGCTCGATGGTGCGGGCCTGAGGCACGTCAAGGTCGAATTGACCGAAGGCGGCGATCACTACGACCCGCAAGCGGAAACCGTTCGTCTCACGCTTCCCCACCATGATGGGCACTCCATTGCCGCGCTCGCCGTCGCGGCCCATGAGGTGGGCCATGCAATGCAGCATGCGGAGGGCAGCCGCCTGTTCAACCTGCGCCAGCGGCTTGCACCCTCGGTCATCTGGGTCGAGCGCTTTGCGCAGATCATGTTCTTTGCCATACCGCTGTTGGGTGTCTTCGCGCGCTCGCCTATTCTGATTGCAGGACAGATCGCGCTCGTCGTGCTGCTGATGGGCGCGCGTCTCGCCATGCATGTGGTGACCTTGCCGGTTGAACTTGACGCCTCCTTCCAGCGCGCGCTGCCTATTCTGAAAGCGGGACGCCTCGTACCCGAAAAGGATATGGCTGCGGCCCGGAGCGTTCTGAGCGCAGCTGCCATGACCTATGTCGCAGCGGCTTTGGTCTCCCTGATCGACGTGACGCGCTTTTTGCGAATTTTGCGTTGAAATCGGCCAATTCACCGGGAGAGACTGGATTTTCAGCAGCGGTACAGGTTAGCAGGCTATAGCTCGGCGCAATTCTGCCGCAGCCGAACGCAAAAGGCCCCGCTCCATGTCGCTTCCCAAACTGTATGCCCGCGTGCTGCGCCAACTGGGGCCCGAGCTCAAGCTTGGCATCGTGCTGGCTCTTGCCAATGTGCTGCTGGCCATCGCCGCCTTTGCGGAGCCCGCCATCTTTGGCCAGATCATCAACGTTCTGTCGGCGCAGCGCCCGCCCGGGACCACTGTGGCCTTCGGCGAAGTCAGTTCGCTGATCGGCCTCTGGATCGTCTTCGGCCTGTTCACGATTGGCGCGGGCGTCTTTGTGGCGCTGCATGCGGACCGGCTGTCGCACCGCCGCCGCCTCGCCGTGATGGCGGAATATTTCGAGCATGTGCTGACCTTGCCCATGGGTTTCCACACCCAGACCCATTCGGGCCGCGTGCTCAAGGTGATGCTGGAAGGCTCCAACGGCATGGCCTGGCTGTGGCTCGGCTTCTTCCGCACGCACTGCGCCGCGCTGGTGGCGCTGATCATCCTGTTGCCCTTCACCATTTTCCTCAACTGGCGGCTGGCCAGCCTGCTGATGGTGCTCGTGGTCATTTTCGCGCTTCTGTTGTGGTACATCATGCACAAGACCGAGAAGATGCAGGGCGCCGTGGAAGGGTATCACTCCAGTCTGGCCGAGAAGACCTCCGACGCCCTGGGCAATGTGCCGGTCATTCAATCCTTCACCCGCATCAAGGCCGAGACCGAAGCGCTGAAGGGTGTCATCCATCAGTTGCTGTCAGCGCAGATCCCGGTGCTGTCGTGGTGGGCGCTGGCGTCGGTTGCCACGCGCACGTCCGCGACGCTGACCGTCACGCTGATTTTGCTCTACGGGACATACCTTCACATCCACAGCCTGGCCACGATTGGCGAGATTGTCGCCTTCATGGGCTTTGCCACCATGCTGATCGGCAAGCTGGAGGAGGCCGTCAGCTTCGTGAACGCGCTGCTGATGCAGGCCCCCAAGATGCAGGAGTTCTTCAACATCGCCGACACCGTGCCCGCCGTGCATG
>JANMMT010000116.1:0-19185 GCA_031373545.1 Hyphomicrobiales bacterium
ATCGCCACCGCATCGGATTTTTCTGTCATGATCAGAGGCTTTGACTGCTTGATGGTGCGCGCCAAACCCGTGAGAACACGCAACTCTGCACCTTCCACATCAATTTTCATCACCTCAGGCTTGAGCTTCAGATCATCGCCACGCCGCAGTTCGATCTCCTCACTGAAAATCGTGACGGGTGAGCCCTGTGCGATGTCCTTGGTGAGGAACGTGTACATCGTGCCACCGGGCTCGAACATGCCTGGATCGAGCGATGACAGTGGCGTGATGAGAAGGCCATCGATGACGGGCGTATAGATCGGTAGCCGCCCAGCATCATCGCTCAGCCCGAAATTGTTGACAAGCACATCAGAGAAAACCCGTGAAACGCGTTCGGCAATCGAAAAACTGAAGGTTGTCGGCTCGAATGACATAATATGCGCATCCGGTACTACCGACTTGAACGAGACAATGGACTGTCCACAATTGGCGCCGATGTCGAGGAACAGACCTGCCCCCTTCAAGGCCGAAAATAGATGGAAATGCGGCTCATGTGGCTGCTTTTGTGAAAGCTGTTCCCACACAGGATTGCTGGTTTGAAGCGTTGAATCTTTTGGATCGACAATACCGCTCCATGCTTTCACGTAATGTTGTGCAGGGGGGCATTTCATCAATTCTTCACGCGTCACAAACTTCAACGAAGCCTCCTTGGCATTCAAATCCAACTTATTTCCATGTATCGCAGCACAATCAGAGACAGCAAAATCTTGCTTCAGAATCACGTGCCTGGTCTACTTTAGGGCAGGCCAGATCGATGTATCCCTCTGTCAGTATCGTCGCTCCAATCCCGACAGCCTTGACCTCCACGAGTGCCTATTTCTGAGGATGACTAACTATCTTGGCCGTCCCTTGGCTTGTCAATCGCTGCACCAAGCAGCATCACGAGTCCGGAACGCCTAATGCCCGTATAGTCATGTCAGTTTTGCGACAAGAATAAAGTGCTCCAGACCATAAATTTCGATAACCCATGCCAATTTCAGCTTTTTACGCAACGTTTGGCGTTCACCTTGTTTCGAAAAACGGCTGCTAGACCGACCTGCACGCTTGACCCGCAAAACTAATAACAATAAATTAACTTCTCTTTAAGACTTGCCAATCGTGGATTTTTTGTAACTGTCCCGGCAGTTTTTTCAGGTGTCGCGTTCGATGTTTCCTGTCGCCAATCTCGAAGTGAAAATCGCCGTTCCGGTCGTTGACCGGGTCGTGACGATTGGCAAGCCTGCAGCCGGGACGTTTGAGTCGTACCGGGTTGCGCCCGGTGAAACGCTGAACCTGGCCGCCATCGCAACCGAAAACGTGACGCTGGTCAAACTTGGTGCGCGCCTCGTTGTCCTGTTTCCGGACAAAAGCTATGCTGTCATCGACGGGTTTTACCAGGCGGATGGCACTCCATCTGCGAATGTGCAGGTCGGGCTCGATGCAGCGACCGCAGTCACCGCTGTGCAGTTTGTCGCGCAGTTCCCGATTTCATCTGATGAGCAGATTCTGACCGCTGCGGGGGTTAATGCGAGCCCGCGAGGGTCTGGCGGGGTCAATCTCGCGGCGGATGCGCCGGGTTCGGCCCTCTCCGTGCTGTCTGGCCTGACGCCGAACGTGGATTTTGCTTCATCCGTGTTCGATCCGTTGCAGGAATCGACCTCCGGGCAGAACAATCAGGCGCAGGTCGCCGGAACGCCAGCTGCATTGACGACCGCGCCAACCGCTTTCACGCAAGGTGACGGCACCGTTGGCACGCAGGCCGCCGGCGTCCAAGGCGCTGCAGGTGTTCAGGGCGCTGCAGGTGGTCAGGGTGCTGGTGGGCTCGCCGCCACTCCCGGCCCTGTGGCGCAAGGTGACAACGCTGCCGTTTCCGAAGCCGGTCTGGGCGCCGAAAATGTGCAATTCGCGGGCAACCCCAACGCCGCTGGAAATCTTCTGACAAATGACACGGTTACATTGCCTGTGACCGTAACCGGTGTGGTGGCTGGCGCGGCCGCCGCCGCGGTCGGCAATGTTGGCGCAGCTATTGTCGGCACTTACGGCCAGTTGTCGGTGACGGCGACAGGTGCATTTGTCTACACGCTCAACAATCTGGACCCGGATACCCAGGCTCTTGCCCGGAACGCAGCTGCGCAGGACATCTTCACCTACACAGCGCAGGACACGCTTGGCCAGCCGTCTACAGCCCGGCTCATCGTCACCGTGACGGGCACAAACGACGCACCTGTCATCATCAGCGCGCCCGGCGCAGCCGCCGGTGATGTGACCGAGGCGAGCACGAACAATGCAGGTGTAACCCTTCCGGGTGTAGCCGTCGTCGCCGGCACGTTGCGCGCGGCTGATGTCGACGCTGGTGCTGCCCTTGCCTGGTCGGGCAGCGCGAATGGCGCTTTTGGACAGTTCACAATTAATGCCACAACGGGCCAGTGGACCTACACGCTCGACAACGTGGCTGCAAACCGGCTCGCAGCCGGGGAGTTGCGCAACGAAAACTTCGTGACGACCGTGCGGGACGAATTCGGCGCGACCGCACAGCAGAATGTCACTGTCCGTGTGATCGGTGCAAATGATTCCGTGCGTCTCGATCTGGACACAACAGCCGCAGGTTCAGGCTACACCGGTGTTGTGGCAGGCGAGGCGGCGCGCTCCTCCGCAGCCATGCTCGCGTCTGCCGGCGCTTCCATTGTCCAGCGCGATGAAGCCAATCCGGCCTTGCCGGGCCAGACCTCGATCACGGACCCTGACGCTACTGACCGCGTGGCACGCATCAGTGCTTCGGTCGGGTTTGCCACGGGCGACAGGTGTGTCCTTGTGCTGGATCCCGCAGTGGCCGCTGCTTTTGCGGCGTCGATCGTGGTGGTTGGAAATGGCACCACCACACTCGAGATCCAGTCTGCCGCAGGTCTTTCGGCCGTCGACGCGCGCGCCATTCTGGATGGTGTGCGCTACGTCAACACCGAGGTCACTTTCGCGATGGCGATCAATGACCGCAGCATTTTCATCAGCATCCAGGACATGGGCGGCATGGCTGATTTTGCTACCGCCACGGTTCCGGTCATTGCTGATGTGACCGATACGACTGGCCTGAATGCATTCACCGGAACACGGTTTGACGACACGATCAGGGGCCTCGGCAACACCGACACCATTGATGCCCGCGGGGGAAACAACACTGTTTCTGGCGGGGCGGGCGATGATGTCCTTTCGGCGCTCGATGGCAACAACTCCATCACCGGCGATGACGGTGACGACACCATCACTGTCGGCAATGGCAACAACACGCTCAATGGCAACGCGGATGATGACCGGATCATTGCCGGGAATGGCAACAACACTATCAATGGCAACGCGGACGATGACCGGATCACTGCCGGGAATGGCAACAACACGATCAATGGCGGAGACGGGGATGACTTCGTGACCGTCGGCACCGGTGGAAACGTGATCCATGGTGATGATGGCGACGACAGGATCGTCTCGACAGGCTCAAGCACGCTGGTGACGACAATCCACGGCGACGGCGGCGATGACAGGATCACGACCGGCGCCGGCCTTCATGTCATCCTCGGCGGCGAAGGCGATGACATCATCATCTCGGGCGATGGCGCTGCGGGTGATACCATCACCGCAGGCCTTGGTGCCGACAGGGTCACGACCGGCGGCGGATCTGACCGGTTGGTCTTTGCAGATATCCTGACCGAAGGCGGTGATACGCTCACTGACTTCGCGTCGGGCGCAGATGCTTTTGTGTTTTCGGCGGCCAATATCGGCGCGGGCCTTGCTGCGGGTGGAACAAATGCCGGGATTCTGGACGCCAGTCGTTTCGTGGCAGGCGCAGGCTTTGGTGACAATACCCAGCGCTTCCTGTTCAACACCATCGACAACACACTTTACTATGATGGTGATGGCAGCGCAGCGGTTGAAGCTGCGGTCGCCATCGCTCGTCTTGAGAACGGCGGCACCGTGGCCGCTGGCGATATTCGGATCACGTGATCCTGTGAATGGAAGACAAAGCACCGCTTCGACGGCCTTCGTCGTGCGGTGTCATGGCTGGATGATTGACAGGGAAGCCGACCTCACGCTTGGGGACCGGCCCCCTGCCCGGCATGGAAACTGCAAGGCGTGGAGTTGGGCGTGTCGTCGTGCTGCTGCATGAAGACTGCGTCGGGTTAGGGGCCGTGATGAGAAAATATGCTGCACTGACATTGTTTTTCGCAATTGCGTCCACTGCCGTGGAGGCTCAGCAATTGTCGTTGAATGATGCCATACGCCGCGCGGTTGAAGGCAACCCGGCTGTTGGCGAGGCCGTTGCCAATCGTCGCGCGACAGATTTTGAGCTCCGGCAATCGCAAGGCGGCCTTCTTCCGCAGGTTCGTTTGCAGGCAGATATCGGGCCCGAACGCCGTCGCCAGCCGGACAGCCTCGTTGCATCCCAGCGCGACGCCGATTTTGTCACGGGCAGGCAGGGCAATCTGACAGTCAGGCAAGTGTTGTTTGACGGGTTCACCACGGTCAATGAAACGTGGCGGCAGGCCTATCGTGTCGATGCATCCGCCTGGCGGGTCAAGGAGCGTGCCGAACTGGTGGCCCTCGACACGGTGCAGGCCTACACCGACATCGTCAGGCTCAATGACATGATCGCAAGGGCTGCACGAAATGTGGCAGTTCACCGCCAGCTGCTCTCGGATGTGCAGAGCCGATTTTCAGGTGGACGTGCTGGACGCGGTGATCTGGACCAGGTGCGTGAGCGGGCCAGTGCTGCCGAGGCTGCAAAAGCTGAGCTCGAGCAACGCCTGGGTGAATCCGTGGCTCTGTTCCGCAAATCCGTGGCGGCTGAGCCCCGGAATCTGAAATGGCCGAGCCGTCCATCCGGTCTTCCGAAGTCGCGCCAGGCAGCCGTGCAGCTTGCTGTCAGCAGCAATCCCACGCTTCAGGCCGCTGGCTCCGATGTCCGCGCCGCCCAGGCGCAGCGGGATGCCGCAGATGGCCTGAATTACCCTGTCGTGGCGCTTGAGGGCCGGGCAGCCATGGGCAAGGACACGCAGAATTATAACGGTCGCTACAATGACTACAGCGCCAAGCTCTCGGCCTCGTGGCTGATTTACTCCGGTGGAACCAACTCGGCGCGACAAAGCGAACTTGTCGAGCGCGTCGGCGAGCAGCAGATGCGCCTTGCGCTTCTGAAGCGCCAGGCGCTCGAATCCATCGACAAGGCCTGGTCAACGCGTGACGCGCTGGGCAAACGCATCAGCGCCCTGTCACGACAGGTCGAGGCGGCTGATCGCGTGGTCAGCGCTTACCGGAGCGAATACGAGCTGGGTCAGCGCACACTGCTTGATCTGCTCAACGCTGAGCAATCTCGATACAACGCTTCTGTTGGATTGGTGAATGCGCGCGGACTTGCCATCTTCGCGGATTACCAGCTGCTGGCCGTCACCGGCACACTGCTCACCGCAACCCGTGTCACAGCACCAGCCGAATCCGAGAACATCCACCGCGGCTTGCGGGAAGCGGGCGCACGGATGCCGCCGCTTGATATTTTCTCGCACCCTGCCGGACCGTCCAGAGCCAATCAACCGGTTCGATAACAAGTTCCGTGAGTGATCCGCTGGTCGAAGGCAATGATCCATCGAAGGGTGAGGGACGCAACGTGTCCCTGCTCGCGGCCCTGCTTTATCTGGCGCGCCATCATGGCCGCAACATCAGCGCTGAGGCCATTCTGGCGGGCCTGCCCGTGGCCAACGGATATTTCGGGCCAAGCCTTTTTCAAAGAGCTGCCGAACGGGCCAATCTGGTTGCGGAGCCGTTTTCAAGGCCCCTGGTTGATATCCCGAGCCTCGTTCTGCCAGCTGTCTTGATTATGAAGGGTGGCCATGCGGTCATCCTCCTCGCCAATTCCACTGACAGTGACTCGGTTGAAATTGTCGATCTCGCCACAAACCCAGCTTCAGCAACGGTCGTGACGAAGGCCGCAATTTCGGCCGACTACTCCGGTTACACTTTTTTCGTGAAACCCGCCCGCAACGCCGATGGGCGCAATGGCGCCCTGCCGGTCAAAGAACCCCATTGGTTCTGGTCGACCTTGCAGCGCTTTCAGTCCAACTACGTGCATATCGCCATTGCAGCTCTCCTCATCAATCTTCTGGCGTTGGCCTTTCCGCTTTACACCATGAACATCTATGACCGGGTGCTGCCCAACGGGGCAATTCCCTCCCTCATTGCCCTGTCCTTGGGGCTCGTGATTGCGTTGGTCTTCGATTTTGTCCTGCGCCTCGTGCGCAGCCGCATGATCGACCTCACCGGCAAGCAGGTGGACGTGACTTTGGCGGCGCGGATTTTCGCGCATGTATTGGGGCTCAAACTCGTCAGCAAACCACGCTCGGCCGGTGTCCTGGCCAACCAGATCCGTGATTTTGAAAGCGTCCGGGAATTTTTCACTTCAGGCACTGTGATCGCTGCAACAGATCTGGTTTTCGCCTTTGTCTTTGTTGCCGTCATGTTCAGCATTGTCGGGCCTCTTGCGATGGTGCCCCTCATCCTGCTGCCGGTTGCGGTGTTGATCGGACTGCTGATCCAGAAGCCGATGGACAGGGCCGTGCGCGATTTGCAGGCCGAGTCCGCAGCACGACATGGCATCCTGGTGGAAGCCATCGGAGGCCTGGAAACCATCCGCTCGCTGGGGGCGGAAAGCACCGTTCAGTCGCAGTGGGAGCGCTCCGTGGTGTCATCGGCCCGCGGAACTGAGGCTGTTCACCACTGGTCTTCGCTCAGCCTCAACCTATCGAATGCTGCACAAAACCTTGCCTCGCTGCTCATCATTGTCTGGGGCGTGTTTCTGGTGCTCGACAACCGGATCACGATGGGCGCGCTGATCGCCGCCAACATGTTGTCCGGCCGCATCCTCGCTCCAGTCGCCAATCTGGCGTCCGTGCTGATGCGCGGCGCCCGCACCATGCAATCACTCCGGGCCATCGACCACCTGATGGCACTCGAAGTTGAACGACCGCCAGCAAAGCTGTTTGTCGCGCGTGAGGTCAAGCAGGGCGCTGTGCGCTTCGAGGATGTGTCATTCTGCTATCCCGAGGCGCAGGACGACGCGCTCCGGCATGTCAGCTTCAGCATCGCGGCCGGGGAGAAGGTGGGCATCATTGGCCGCATCGGCTCGGGCAAGACGACCATCGCCCGGCTGATCAGCGGCTTCTATGAGGCAAGAGATGGCCGCGTCGTCATCGATGGTGTCGATATCCGCCAGTATGATCCGGCAGACCTGCGCAAGGGCGTCGGCTACGTGATGCAGGAATGCACGCTGTTTCATGGCACATTGCGTGAAAACATCATCATGGGGCGCCCGGAGGCAAGCGATGCCGAGGTTCTGGAGGCGGCCCGCCTCTCCGGTGTCGAGGCTTTCGCAGCGCAAACACCACAGGGCTACGACCTGCGCATTGCGGAGGGCGGGCACAATCTTTCCGGTGGCCAGCGCCAGGCCGTATCCCTAGCACGCGTCTTGATCCGCAACCCGCGCGTGCTGTTTCTGGATGAGCCGACAAGCGCCCTCGACATGCGTTCCGAAGCCGAGTTCACCGAGCGGCTGGCGCAACTGGGCGAGGGCGTCACTCTGATCATCTCAACCCATCGGGTCTCGCTTCTCAAGGCAGTGGATCGGCTGATCGTGTTCGACAATGGCCGGGTGATCGCAGATGGCCCACGCGAACCTGTGCTCGCAACGTTGCAGGGGCGCCGCCCGGAACACACATCGCCGGCACTGCCGCGCAAGGAGGCCACAAATGGTCCCCTCTGATTTTTCCTATGCCAATGACATCAAGGCGGCGACCGAACTGGCCACGCCGCGCACGCTGAAGCTGATCGTCAGGGCCAGTCTGGCCTTTTTCTGCGTGGCATTGGTGTGGGCCCATTTCGCCGTGCTGGACGAGGTGACGCGAGCCCAGTCCAAAGTCATTGCCTCGCGCCAGAATCAGGTGATCCAGTCGCTCGAAGGCGGACTGCTGCAGGAAATTCTGGTCGCCGAAGGCCAGGTGGTGCAGCAGGGCGACATTCTCATGCGCATCGATGACACGGTGCTGGGCTCGCAGTTTGGCGAGGCGCGCGAGCGCCGCGCCGCCTTGCAGGCACGGCAGGTCCGGCTGGAACGCGAGACCGGCTGGAGCACCCCGGCACCACTGGAGTTTCCGCCTGACCTGTCGGGTTCCTATCCCGCAGCGACTGGCAGCGAGAAAGCACTGCATGACGCGCGCGTGCGCAAGCTGCAGCAGGAACTGGAAATTCTTGACCAGCAGGCGCAGCAGAAAAATCTGGAGAAGGATGAGCTTGAAGCTCAGGCCCGGCGCCTGCAATCCAGCAAGCCACTCCTGGAGCGCGAGCTCGCCATCACGCGCAGGCTCTATGCCGACCGTGTTGTGCCTGAAATCGAGATGCTCCGGCTCGACCGCCAGGTGGCGGAGCTGAACGGCCAGATCAACGTCAACCGTGCGGGCATCACCCGGGCCGAGGGTGCCATGCGCGAGGCAAATGCCCGCAAGAATGGCGCCATCATCGCGTTCCGCACCTCAGCAGAAGAAGACCTGACAAAGACGCGCAGCGATCTGGCCATCATTGATGAGAGCATTCGTGCCGCGCAGGACAGGGTGCGGCGCACCGAGCTGCGCTCGCCCGTACGCGGCATCGTCAACCGCATCCAGATCAACACCATTGGGGCGGTCATCCAGCCCGCAGTGGCATTGATGGATATTGTGCCGCTTGACGAGAACCTGCTCGTCGAGGCGCAATTGCGCCCCCAAGACATCGGCTTCATCCGACCGGCCCAGAAAGCCGTGGTCAAGATTACGGCCTATGACAGCGCCATTTTCGGTTCTCTTCAAGGTCAGGTCGAGCGCATCAGCGCTGACACACTCGCAGATCAGAAAGGTGAGAATTATTACCGAGTCATTATAAAAACAGATAAAAAGCAACTTGGAAGTGAAACCAACGTTTTGCCAATAATACCGGGAATGATAGCACAAGTTGAGATATTAACCGGCCAGAAAAGCGTCCTGAGTTATCTGCTGAAACCAGCAAGAATACTTCGGGATGAAGCTCTTCGAGAGCGTTAAAACCAGCCTGACAACAGGCGGCATCCAGAATAAACAGGGTGTCGTCTCATGGTTGTTTCCTCGATTGCGCGTACGAAATCACTGATCCTGGCATTGGGTGCCTGCGTGCTCAGCAGTCAGGCAAGCATTGCCGAACCCGGTCGCGTCCCGGTCACCGTGACGGCGAAGGCGCAGATTGCCACTGCAGCACGGCCGGCCGGCTTCTTCACAATTGCCGAGCGGGTGGCAGCGTTGCGCGCCAAAGGCGCTCTCACAAATACCAGAACGGTGGTTGCCACAAGTCTGCCAGCGGCCACGAGTTCTCTGGTCGAGACGGCCAGCCTGTCAAGCACGCCTCAGGATCAGGACGCAGGGCCGCACCAAACCGATCTGAAACTGCGCCCCAGCCTGTCCTATTTCAGGCCCGATACAGTTCTTGGTGCCATGGCCCTGCCGATTCCAGGTGGCGATCTTGCCAGAAAATGGGATGCTGTGATGGCGCGCTGGGAGGCCGACAGACTTCGCATCGAACAGTGCAAGACCGAACCATGCACGCATGCCGGCGCCCGCAAATGGCTGGAGATCCAAGACAGGGCTGCCGAGCGAAGCGGTTCGGACCAGCTGTCATTCGTTCATGCTGCCATCAACCGTTCCATCGCCTATGCGACGGACTTCCAGATTTTCGCTGAAGCGGATTACTGGGCGAGCCCGATGGAAGTGATGGAGCGCGCCGGTGACTGCGAGGACTACGCCATTGCCAAGTATCTGATGCTGCGCTCGCTGGGCGTGGATGCGGCGGACATGAAGCTGGTGGCAATCTTCGAGACATTCTCTGGCCAGTATCACGCCATCCTCTCCGTCCGCCACGAGGGAGAATGGGTCTTTCTCGACAACAAGCGCGGCACAGTGACCGCCGCGAAGGACTACACCAACACCCGGCCAGTGGCGACCATTGACGCGGTCAACGGCCAGTCGATGCTGGTGAGCATGGTTCCGCAACGTTCATCCTGAGGCGATGCGCGAGGCCGCAGCCAAAGGTCAGGCTGTCCACGCAGCGACTCTCCGCGCCTCGGCGCAGGTGACGAAGACATGGTAGAACGTGCTGGCGGGCAGGCGCTGGCTGATGAGTTGCCCCTCGGGCCCGAACTGGTCAAGCCAGGCCCCATGCGGCGCCGGTTCGACATAGTCGGCAAAAAGGCGCGTCAGGATTTCGGCGGCCTTGTCTCCTGCGCCGGGCACACCTGCCTCGCACTGAGCCAGATGCGCTTTGGCCAATTCGGTCTGCGGCCACATGCGACGGGTGCGCTTGATGGCCCGCCCTGCCCTGTCCGCTTCATCGATCAGAAATCCGGTTCCAGGCTCAGCCGTAGCGGTGGCATTCGCAAGAAGCCTTGCACATAAACTGTCCAGATCTGTGCCAGGGAGCGCCAGAGGCCCCATGCTGGCACGCCGCCGCAGCAACCACACCCATTCCGCCATGTGGCCCGGCTCGACAATTTGCCCTTCCGTGCCAGAGACAAGCCGAAAATCTTCATCGAAGAATTCGCCCAGAAGCCCGGTTCGCGCATCGAGACAATGCCGCAAGACAACATCAAGCATGCGGTCGGCCCGTTGCAATCCGTCATCACGTGCGCCCGTCTCGTGCACAGCCAGCATGGCCTCGAACATGTGCATGTGCGGGTTCTGGCGGCGTGGCAGCGTTTCCTGATCGTCCTCACGCAGCGAACCGTCAGGCAGGCTCAATTTCATGTCGATGAAGGCCAGTGTTTCCTCAAGAGCCGTGCGGACCCGCGCCTCTCCTGTCACGCGCCAGCACCAGGCAAAGGCCAGCACCATGAAGGCATGGTCATAACTGTCCCGCCGCGTGTCCAGCGGCTGGTGCGCAGCCGTCAAAAGATGATGAAAGCCCTGCTGGCCGGGCGAACGCCCGATCTGCATCAGCCGATCAAAAGCCTGCAGCGAAAGATTTGCACCCTCGTCATGCCAGCCGAGGTGGAATGCATGGGCGTAAACGTAGATCTGTCTGGCCTGAACACGGATGCGTTGATTGGCACCCAGATCTGGCGACCCGTCAGGCATGAGTGTCTCATGGAAATGCCCGGCTTTGGCATCACGCCCCCAGGTAGCCCAGAAGGGAAGAGCTTGCGTGACGGCCCAGGCCTGCAGACCTTGGGAAATCTCTGAGAGACGGCTTTCGGCAGGGTTTGGCGCAGAATGATGGGCGATGATGGGCGTCATGGTCCGAGCCATTATCCTGAGGTTTCAGGTCAATCGGGAAGTTGCAGGCACGCCCGAGCGGCATGATTGGGCGTCACATGTGAACATACGGAATGTCACCACATCATTTCCATACGCCGGGGCACGGCAGGCATCGCGAGAAGATCAAGACAGGAAACGCACTTGTCATAGGTTCGAGATCGGCAAAGCATATACCAATTACCCTTGCAAGGCCCATACAATACATCCTTATAAGACAGCAACATGAAGATCGGCATCGATTTTGCTTTTACGTCAGATAACTGCAAACGCTTTCATCATACTGCAATGATGATGCCGTTTTGTGCATCGATGTTAATCTATGGGCTGAATCAGGTCAGATCAAATGCCAAAAATTGTTGCTGTATTGCTCTCAGGTGGAGCCGGGACGCGACTATGGCCGCTGTCAACGGAGGAGTGCCCCAAACAATTCATGAAATTGTTTGGGGAAGAGACACTCTACGAGAAGACACTGAAGCGCCTACATGCGGCTGACGTGGACGAATTGTGGATTGTAACCAACGAGCGGCACGCTGCCATGGCCAGCGCGCAGGCCGCCGCTATCGGGCTTGACCTCGCCTGCGCCATGCTGGAGCCAGAACGCCGGGATTCCGCTGCAGCGATCGCCGCTGCGGTCCACGCTGTGGCTGCGGTGCACGGGCCTGACACAGTCATCGCCATCATGCCCTGCGATCACCTCATTCCCGATGAGGCCCAGTTCAAGGCAAGTTTTGCCGAAGGCGTTGCGCTGGCCAACCTTGGTTTCATCGGGACCTTCGGCATCACCCCCACCTTCCCTTCGACCGAATTCGGCTACATCCAGACGGGCCAGGCAATCGGGGGGCATGGCAGTGCACGCAAGGTGGCCATGTTCCATGAAAAGCCTGACGCTGAAAAGGCGCAGACCTATCTTCATGCGGGGGACTTTCTCTGGAACAGCGGCATGTTCATCTTCTCGGCTGCGGCTTTTGCCCGCGAGGCCGTATTGCACATGCCCGATATATGGGCGGGCGCAGAACAGGCCGTTTGCGAAAGTGCGCGCGATGGCTCACATCTGATGCTCGCGACCAACGCGTTCCGCACAATCCGGAAAACCTCGATTGACTACGGATTGATGGAAAAAAGCAGCCATGTCGCTGTCGTTCCTGTCACCTTTGGCTGGACTGATGTCGGCAACTGGGCCGCTGTCCATGATGTGATGGCCGCCCTTCCTGGCAATACCGTCATGGGCGGCACTGCGCACAGCCTCGACACGCAAAATTGCCTTGTGATTGGCGAGGGCATTCCGGTGCTGACGTCCGGCGTGCAGAATCTACTCATCATTGCCACCCCACAAGGGGTGTTCGTTGCCGACAAATCGCGCGCGGCGGATGTCAAGCGCCTGCTGGATATCCGCCAGAGCGCACCCTGACACCAGGCCGCGCCACCAGCGGCTGGCAGCCTTCCTTGCCACTGCAGACCGTCAGGCCATCTGCGTCGTCTCGGCATTCAGAGCCTGGGTCAACCGGGAAGAGTAGCTGTGCTCTTCGATGAGGCGGACGTGGTGAGGCCATGACGTTTTCAGGAAATCATAGTTCTGGACAACTGTCTGTCTGGCCGCGCGGCGCAGGTGCGCATACTGGTCTGGCCGGGCCAATGCGTCGACAACTTGGCCAGACAGCGCATCAATATCGAAGAACGGCACCAGAAGTCCGTTGACATCATGCTGAATGACCTCGGCGACCGGCGGCGTGTCCGAACCGATAACCAGGCACTCCAGGGCCATCGCCTCCAGCATCGACCAGGACAGCACAAACGGATAGGTCAGATAGACATGGGCCTGTGAACGACCCAGCAAAGCAAGGTAGTCGTCATACGGAACATGGCCGAAAAAGTGCACGCGGGAGAGATCAAGCTTGCCATCGAGCTCGGCCAGCATTTTTTCGCGCCAGCTGTTATGACCTGTCACTACGCTGCCATATGAAACGTCATCACGGCCCATGATGCAGATCCGTGCTTTCGGCCGCGCCTTGAGAATGGCTGGCAAAGCACGCATGAACACGTGAAATCCGCGATAGGGTTCGAGACTGCGTGCGACGAATGTCACGATCTCATCATCCGGCGAGAACGCATGTTGACCTATCGAGGCAGACCATTCGGGCGGGCGCGGCCTGAGGCGCTGCAGGTCGAGCCCATCATGCACCACGTGTATCTTCGGACGAAGTTCAACAGGAAAGATGCTGCGTTGCCAATGCGTGGGTGAAACCGCATAGGACGCATCCGCCAAGGCGAGCAGCGTTGCGGCATTGCGCAACACCACGCGTGTTTCCCCGTCGACGCCGAATTGTGGAAACTCCTTGTCGAAGCCGACATCGGTTCCGCTCGGGAGGTAATAGAACTCGGCATAGGCGCAGATGGTGGCATCGGGAAACAGGATGCGAAGCGGCAACGACTCCCCCCATCCCGGATGCACATAGATGAGTTGTGGGAAAAACCCCGTGGATTTGAGCATGTTTGCTGCATAGATCACTTGCTCGGCGCGGCGGCTCTCGATCTCGAAACGTCGCGCAAAAGGATGCACGGCGGATACATCGTGGTTGGGAAAGCTATAGCGTTGGGTTTCGATACCCTTCAGCCCCGGTGCCGTCCGCGCGCCAATCGCCCTTACGCGGACAGCACTGTTGCGCGACATGATCTGCGCCAGATTGCGAAACTGAGCGGGGAAGTTGTTATGGACAAACAGGACATCAAGCACCGCCATTGTTTCCGTCAACTGCTTTCAAGAAGGCATCAATCGAAAAGAGACTGCTATCATCCATGACAAAAGAGCGGTCAAGATCGTCGTGGTATGTGGGCCTGGTTGGCGCCGCGCGTTCAGTCACGGGCAGTTCGTCTGCTGATTTCGCAACACTCTGAATGCTCCCTTTCTTGAGCCAGCGCTGCGAAAACAACGCGGCAGACGCCAGTTCGAGCGGCATATTCGCATCAATTGTCAGCGCAGCCGCCCGTATGGCGGAAAGACGGGCGAAGCGCTCTGGGTCAGGCACAAAAAGCGAGAGATCGGGATGGCTTTCCAGTTGGTGCAATGGAGCGAGCAGATCAGCGGCCAGAAGCATCTTGGCCGCCTGGGAAAGGCGGGCACCGCCCTGCGACAGGCGCTGGAGCATTTGCAAGACATAGGCATATGCCGGATCGGGTCCGCCTTTTTCGTTCGTGAACGGGTGCTGTTCGGCATCGAGATCACAAAGGCCAGGCGCGAACTCCATGTCATCCACAAGCCCACTGCCACGGAACGGCAGGCAGCGCAGTGACATCGGGGCATAGGGAGGCACCCATCTTCCCTGATTGGAAACCAGCGACGCTGTGGTGAAGGCCGAGTGCAACAGCAGAACAACTTCGAGACCTCCCTCCTCCATCCGGACCGCAATGGGACCATAATGGGCGAGATTCAAGATTTCGCTATCTGCGATAGGCGCCGCAACAAGTGTATCGAAAAAATCAAATCGCCTTGGCCGCGACCACGTGCATACACCCGCCGTTTTTGCGGGAACAAAGACGATTTCAGCAGGGGTCGGACCAGCAATCACAACGCCAATGTTTCTGTTTCGCCGGACCGGGCATGCGCCGTCTTGGCGAGTTGGAGCAAGGCACTGGCACGAAACAGTGACAAGCGGTGCAGCCCAAGAAACAGACCGGCTTCGACACCATGCCGTGCGACGATCCGGAAAAGACGGGGATCGTTCAGTTTTTTTGCATCGATCACGTACAGATCTTCCCGCACAGCGTGCCGATGATCTCCCAGATCGAACCTCAGTGGCCAGGGCTCAAGAAAATCAGATTGATGAAGTTCGCAGGAAAGATCTTCCGTCGCCGGAAAGGTCTGGGCGACGTGCAGCGCAAGACGCGCGCGAAACAAGGCGCCACGGCTCATGCGGCCATTGTCGAGTATGATCGGCGCCCCAAGGTCACTCGGTTTATCGGGTATCGTCTGATCCACGACCAACTGTTGCTGCTCGATGGAATGCGGATCGGGAACGACAAAGGGATAGGTCTGGACAAGCAGGGGCAGTTGCGCGCGGTCATCAGCGTAGTGACCCATTCCCTCTGGCAGAAGACTGCGCAGCGCGACCAGAACCGGCCGATCGTCGACAATCTTCCAACACAACGGAAAGACGGCAGCGAGTTGGGTCGCTTCCGAGAGAAGGGCCGGAACATCTGGAAGTTCTCGGATGCGTTTGTAGGACTGAGCTGAATAGATTCGCTCGTGACCTCTTTCCGCCGTCAGAACGGTCGGCCTGTCGTAGAGATACGCCAATCCCGCCTTGATTTTCATGCCAATAGACCCGCCGGTCGGTTCGCCTCTACCGGTATGCGAATGTGATCCGCACCAGACCAAATGACAAAGGGGCCCTTCGGGGCCCCTTTGTTAGGCATGACGGAGAGTGTGTCAACCAACCGGATCAGATCAGGGTTCCTGATTGCGGAAGATGATATTCTCGATCTCGGAGTATGTAAGCGTCTCGTTATTGGCGAAGGTGAGGGTGGTGACACCCCCCGGACCTGCTGCAGTTCCGATGACATCGGTCGAGTTGTAAGCCCCGATATGCAGTGTATCGATGCCGTCGCCGCCAACAACCGTGCTTGCGCCAGTTCCCTGAACGAAGAACTGATCGTTGCCCGTGCCACCGGACACGCTGGAATTGCCGTTTCCGACATAGACAAAGTCATTGCCCGAACCAGCGAGAACTGTGTCGTTGCCGCCGCCGGCATGGACAGTGTCGGCGCCACCACCGACGTCAATGTAGTCGCTGCCGCCACCAGAGGTAACGCTGTCACTGCCGGAACCATCGACGATGCGGTTGTTGCCGTCACCGGCATTGATCACGTCATCGCCTGCGCCGCCATCGACCGTGTCATCGCCCGAGCCGGCGGTGATGGTGTCGCTGCCGTTGCCACCATTAATGGTGTTGTCGCCCTCACCGGAATTGATGACGTCGGAACCGGACCCAGCATTGATGGTGTCGTTGCCACCACCTGCATTGACGGTGTCATTGCCCGCGCCTGAATTGACGATGTTGTCGCCATCGGCGGCGAAGATGAAGTCACTGCTCGTGCCGGTGCTGTTGATGACATCGTTGCCATCGCCAACCACCAGGACCTGCGGGCCACTCGACGTCATCGTGATCGTGAAATCATCGTCAGAAGAGAAAATCACGGCCTTGTCAGTCGGATCGATCGTGATCGGACCGGTCGGGCCGCCTTCGAAGAACGTGACCTCTTCCCCGGCACCGCTGGCGGTGCCGGTCGGGATCGTTTCAGTGCGAACAGTCGCTCCCGCCACTGAGCCGGACTGGAACACGCCCGCTTTCGTGAGTGCATTCAGGATTGAGTCGCGCTCATCACCCGTAAAAACACTTGTTGCATCAAGCTTGTCGCCAAACTGGCTGCTGGAATAATCATAAGTAGCCACAGGATTGCTCCTCTTTCAAAGAACTGGGATTAATGTCGAAGTAAGGGTGATTTGGAGCGCGGCGTCCTGAAAACGCGGACGCGCCCATTCTGGACGTTGACAGGTAGTTCAGGCATGCGCGCGGGTGCATCGGGAACAGAAACTGTTCCCGTGCGGGCGTTCTCGGAATAGCCGGGGCTGAGTGACTCTGCGACCGAGTTCAAAGACAGGCGCAGCCCAACCAACGGTTCAAGGCCCGTCGGACCGCAGACATCGATCGACCCACCCTGCTGGCTGTACAATGACGAGCCAAGGAAAAGGGCCTCGCATGTGAGGGTAAAATCATCGGCCCGGGGCCCGACAATCGTCAGATTCAACCCGACCAGAGGGGTGGACTTGCCGCGGGTGCCGATGAACGAACCCGTTGCCGCCGCGGGCAGGTCCATCTTGCCACGCGACAGAATGGTGCCTGTTGTGATGATGTCGGCAGTGGCTGGCTTGTTGAGCCAGTTCAGCCTGAGACCCTCAATTGCCATGGGAAGCTTCGGGCCACAAAGCCACTCGCCGGCAGCGACAGCCATGTCACCCCTCATGGCAACATGTGCCACGATCTCCAGTTTCGGGCTCACTGACGCCAGATAGGAGGGTGCAACAAATGCATCATGTTCGGCGTCTCCGCCCTCAACACCCGCCGGTGAAGAGGAAATACGCTCGAGTTGCAGGTGGGCGTCCTGACTCGCACCCGGACGAAGAGGCATAACATTCACATGAATGAATGAATCCCGCGAAGCCCTCACGACGATGGCCTCACCGACGCCATTCAGGAACCCGCTTCCCGACCCATCCTGGGTAATGACGTCGACTCCCGATCCTGGCTTGGCGACGACTGAGACGGAAGGTGCGCCCGAGTTGGCTTTTGACGATACATAGCGCAGCACAAAAAGACCCTTGGACACCCGCAAAGTGCGGGATGCAGGGGCCTCCGGGTACATGTGCTTTGGATTGAACACGCTTTTTCCTGTCAAAAACGACATCAGGTCAGGCAGGCGAAACAGCAACCAGGTGGGTGCACCGGTCGAGCCGGCGCACCCGATTCTTCAAATCGCCTCAGGCGGCGAGGGTGGCCTCTACAGCCAGACGAGCGCGGATTGCAGCGAGCGCATCACCGCCGAACACCGCATAGAACCGGCGTTCCCGGACGCGACCTTCGCCTGACTGCTCGCCATACAGGCCAACATATTCCTGATGGTTCTCGAACATTCCACGGTTGCCATGTTCGACATAGCTTTCAGTGGCGGCACCGTTGGTGAAGATCACCTCAGAATTCTCAAGTTCGACATGGAAGTAATCGACCCGGTCCATCGTATCGATCTGCCGGATGGAAGAACCGTTGATCAGCAGATTGGCGGTGACGAGCACGTGGTCAACCAAGATGGCGTGCTCGGGGGACACGTAAAGATCCCTTGATGGCGTGTTCGGGCCAAGCGAACCGGCTGTGAACAGAACAGGAGAAACCTTCGCGTTTCCAAGAACGTATTCGCCCGAATAGGAACGACGGCCGATCCACTTCACTGCGCCAGCCGACCCGCCAACGGTGTGAACCATGGAACCGATGCGAAGGTCTTCCACCGCAACTTCGCCGTCAGCGGTCAGAACTGACGTGCCACGCAGCAGGCAGGCAACATCGATCCGGTCCTTGACAAAATTCACCCCCTTGCCTTCGACCGTAATCGTGCTGCCGTCGGGCAGCGTTACAACAGTATTGGCACCATCCCTTGCAAAGGAGAGATCATCGATGTTGTCCACCCCCGGAAGGGACCTCAGATCGATCCTGTCAGCACCGGCAAGATCGGTGATCCTGTCAGACCCGGAGCCGGATGCGAAAACAAAGGTGTCTGCACCGGCGCCACCCGTGAGCACATCGCTGCCAGCGCCACCCACAAGCGTGTCGCGTCCGGCACCACCGATCAGCACGTCGGCGCCGATCCCGCCATCAAGAAAGTCCGCGCCGGCGCCACCATCCAGGGTGTCGTTGCCTTCATTGCCGATCAAGATGTCCGCCTTTCCCAATCCGCTGATCGAGTCATCGCCGCTGAGCCCAAAAAGGACATTTTTGTTGTTGTCACCAGTGATTGCCATCGGAAGTAACTCCAGAAAGTTTGTTGGATAATAAAAAATTAACTCTTGGGGAATGCCAATATCAAAGGGTGCCCCATACGTAAAGCTGTTTTTCTAAGTCCAAACTGTTTTTTGCAGGCAGATACAGCAAATGCATAAATGAAGAGCAGATGCCTGTTTGCTGACTTGAGCTTTGCCTGTGCAGTAACCACACGGACATGAAGCTAATATGTCATTCCGGGCGACTCCAGACCAATTTTCAGGCAAGATGCACTCGTG
>JANMMT010000190.1:0-2059 GCA_031373545.1 Hyphomicrobiales bacterium
GCAGCCCGTGCCCCAGGCCGAGCAGGAACCCGATCGCAAGCACGAGCGGGACGGCGAGCTGCCACGGCACGCCGAGGTTGGCGATCAGGTCGACGAAGATGACCCCGAGCAGCGCGATCATCGAGCCGACCGACAGCTCGATGCCGCCGGTGATGATCACGAAGGCCTGCGCGATCTCGAACATGCCGAACAGGCCGACCAGATTGGCCGTGTTGGCGATGTTGATCGGCGAAATGAACAGCGGGTTGATCAGCGCGACGACCGTGCCGACCACGATGATGAGAACGAAGAGTCCGGTGTCTTTCTTGAGATTCAGCATTGGATGTCGCCTGGATTCGGAAAAGAGGAAGCTCGTAAAGAAACAGCCCTCGGAACTACTCGGTGGTTTCGGTCACCTCCTCGGTGCCCATCGCCAGCTTCAGGATGTTGGCCTCGCTGCATTGCTCGCGCTCGAGCACGCCTGAAATCCACCCCGAACGCATGACCGCCACGCGGTCGGAGACGCCGATCACTTCCTCCATGTCAGAGGAAATCATCAGCACGGCAACGCCCTTGTCGGCCAGGCCACGCATCAGCCGGTAGATCTCGGACTTGGCGCCGACGTCGATTCCGCGCGTTGGCTCGTCGAAGATGATGAAGCGCGGATTCATCGCCAGCCACTTCGCGAGCACGACCTTTTGTTGATTGCCGCCGGACAGCGAGCCCGCGCGCGCCAGCACATTCGGCGCCCGAATGCCGAGGTCGCCCCGGCTCTTTTCTGCCTGCACGCGCTCGGCCTCGGGCGAGACGATCATCGAGCGTGCATAGGCGCTGAGGTCGGGCAGCGTGATGTTCTCGCTGATCGGGAAGTCCAGCACCAGGCCCATGGCCTTGCGATCTTCCGGCACGAGGAAGACGCCGGCCTGCACCGCATCGGCGGCGGTCGAAAACCGCACCGGCTTTCCATCCATCTTGACGACCCCGCCTTCGATCGCGTCGACGCCGAAGATCGCGCGCGCCAGTTCGGTTCGGCCGGCACCGACAAGACCGGCGAGACCGAGGATCTCGCCACGGCGAAATTCGATGCTCACTCTTTGAAAGGGATAACACGCCGTGCGCAACTCGTGCACGGACAGTGCCACGTCTCCCGGGCGATCAGCGGGCCCCACGTAGGCCACCTTGAGATCGCGGCCGACCATCAGCTTGACCATCGCATCGTGGTTGATCGCTGCGCCGGCGAGCTGCCCCACGAGCCGGCCGTCGCGCAAGACGATGACACGGTCACACGCCTGCACCACCTCGTCGAGCCGGTGCGAAACGAAGATGAAGGCAATGCCTTGCGCCTTGAGTCCGGCAATCATCTGCAGCAGTTTGTCGGCTTCGGATATGGGCAGGCTGGAGGTCGGCTCATCGAGGATCACGAGCCTCGCGTTCAGACTCAAGGCCTTGGCAATCTCGACCAACTGCTGTTGTGCGAGCGAGAGGCTTGCCACCGGTGCGGACGCCGAGAAGCTCGCACCGAGCCGGTCCAGGTAGGGCTGCACCATCGCGTGCAGCTTGTCGTTGTCGACGAGTTGCAGCAGCCCGAACTTGCGCGGTTCACGCCCGATGAAGATGTTGGCGGCGACGTCGAGGTTGTCGAAGAGGTTGAGTTCCTGATGAACGAAGGCAATGCCGGCGTTCATCGAGTTCAATACAGTCAGCGTGGCGTGCGGCATGCCATCGATTTCTATTGTGCCGCGATCGGGCGACACCACACCACCCAAGATCTTCATGAGAGTGGACTTGCCCGCCCCGTTCTCGCCGACGAGACCGATCACCTCGCCGGGTCGGACTTCCATCGAATAGTCGGTCAAGGCCAACACCCCGGGGTAGGACTTGCCGATCCCGGTGAGTTTGAGAAAAGGTGATTCCACGGACGGATGGGCGGTTGCGACAGCGCTCAGCGAGTGAGGCCCGTCGGCTCAATCGGAAGCCCCTCTGCCGGTCTTGACCGGCAGAGGGGCACGAGGCAACTGAATCAGGACTTGAGCTTGGCCTGCAGATCAGCTTTGAACTGATCGACATTGGTCTTGTTCAC
>JANMMT010000169.1:0-1680 GCA_031373545.1 Hyphomicrobiales bacterium
GCGGCTTCGCCCCGGCCGACGCCAGCGCCACGTTCGCGGGCGACGCGCCGGCGGTGAACACTTCGAGTTCGTCGAGGCACGGCTCGGCCTGGTTCGTGGCGGACACGACGAACCGCACGAACTTCGCGCTGACGGGCGCGAATCGCTCGGAATTTCGTTCCGCGTTCACGGCGGCGCGCCGCGGCGCGCCGGCCGTCGGGTCGGCGAGCGGCTCCAGCGCCGCCAGCTCCGCCTCGGCCGCGGCGAGTTCCTTCCCGACGCGCTCGGCTTCGAGCTTCGGGTCGGGTCCGCCGGCGACGGGGATCGGCCGCTCGCCGTGCTGGACGCCGCTGAACACGGCCTTGAGGCGGTAGTAGTCGGTCTGCGGGATCGGGTCGAACTTGTGGGCGTGGCAGCGGGCGCACGCGACCGTCAGCCCGAGGAACGCCGACCCGGCGGTGCCGATCAGGTCGTGGAGTTCGTCCGCCCGCTGGTTCGCGGTCAGCACCGGGTCGGGGCTCTTCACCTGGTCCCACGGCCCGGCGACGAGGAACCCGGTGCCTGCCCCGTCGCCGGCGAGTTGGTCGCGGACGAACCGGTCGTAGGGCATGTCGGCGTTGAACGCCCGGATCACCCAGTCGCGGTAGTGGTAGGCGGTCGGCCGCGGCTGGTTCATCTCGAACCCGTGGCTGTCGGCGAACCGGACCACGTCCAGCCAGTGCCGCGCCCACCGCTCCCCGAACTGCGGCGACGCGAGGTAACGGTCGACGAGCTTCGCGTACGCGGCGGGGTCGCGGTCGGCGGCGAACGCGTCCACCTCCTCGGGCGTCGGCGGGAGGCCGAGCAGGCCGAACTTGAGGCGGCGGACGAGCGTGCGGGCGTCGGCGGGCGGCGAGAGTGACAGGCCGTTGTCAGCGAGCTTCGCGGTGATGAAGGCGTCGATCGCGGCGGGCGATGCGGGGCGGCGGACCGGCTCGAACGCCCAGTGCCGCGCCGCGGCGTCGCCGCCGGCCGCCCGCCGCACCCTCATCCGTCGGCTGAAGTTCGACCTGCTCGGCCTCCCGCCGACGCCCGAAGAAGTCGCCGCGTTCGCCGCCGACACGTCGCCGGACGCCTACGAGAAACTGGTCGATGCGTACCTCGCGTCGCCGCACTTCGGCGAGCGGTGGGGGCGGCACTGGCTGGACGTGGTGCGGTTCGCCGAGAGCCACGGGTTCGAGATGAACCAGCCGCGGCCGAACGCCTGGCCGTACCGCGATTGGGTCATCAAGGCGTTCAACGACGACATGCCGTACGACCGGTTCGTGACGCAGCAGCTGGCGGGCGACGGGCCGGGCACCGGGTTCCTCGTCGGCGGGCCGTGGGACCAGGTGAAAAGCCCCGACATCGGGTTGACGCTGCAACAGCGGGCCGACGAACTGCACGACATGGTCGGCACCACGGGCGCGGCCTTTTTGGGGCTGAGCGTCGGCTGTGCCCGCTGCCACAACCACAAGTTCGACCCCATCTCGCAGACCGACTACTACCGCGTTGCGGCCGTGTTCGCCGGCGTGAAGCACGGCGAGCGCGTCATCAAGACCGGCGACGAGGCGGCGCGGGCGAAGGCGCTCGCCGAGGTGCGCGGCGCGCTGGCGAAGGTCGAACTTTCCCTCGCGGCGCTCGACCCGCTCGCCGACCCACGGGCGACGTCGCCGCGCCGGT
>JANMMT010000204.1:0-6329 GCA_031373545.1 Hyphomicrobiales bacterium
GACGTCCCCGGCGGCGGCGGCGACGGCCCTGCTCGTCGAGGCCGCTCTCTGCGGAACGGGGCGCTTCACCGGCTGCTGCTTCTGCGCCTTCCTCAGGTTCGCCGTCATCTTCCAGCGTGCCTGCGGTGTCATCGATCGGCGCACCTGTTTCGGGTGCTCCATCCCGGTCACGGCCACGACGGCCCCGGCGGCGGCGGCGGCGGCGGCTGGCTTCTTCGCTCTCGCCGGATTCGACATGGGCAGGTGAGGCAACTTCGGCCTCGTCATCGGCTTCATCCGCCTCATCAATGTCATCCGCGGCGAAATCATCGGCCGGGATAGCCCGCATCCCGCCCTCGGGCGCGGGCTCGCCGCGTTCGAGCACGTAATTGGTGGTGCCCACAAGCAGGTGATCGACATTGATAATGATCTGAACGCCGAACCGCGCTTCGATGGCCTGCAGCGACACGCGCTTCTGGTTGAGGATGTACATGGCCACATCCAGCTTGGTGCGGATGACGATGTGGAACTGCGCCGATTTCAGCAGCGCTTCCTCAATGGCGCGCAGCACCGAGAGCGCCACCGATGAGGTTGAGCGCACATGGCCTGCGCCTGCACAGGTCGGGCAGATGACCACGGAGCTTTCCACCACGCCGGTGCGCATGCGCTGGCGGGACATTTCCATCAGGCCGAAAGGCGAAATGCGGCCGACCTGGATGCGTGCGCGGTCATTGCGCAGGGCATCTTTCAGGCGCTTTTCCACGTTGCGGTTGTTGCGGTTCTCTTCCATGTCGATGAAATCGATCACGATGAGGCCTGCCAGATCGCGCAGGCGCAGCTGGCGCGCCACCTCGTCGGCGGCCTCCAGATTGGTCTTGAGCGCCGTATCCTCGATGTTGTGTTCGCGGGTCGAGCGCCCGGAGTTGACGTCGATGGCCACCAGCGCTTCGGTCTGGTTGATGACGATGTAACCACCGGATTTCAGCGTGACGCTGTTGGAGAACATCGCGTCAAGCTGGCTTTCCACGCCGTAGCGGGCAAACAGCGGTTGGGGGTCCTTGTGCTGCTTCACGGACTTGAGCTGCGAAGGCATCAGCATCTTCATGAGGTCGCGCGCTTCGCGGTAGCCATTCTCGCCCGCCACGATGACTTCATCGATTTCCTTGCCGAAGAGATCGCGGAGCGAGCGCTTGATCAGGGAGCCTTCCTCATGCACGAGCATGGGCGCAACCGATTGCAGCGTCGTCTCGCGCACCTGCTCCCAGACGCGCAGGAGATAATCGAAATCGTGTCGGATTTCTTCCGTCGGTTGGCTGGCACCCGCCGTGCGCAGGATCACGCCCATGCCTTCGGGCAGATCCATTTCATCCTGCAATTCCCGCAAGCGCTTGCGATCAGATGAACTCGTGATCTTGCGGCTGATGCCGCCGCCGCGCGAGGTGTTGGGCATGAGCACGGAGTAGCGCCCGGCCAGCGAGAGGTATGTCGTCAGCGCCGCACCCTTGTTGCCGCGTTCTTCCTTGACCACCTGCACCAGCAGGATCTGGCGGCGCTTGATGACCTCCTGGATCTTGTAGCGGCGGCGCATCTGGAAGCGCTTGCGCTCTTCGCGCTCGTCTTCGTTGGAATCGGCCCCGCCGACCTGCTCGATGACGACTTCTTCCTCGCCAGGCTCGCTGCGCTCAGGCGCGCGGTCTTCCAAAGCATCGTCGGTGGTTTCAAGGTCATGCGCCTGCATGCTGTGCGCGTCGGCGCTTTCGTGGGCTTCTGCCGCCTGCGTTTCGGCATCGGCATGCATGTGCTCATCGGCGGACGCGGCACTTTCATCGCCCTCGATCAGGGCGTCGTCCGCACCAAACTCCTCCGTGCTGGCCTCTTCAGAGACGGCGTCACCACCCTCCGTGCGTTTGGCCTGCGGGCGACGGCGGCGACCGCGACGGCCACGTCCATTGCGGTCATCGCGGCTGGTGCGCTCCTCGCGCGGCTCCTTGGCGGGGGCTTCGGACTCCTCATCCTCCTGCGCGGCAAAGCGGGCCTCCTCGGCCATCAAGGCTTCGCGGTCGGCGACGGGGATCTGGTAATAGTCCGGGTGAATTTCGCTGAAGGCGAGGAATCCGTGGCGGTTGCCGCCGAAGTCCACAAAAGCCGCCTGAAGCGATGGCTCGACGCGCGTGACCTTGGCAAGGTAGATGTTGCCCCTCAGGGGGCGGCGGGACGCACTCTCGAAATCGAATTCATCGATCCGGTTATTGCGTTGCACCACCACGCGGGTCTCTTCCGCATGGGTCGAATCGATCAGCATTCTGTTGGAAGACATAATTTTGGCTCGTGCCCGGTCCAGGCCTGTTCACGGGCCCGCGCACCTGCGCGGAGACGGAAAAAGGCTTCAAGGAGCGGTGATTGTTAGAGGTGAAGGTGAAAGCCGAGGGCGCTGGCTCGCAGACAGAGCGGCACACGGCGGAAAGTGGGGTGGTCGGAGTAAAAAACGAGCAGGAGACGACGGCGCGCGTTCCGTTCCGCATATGGCTGAAGACAGCGCGCGTCATGTCCAATCCCGTTCTGAGCCGCAGGCGCGACTGCCACGCTGCAACAGGCCCAATTCCGCAGTGTCAGTGCTTGGGTGGCCAGGCCAGAAGGATCGCCTGCATCATGCGGCGAGTCGCTTTCCGGCTTTGAGCGTTGCAAAATGCATACAAGCCTGCGGGACGGCTTGGCAAGTTGTCATTTTGGCCACGTCGATCCCATGCGTGCAGTTCGGCAACCGCGCGCGGGTGCAAGCGAGTAGGAAGAAATTAACCGTCGAAAGTCATAAACAGGTAAGATTTCAATTGGTTCAGCGGTGTTTTGCCGGATCAAGCGGGGACATGCAAGTGCGACTGGCCCACCATATCCGGAAACTGGCGCCGCGCATGACCGGCCTTGTGACCACGATGGCTTGGGTGCTTGCCAGGGTCTTTGCAATTGCCACGGTTTTGGCGCTTTTCCTGGTTCCCGGCAGCGCAGTGGCACGCGAGCGCTCCAGTTTGCCGGCAAAGGCACAGGCCGGGCCGGTGGTCACGCAGATTGCCCTGCGCACGATCGACGGAGATGCGCATCTCGTCATCGACGCATCGCAGGCCGTGCGCCCTCACGTGGGGGCCATGCTGCAGCCGCGCCGCTTGCTGCTCGATTTTGCGGGGACGCGCTTGATTGCCGCGCCCGTCGTGGTCGATGCCGCAGACAAACTGGTCAAGGAAGTGCGTTTTGGCGCCTTCATGCAGGGGCAGGGGCGGGTGATCATCGAATTGGCAAGTCCGGCCCATGTGGATGACATGCGCACGGTTGCGCTGGTTGAAGGTGGAAGCCGCCTCGTCATTCGCCTGAAAGCCATCTCCAGCGACGCTTTCGCCCGTCTCGCCCAACCGCCGGTCGATGATGTCATTACAGGAAGCACGGCCGCCCGGGCCCAGGGCGCGGCGCCGGACAAGCCTGTCATTGTGCTTGATCCTGGCCACGGCGGCATCGATTCAGGCGCATCGGGTCCGGGCGGTGAATTGGAAAAGGCGCTGGTGCTGTCTTTTGCCCACGCCTTGCGCGAAAAACTGGAGAAAGCGGGCGGCATGCACGTGATCATGACCCGCACAACGGACGTCTTCGTGCCATTGCGTGACCGTGTTCGCATTGCGCGCCAGGCGAAAGCCGCGCTGTTCGTCTCGTTGCATGCGGATGCGCTGCCCGATGAATCGGGCGTGCGCGGGGCGAGCGTCTATATTCTCTCGGAGCGGGCAACCGACGAGCGGGCCGCACGGCTGGCCGAGCGCGAAAACAGGGCTGACCTCGTCGCAGGCATCGAGCAGAAGGACGAGCAGGACGATGTGGCCGACATCCTGTTCGATCTGGCGCGGCGCGAAACGCGGGCCTTTTCCAATCTTTTTGCCCGCAATGTGATCGCCACGCTGCCGCGCGCCACGGCCATGCACAAGACACCGCTGCGCGGCGCGGGATTTCGCGTGCTGCGCGCGCCAGACGTGCCGTCCGCCCTCATCGAGCTTGGTTACCTCACGACTGCGGAGGAGGCCCGCATGATGATGACGGAGGAATGGCGCCAGAAGGCCAGTTCGGCCATGGCCGATGCCATCGAACGGTTTGTGGCGGAGCGCATCCTCTCAGGGCAGCGTAGACAGGGGCGTGACGGCTCGGGTCCTGGCGGATCGGGTCAGGGCGGCTCGATAGAGGACGGCAACCGCCCCGGCAGATCAGAAGACACGAAGCCGTGAAAAGTTGTACGTTTGTGGCAGCGCATGCCGCAGCGATGCCACACTTCAGGCAGAAAAGCGGTTTGTCGCAGCAATTGACTGGCCAACACCGGGTCGTTTCAGTTATGGCGAACACAAATGAACCGCCCGTCCAAGACACGGCTGGCGATTGGCAGAAGGGTCCAGGCTGATGCGCCTGATATTCCGTTTCATGGCGTTCCTGTTCGCCGCCGCGACCTTCGCGGCGTTGGTGGGCGCGGCTGTGGTCGGCTTCATGATCTGGAAGTATTCGCAGGATCTTCCCGATCACGCACAACTCCAGAATTATGAGCCACCGGTCACCACGCGCGTGCACGCGGGGGACGGGTCGCTTCTGGCCGAGCACTTCAAGGAACGCAGGCTCTACCTGCCGATCCAGGCCATGCCGCGCCTGCTGACGAGTGCCTTCCTCTCGGCGGAAGACAAGAATTTCTACAGCCACAAGGGCATCGACCCTGAGGGGATCGCCCGTGCGCTGGTGAGCAACTATCGCAACCGCGGCGCGCGGCCCCAGGGTGCGTCGACCATCACGCAGCAGGTGGCGAAGAACTTTCTCCTGTCCAGCGACCAGAGTTACGAGCGCAAGATCCGCGAGGCCCTGATTGCGCTCAGGCTGGAGAGTGCCTTCTCCAAGGACAAGATCCTCGAACTCTATCTCAACGAAATCTATCTGGGCATGGGCAACTACGGCGTTGCGGCTTCCGCCTTGAATTACTTCAACAAATCCGTGCACGAACTGACGCTTTCAGAGGTGGCCTACCTCGCGGCCCTGCCCAAGGGACCCAACAATTACCACCCGATCGAGAAGCGCGATCAGGCCATCATTCGCCGCAACTGGGTGATCGAGCGGATGGTCGACAACGGTTTTGTGACACGCGACAAGGCGAACGCTGCCAAAGCCGAGCCACTTGCCGTCAACCTGCGTTCCATCTCTGCCAATGTGGCCAATGCGGGCTTCTTTGCCGAGGAGGTGCGCCGCGAACTGGCAGAGCGCTATGGCACGACGAAGTTGCTGACGGGCGGTCTTTCCGTGCGCACGACACTGGACCCGCGCCTGCAGCTGATGGCCCGCAAGGCGCTGATGGATGGGCTCGTGCGTTTTGACGAAGCGCGCGGCTGGCGCGGGACCGACAAGAAAATCGCGCCGTCTGGCGATTGGGGCACGGCGCTGGCGGCCGAGCCGACCTATGCCGATATACAACCTTGGCGCTCGGCAGTTGTGCTGGACGTCACGGACCAACAGGCCCGCATCGGTTTGCAGCCGCGCAAGTTGCCGGGCGGGCAAATCGAGCGAGAGCGAATCATCGGGGTGATTCCCGCAGAGGGCGCGCGCTGGACACGCCGCACCTTGACCCGGACCGTTAGCGCTGGTGATGTGATCTACGCCGAGCCGACCGACAAACCGGGACAGTACAGGCTGCGGCAGTTTCCGGAGATTTCCGGTGCCATGGTGGTGCTTGATCCGCACACGGGGCGCATTCTTTCCATGGTCGGCGGGTTTTCCTTCGATCAATCGGAGTTCAACCGTGCGACGCAGGCGCTGCGGCAGCCCGGATCGTCCTTCAAGCCCTTCGTCTACGCAACAGCGCTCGACAATGGCTACACGCCGTCGTCGATCATCGTCGATGAGCCGATCGAGATCGATCAGGGCGGTACATTGGGCGTATGGAGGCCTGAAAACTATGGCGGAGATTTCGCGGGACCACGCACGCTGCGCTGGGGCATCGAGCAGTCGCGCAACCTCATGACGATCAAGCTGGCGCGCGATGTGGGCATGCCCCTTGTCGCGGAATATTCCAAGCGCTTCGGCATCTACGATGACATGTTGCCTGTGCTTGCGATGTCATTGGGCGCGGGCGAAACAACGGTTCTGCGACTCACGGCTGCTTACGGCATGCTGGCCAATGGCGGACGCCGGATCAAGCCCACGCTGATCGACCGCATTTCGGACCGTTACGGTTCGACCATCTATCGCCACGACGAGCGTGCCTGCACGACCTGTGTCACGGAAAAGTGGGCCGAGCAGGATGAGCCCAAGCTGCTTGACCGGCGCGAGCGGGTGATCGACCCGATGTC
>JANMMT010000209.1:0-1630 GCA_031373545.1 Hyphomicrobiales bacterium
TGACCCTCGCGCGCCCGCGTGACGAGATCGTCGACGTCGACGGCCACCTGTCGGTCAGCGCCGTCAGGCCGACGGGACGCGCACGACCAGGGCGTCGCCCTGTCCGCCGCCGCCGCACAGCGCTGCAGCACCGACGCCGCCGCCGCGCCGCTTGAGCTCGAGCGCGAGGTGGAGCACCACGCGCGCGCCGCTCATGCCGACGGGGTGGCCGAGCGCGATGGCCCCGCCGTTCACGTTGACCTTGTCCGGGTCGATGCCGAGCTTGGCGGTGCTGGCGAGGCCGACGGCCGCGAAGGCCTCGTTGATCTCGACGAGGTCGAGGTCGGACACCTGAAGGTTCTCGCGGGCGAGCGCCTTGAGGATCGCGTTGGCGGGCTGCTCCTGCAGCGAGGCATCCGGACCGGCCACGACGCCGTGGGCGCCGATCTCCGCGAGCCAGGTGAGGCCGAGCGACTCGGCCTTCTCCTTGCTCATGACGACGACCGCAGCGGCCCCGTCGGAGATCTGCGACGCCGAACCCGCGGTGATGGTGCCGTCCTTGGCGAACGCTGGCGCAGCTTGCCGAGCGACTCGGCGGTGGTGTCGGCGCGGATGCCCTCGTCCTCGGAGAAGACGATCGGGTCGCCCTTCCGGCTGGGGATCTCGACAGGCACGATCTCCTCGGCGAACACGCCGTTCTTCTGGGCGATCGCAGCGAGCTGGTGCGAGCGGGCCGAGAACTCGTCCTGGGCCTCGCGCGTCACGAACGGGTACTTCGCGTTGTGGTTCTCGGTCGAGATGCCCATCGCGACCTGGTCGAACGCACAGGTGAGCGCGTCGAAGGCCATCGAGTCGACGAGCGTGACATCGCCGTACTTGTAGCCCTCGCGGCTCTTGGGGAGCAGGTGCGGCGCGTTGGTCATCGACTCCATGCCGCCGGCGACGACGATCTCGAACTCGCCCGCGCGGATGAGCTGGTCGGCCAGCGCGATGGCGTCGAGGCCGGAGAGGCAGACCTTGTTGATCGTGAGGGCGGGCACGTCCATGGGGATGCCGGCCTTGACCGCGGCCTGGCGGGCGGTGATCTGCCCCGCGCCAGCCTGGATGACCTGGCCCATGATCACGTAGTCGACCTGGTCGGGCGCGACGCCCGCGCGCTCGAGCGCGCCCTTGATCGCGAAGCCGCCGAGGTCGGCACCGCTGAAGCCCCTGAGCGAGCCGAGAAGGCGGCCCATCGGTGTACGCGCACCCGCGACGATGACGTTTCCCACGTTGACTACCCCGACCTTCTGCAGACACCGGTACCTGGCCTTGTCACGATACTCACGTGAGTACCCCTACCCCTGCCGAGGCCCTGGGCCCCGTGGTCACCGCGATCGACCACGTCGGGTTCGCCGTTCGAGACCTGGACGAGGCGGTGGCCTTCTACGGCCGCGCCTTCGGTCTCCCGCTGCTGCACGAGGAGGTGAACGAGGAGCAGGGCGTCCGCGAGGCCATGGTCGGCATCGGCGACTCCGCGATCCAGCTGCTCGCCCCGCTGCGGCCGGACTCTCCGATCGGGAAGTTCCTCGAGCGCAACGGCGAGGGCATCCAGCAGGTGGCGTTCCGGGTGTCCGACATCGACGTCGCGGCCCAGCGCCTGCGCGCCGCC
>JANMMT010000214.1:0-8669 GCA_031373545.1 Hyphomicrobiales bacterium
CAAGAACCAGAAGCCCGGTGCGCCCGGTTCCACCCTCGCCGCCCGCCGCATCGGCGGGGAAACCCCCATCGAACAGCCCGGCCTCGCCACAACAACAAACGTCGCAAACCGCACCATCGGCAATGCAAACAACCCAAGCGATACACCCCCGGCCCTCACACCCGTCAGCGGCGACAATGTCCGCGCCATCGGCACCCGCCGCCCGGACTCCGACGCTATCGCCGCAACAGGTACCGACGGTGCACCCGCCTTCACGCCCGGCGACAACACGCCAAACATACCCAAAATTGTCGCGACGAACTCACCCAGCGAGCCTGAAAATACCAATCCTCGCATGGGCAACGGCGAAATCCGCGGCAATGGCGAAACCGATCCCGCACAGCAGACCGATCGCCCTGACCCAACCTCGGAGACCCGCACCCGTCGTGCCACCGATGTAGCCCCGGTCGAGTTCGTAACCCAGCGCAGTGCCACATCAAATGAGGCCACGCCGCCGCGTGTTCACCACGTTGTGGCGCGCATCGAAGTGCCACGCGCCCAGACCATGTCCCAGTTGCGCGAAAACGGACCTGCCTATGCCGAGGCCGTTCTGCGGGCCGCGCGTGCTTCCGACAGCGACGATTTCAAGACGAATGGTGCATTCGACGAAGCAAAGGTGCGCCGTATGGCCGCCGACGCGTATTTGTCAAATTCGAACAACAAAGAACATTTCGAGCGCATGATGGAGCTGGCCGAAAATAACCCCAGCCATCCTGACAGCCTCCAGTCGCAATCCAGTGCTTACTGGGCCAACAATTCTGAAACTTCGGCCGCTGATGCAACAGCTGAGAACCCGCGTCGTCGCCCCTTCACGATGGCTCTGCCCGATTCCAGCATCGGCGGCACATCAGCGGCGACGCCAGTCGTCCTTGAGCGTTTCAAAGCACTGACGGGCCACACACCCAATTACTTCGTCATGGGCGATGACGGCTCCAACCTTTACGGCAACAAGTCGAACTGGACGCTCGCTGGCCTGACCGGCTCGATGTTGGCGGCCACCAAGACCATTGGCGTCGATGCCATCGGCCTCGTCTGCAACACGGCGCACATCGGCTTGGATAACATCCTGCCGACAGCGCACGTCAACACGTGGAAGGTACATCACCTCATCGAGAACACGGCGAGAGCGATGAAGGCCAACGAAACGATCAAGCGCAGCCTTGATGAAACCGGTACGGCCACCGTGATTTCGCTGTCGACGGACGCCACCGCCAACTCGAACATCTACCGCGACACCGTTGCCAAGGTCGATAAAGGCATCAAGGTGATCCAGCAGGGCGCGACTGATTTTGCGAGCGCCGTGAACAAGGGCATACACGCCCTACCCACCAGCGATGCCGACTATCAGAAGCTGCAGAAAGCGTCTGACGATTATGTGCAGAGCATTCTGGACAACAACCCGGACCTGCCCAAGCACACACCTCTGTATCTGACCTGCACCCACTATCCGAAGGTCGAAGCGCTTGTGCAGGACTCGCTCAACCGCTTGGCAAAGGACAAAGAGATCCAGATCGTCAACCCGATGCAGGACGAAGCCACGTCCATCGTCAGGGCTTATGCCGGCTGGATGATGACAGGTGGGCCGGAAAGCGCGGGACAAGACCGCTTCGACCCCTTCATCGTGTCGTCAACGACAAACCCGGCGGCAACGGCCGAGATTGCCAACAAGAAGGTCTACAACGCGGACGGCACAGTCGCCAAGAATGAGGATGGGACCGACAAGTACGCCTTGCTCGGCACGATCAAGCACGCGGAAAATCCCGCGCTCGTCGGTCAGGAGCATCCCGTCTACTCGCCGGTCGCCACAGTGGACGATGTCACGTCGAACGGCGTGCAGATGACCCGCCCGGGCCGCATGAGTTCGGTCACACCCGAGAACATGCGCAATGCTTTTGCGAACGTACCGGAGGGCTTCCGCGCACCGGTCATCAACGACCAGCCCGGTCGTATTGACCTGCGGCCATGGCAAGCCAAAGAGATCATCTATAAAATCGGCAACGAAGACCTGGCTCGTGGCCAGATTGAAGCGGACGTCGCCAACCGCGCGTTCGAGACATACAAGGCCGGCACGCTGGAAGGCGAACCCGGGTCACCGGACGCCGTATTCGTCCCCGGCAAGAGCGATGCGGCCTACTGGTTGCGCGATACCTACAACCCCTGGAAGCAAGCGGACAGCAAGTGGGCCAATCTCGCTTCTGACCCGACGACATCAGGTCGGTCTCCTGCCGAGCTCGAAAGCATGTACCGCGATTACATGGCGGACAATGCGATCCACAACGTGCGCAACAGCAAAATTCCGCAGGACGGCAAGATGGGCCGCCTGGAATGGGCGACGATGTACGGTCTCGACAAACCCGGCGATGTGCGCGGCAACAACCCCGGCTATCCGCCGTCTGACGGGCCCTACATCCAGCGTCGCACGAACGACAGCGGTCCAGACCGCGCAGGTCTGAAGCGACCTGTGGACAAGGATGTGCCTTACAGCCCGCTTGAAACACGTTTGCAGCGTGAGAACCGTGTGAAGCGCGAGAATGCTGAGCCTGGTGCCCTCGTTCACCTTCCTGACATTACTGCTGCCCAAAAACAGGTTAAAGCTGAAAACGAAGCCGCGAAGGCGCGGTTGAATGCTGAGCAAGCCGCGCGTTCGGCGCGGATCGCCAACCCTGAGGCCAACACTTACCGGGTCAACGGCAATGCTGACGACATCAATAAGACCGTTTCAGGTGAGACCGTTGCGCGCCCGGGCTTAAACGCGGCGGATGGCACTGTGGTGAGTCAGCCTGTCATCGAGCAGGGCAAAACTTACGCGCCAAGCGAAGTCGAACAGATGGCGGCACGCCTCGCGAGCGGCAAACCGTCAATCTCGCAGGTGCTGCCTGCCGGGGCGTGGCGCCTTGCCGATTTTGAGGCCCAAACGGTCGCCGAATTCGCCCAGAACTACCGCAATTCCGGCCGCGGGGAGCCGAACCAGCGCAGTCTGGAGCGCATCGCCCGCACGGCGGGTGTTGAAACCACGATGAATTACAGTCAGAACCCGCTTGGAACGGGCGCTTATGACACGGTACGCATCAGCCCCGATGGCACAACGGTTTCGGGAACATACGAGTATGTCAACGCAAAGAGACCAAATCTGAGCGGAACACGCACCGTCGAAATCGGCAATGCGAACGATATTCTCGCCAATGACCCGACACAGCGCAATCCGGATGGAACAGTACGCCCCATTGAGAAAATGGCTGGTGACCGTTTTCTGGACGCCGTCAAGGCCGACACGCAGCCACCTTCAGTGAACGCAGTCACTGCTGCAAAGGCCGCAGGCACAACGGCTGCACCTACAGAACGCTTCCGCAACGTGAGCCTGTCGCAAGACGGCACGGTCGTGCGCGCCGAACAGTTGCAGAATGGCGACACATTCAAGGATGACGACGGAAAACCGACACCGAAATATGTCGTCATCGGCAATGCGAGCGACATTGCGCGCAATTACCCCAACACCAAAGCGACAAAGATGGATTCGGCCTACTTCGCGGTTGACCCTCGCAACAAGATTCGGGGTGCCGCTGACCTGCTGGCCGAAAAGAGTGCGCTGTATGCGAAGAAGCACCCAGCCGAGGCTCTCGACATTTTTCTGACCACAAGTCGGTCCTCCGTTGTGTCAGACCACAAGGGCAACGTGATCGGCTATAACGATCACACGCATCAGCCAACCTTCTTTGGTGATCGCGTGGCGGATGCAGATGGCAAAACGCGCATTGACAACCTTGAAGTCGATCAAGGTGCGTTTCTTGCTCACGTCGTCGGGCGGGGTGCCGGCGGAGATGCTGTCAATTCGCTGCTTGGAGCTGCGGCCGGCGAAGGGATGAGTATTCATGCCAAGGGTTATCGCCAGACGTTCCAGATGGCTGACGGCAACAAAGAAACGGGTGAAGTGTTCATAGGCACTCCCGGCCCGCTGGGAATCTACAACATGATTCCCGTCGATTACGCCGCAGCCTACTACACAGACAAACGACCTGGCGGCCTGCCTTCACCGCAGGATTATTCGATGCGGTCAAACAAGGGTGATCCAAACCTTCCAGCACTCGACGCGAATGGCAACTCTGTTTTCCTCAACATGCCGGAAGGTCCTCCCGACACGCCTGCAAACAACAATGACTGGATTCACTTCGGCTATCTGAACGGCAAGTCCAAGCCGCCGCTCTATGCCGTCCACTCCGACGAGAACGGCAACTACATTGCCGGCTCCAATGCCTCCCGCGGCTACTGGTGGGATGCACCTCCTGCTGACACGGACCAGGCGCGCTCAAGTGTCGATCGCGATCTCCAGGCTGCTATGGATCTCAGCCGGTCTCCTGAGCAGCAGGCGGCCAACGATGCGGGAATCCAGGCGCTACGCGACCAGGGGATCATCACGAACTCTGTTCTGTCGAGCAATATTCCTGACGCACCCGGTGGCGCGCTGGTGCGCACACCTGAGTTGCAGGCCCGCATCGATGCGGACAATGCCCGCAACGACGAGATCGCCCGCATGAAGTCCGATCTCGAGGCACAGCCCTCGATCAGCTCGGTCAAGGCGCCCGGCGCGCTCGACCAGCAGGGCGTCGCCAACTGGTTCCAGAGCCAGACCGGCACCGATGGGCAGCCGACCTACCGGGACGTCAACGTGTCCGAGCAGGGCGTGGTGAGCGCCAAGTTCACCAGCGGCAATCAGGAGCGCACGCTCCTCATCGGCTCCTACAAGGACATCGAGGCGCAGGATCCTGCGCTGGCCCGTGATGCGGCCGCATTGCTCACGTCGGGCAGCACGCTTTACGAAGGCCGCGAGCCCGAGTTCGCCCAGACTGCCTTCCGCAACTCCAGCCGCTCGGCTGTGGTGCTAGGGCCCGACGGCAAGGCCATGGGCTACGCCGACCTGACGAACCAGACCGGTTGGTATGGCCAGAAAGTCGCTGGAGCCGACGGCACCACCAACATCGACAACCTGGAGGCCAAGGAGACCGGCTTCCTCGCCCATGTCATCGGCGCGCTCGGCTCCGGGCAGCAGGCCGTCGGCACGCTGCGCGACATCGCGGCGACAGAAGAGATGCCCATCGTCGCCAAGGGCTTCCGCCAGACCTTCCAGATGGGCACGCCCGAGACCCCTGGCAAGCTGGCGATCTACAGCCCGCGCGTCACCAACGTGGATTACGCTGCGGCGCAGTATTCGCCCACCGACACGCGCTTCAGCCCGACGCAGGCCGATGCCTCCATGCGTTCATACCCGCAGCAGGGCATTCCCGCCCTCGATGGCAACGGCAACTCGGTGTTCCTGAACATGCCGGCCGGCCCGCAGACGCGCGCCGATGCCGCCAAGTTCCCCTGGATTCACTTCGGCTGGAACAACGGTGCCGACGCCCCGCCCCTCTTCGTCAACCATACGGGAGAAGACGGCAACTACCTCGGCACCGACGCCTCGCGTGGTTACTTCTGGAACCCCCCGCCATCGGGCAACGATGCCACCATGACGGAAATCAACCGGCAATTGGACACGAATGCAGACCTGCAGGCGGCTTATGATCTCTCGAACTCTCCCGAGCAGCGGGCGGCGAACGACGCAGCCCTTCAATCGATGCGCGACCGGGGCATCATTACCAACTCAGTGATGTCGGGCGATGTGCCAGGTGACGATTCAACCATGGTTCCCTCCAGCATCGTGCCACCATGGACGCGTCCGGTGGACATCCAGGTCAAGGGCAGCCGCCTCGCACAAGCCTTGCGCAATGAAGGCACAAATCCGTCCCCATACATGGATCCGCGGCTCGACTCGACCCTCACGCGTCCGTTCAGGGGCTTTGACGGAGCGCCCTATGACATGGCACCACTTCCGACGGCTCCCCTGGGCTATACACCCAGCACCTTGATCCCCGATCAGACGGTGCGGTTTTCTTATGCGGGTGGTCAATCGCAAACCATAACCGTGCCGGATGCACGGTTCGATGCGGCCATCAGCCGGCCCTTTGACGGGACCACAACGCTGGAGCCACGTCAGGAGACACAAGCGCCTCTGATCCGGATGCCAGAGCCCCTTCCGTTGCCAGAAACAACGCAAGCGGATGGCGTGTCGTCGCTCGAAATCGCGCAGCCACGGCGCAACATGCTGCAGAGCACCCGTGAGACGCTCGCAAATGCAACACGTGGACCACGGCAGTACATTGGTGACACCGTCGCGCCTTTGGCCGACTTTGCCGGAGAGGTGAAGGATAACTTCGCCATCGCTGGCGAGCAGGCATGGAACGCCTTGCCGCAACCGGTCCGCACAACCCTGGACATCACCGGCAAGGTGGCGGGAACTGCGGCGACCGCCGTCCTCGATCCGTTCGGCACGACGGTGAAACTCGGGCTCAATGGCCTGAGCGCGCTCAACAACACCGCGCCTGGCCAGATGGTGAGCGCAAAATTTGCTGAAGGTTGGTCGTCAATGGAGACCAACCCTGTTGGCAAGCATGTGGTCAACGCCTGGAACAACACGCTGGGCAATCCGCAACTGCCGATCATGGCCGAGCGCTTCGGCAAGGGCATTGGCATGGCCGGCAACGTTGTGCGTGCCGGCGGTCTGGGAGTCCTGGCCACAGGCGTGATGAACGGTTCTGTGGAATTCGGCAACTTCAAGGCGGCCCCGCTGGCGGAACTGCCACCCGAGGCGCAGTCTATGTACCGGCAAATCGCCACTGTTCCGCGTGGCATGCAGGTGAATTATCTCAAGGTGCCGATGCCCGGCACGCCAAGCGGCAACGTCACGCTCTGGGGAGCCGGAAACTGGTTCACGACCACCTTCCCCGGCATGCCCGGCCAGCCGGGAACGGCGCAGCCAACCGTAGCCTCGATGAAGACGCCGGACGGCAACCAGGGCATCTTCTACACATTCATGAACGTCGCCGGTCCAACGGTGATGGGCGGCATCAATGTGAAGGTGACGCCAAACCTCAACTACCAGAAGTCAGCCTATGGATCGCTGGGGTCTGTCTTGATCCAGACACCGGTGGCAACGGTCGGGCCGAAAACCCCGGACGCTCTGTTCCCTGGGCGGACATTCACCCCGCTTGACCTGAAGATCAGCGGTTCCAACGGATTGCTGCGTGGTGGCATCACAGAAGAGTGGCGCCTGCCGATCCCATTGCCGAACGGCGAAACAACGGGCGTCAACATCGCGCTCAACCGCGTGCGGATGCCCGTGCGGGGCAGCCTCGGTTTCGCCACGAGCAACGTGAACGAAGCAGGGAAGTCGGTGCTCCAATTGCAGGGTCGCTTCGAACCCAATGCACCGGGCAATGTCCGCGGGTTGAGCCTCTACGGCACGCAGGCCGGGTTTGACTCCAAGGCCGACGACTTCAAGGAACTGCGCCAGATCTTCGGACTGGAGCCCAACACGACGCCCAAGCCCTAAGGCAGCGGCATCGGACAGGCATTTGCCACCTCTGCGGGGTGCGGATGCCCGTCTCTTTGTTCAAGTCGTTTCTCTTGGCTGAAGTCGCTGCAATCCGTATTGCATGAATTTGCAGCATCATGCATAGTTCGTTGCATTGTCTTTAGGCGGTGCAACGCGCATGTTTGATCTGGTCATACGTAACGCATTGATTTTCGATGGGTCGGGGCAAGAGCCTTCCATGGGATCTCTTGCGGTTACGGGCGAGCGCATCATGGCTGTTGGCACGGTCTCGGGCGAGGGCCGGACAGAGATCGATGCGACCGGCCTTGCGCTGTCGCCGGGTTTCATCGACGTCCACACCCATGACGACCGCCTCCTGCTCATCCGGCCAGATATGGCCCCCAAAGTCAGCCAAGGCGTCACGACGGTTGTGACGGGAAACTGCGGCATCAGCCTCGCGCCGGTACTGGGCAGCGGAAAACCGCACCCGCCCATGACATTGCTGGGCCAGACGCCCGCCGATTTTCATCGCACGTTCGCCGACTATCTGGGTGCGCTCCGGCGGGTGGCCTGTGCCACCAATGTCGTGCCGTTCGTCGGCCATTCTGCGATCCGCCTTTCGGTGCTGGACACGGTTGACCGCGATTCGACGCCCACCGAACGCGGCACCATGCAGGCGCTGACCCGTGAAGCGATGAACGCTGGCGCCTTCGGCGTCTCGACCGGATTGTACTATCCGCCGGCGCAAGCGGCTTCACCCGGAGAGGTGGAATCCGTGCTGGACGTCGCCGCCGAATTTGGCGGCATGCAAACAACGCATATGCGCGACGAGGGCGACCACATCTTCGAAGCGATGGACGAAGCGCTCGGCTCCGCGCGCGCCAGCGGAGTGCCGCTCGTGATTTCGCACCTCAAGTGCGCGGCCCCCAGCATCTGGGGCCGGGCGTCGAAGGTGCTGGCGCGCATCGACAAGGCGTCTTTGGTGCAAGATGTGGCCTTCGATGTCTATCCCTATGACGCCAGCTCGACGATGCTCGATCCTGATCGGCTGGAGGGATCGCGCCGGATCATGGTGAGCTGGTCATCGACGGTTCCTGACGTTGCGGGACAAGATCTCGATGCCATCGCGGCATGCAGGTGCTGCTCGCCGAAAGACGCCGCGCGTCGGCTTATCCCGGGATGTGGAATCAATTTCTAGATGGAAGTGCGCGATATCAAGCGCATC
>JANMMT010000215.1:0-6901 GCA_031373545.1 Hyphomicrobiales bacterium
CAAGAACCAGAAGCCCGGTGCGCCCGGTTCCACCCTCGCCGCCCGCCGCATCGGCGGGGAAACCCCCATCGAACAGCCCGGCCTCGCCACAACAACAAACGTCGCAAACCGCACCATCGGCAATGCAAACAACCCAAGCGACAATGTTCCTGCCCAATCCGTCCCTGCCCAATCCGTTCCCGCCCAAGCCGTGAATTACATGTCACTTGGCGGCGGCACGGCCCCCGCCTTCCGCAAGATCCCGTTGGATGAGCGGCGGGAGAACGGCGCGTTTCTCCAGAATACACTCGATTACATGACCAGCCGCGCCGCGGAGGCGAACACCGATCCCTACTTCAAGCGCCTGCATCAGGACTGGCAGACGTTCGGTGGGCCGGTCAAGATCGAGGGCGGAATGCCCTACGGGGCACAGGGCGTCTATGACGGCGTCAACAAAGAAATTCGCATTTCCAACGATTTCATCAATGAAATCAAGAACGAAGCCGATGGCGCGGTGCAGTTGGCCGTGGCCATCACCCACGAGCGCATTCACGAGCGCAACAAAATTCTGGGCAATCGCAGTTTTCACCCCGACATCGAACACTACGCCCCGGCATCAAGCGCAGAGTACAACGACAAATTCATCGCCTATGCCAAGGCCAATGCGCTTGCGACAGCCCGCGACGAACAGGTGGCCTTTGGCAAGATGAACGACGCGTTCAAACCAGCCTATCCGGAAGGTTCGGTGCTCGGCGAGATACAGGAGATATTCCAGACCACGAAGGGCCGCGAAACCGCTGAGAAGTTCAGGTCCTACATTTTCAACAATCTCGGATATGTAGCGACATCGGTGGCAGGAGCGCGGCAAAATTTCGACGCGCGCTTTGGCGCCCTGCATCCGGATGGGCCGATTGTTGGCAGCATGCTGGGGTTCAGCGCAGAGATGAACACGCGGCGCCCAGACGTTCCGGGAAACCCCGAGGAGCCGGGAAACCGGAGAAACCCGGGAAACCTGAACGATCCGGCACGGCCACTGACGCCGGACGACGCGTTGCAGATGCTCGTGGCTGGCGGCATTCCACCCCATACCATCGCATCGGCAACGCCGGGCACACTCGGCGGCGTCTCGGTGCTGAACGTGGATTTTGTCAACGGACGCCAGACCATCATTCCGCTGGCGGGTGACGGCACGCCCGTGATTGCCCAGACCTGGAAGAACCAGGGGCCGCTTGACCGACCCGAAGGCAGCGCAACCGTCACACCGGTAGATGCCGCTCCCCTGCCCACAATGCAGGCCGCCATCGAAGCGGGCAAATTCGTGGGCCTGCGCGACAGCATGTTCCATCCCGATGCGACGGCGTTCAATGGCGCCATCCAGAACTGGTCGAACACGGTTGCCACTGGCCTCGCCAGCACCGACCCTGCAGCGCGCGCTCTCACGGCCATCCTGAAGCAGGTCGAGCCACAGGTGCAGGCCTTGGCGCAGGAGCAGTTCGGCAACCGTCCCATGATCCGCCGTGGTTACGGCGTGGAGCGGGTGGACGGCGCGCGGACAACCGAGTTGAACACAATTCACTTCCAGGAATTCATCCCGCCGACAATCGAACTCATCAAAACGGACTGGGAGAATGTCTACAATCTCAACTCTCCCGGAAAGCCAGAATTTGGTCCGGATGAATGGGCCGCACGCCTCGCCGCAGGCGATCCCGCCGCGACAGGGCTGGTGCATGTTTCGACGATGGAGAGCAAAGACGGCGCACTGCTCACGTCCATGATCGAGATTGCACCGGTCGATCCGAAGGTTCTCAGCAATCCCTATCCGTTCAACCTGACGACGAAGTATCCAGCGAGCGCCAACAGCGTCGCCATGGTCAAGGATGCGCTCTCAGACAAGTGGGATGGCATGAATGCGCTTCCGCACGGCGACCCGCGCGCGATCACTGCGGCGGCGGATTTTGCCTACGACTACAGCCGCCTGTATTGGCATACGCACGGCGACGGGGAAATTCTGCAGGCACTGACGGATGGGTATCTCCGGGCCAAAGGCTTCGAAATGCCGCCAAAGAACGACGGACTCGACATCAATTCGGCAGCCTTCCAGCACACCCGCGCGGAGTATGCCGAAAAGTTCGCACGCGGTGATTTTTTTCAGACGCCGATTGCGCCGTCCGCCCCTGCACCGCAGGATACACCCGAACCCATCCGCATGTTCGGCGATACCCCCATCGATCAGTTCGAGGCCGGCCCCACCGTGCCCGTCAGTGCGCTGAGCCAGGATCAGCGTCTTGGCAATTCGGCGCGTGACGATGAAAGCGGCCAGAAGGCGGTTTATGCCTTGCCGGGCGGCAACAGGGTCATCGCGGTCAACGCGGGCGCCAATGCCATGACCTTCCAGCTTCTGCGCAACGAGGCGCGGGCGCTCGATCAATTGCAGGAGATGGGCTTTCCCGCTGTCAAACACCACGGGCTCATGCGCATTGCGGGTGCCGACGACACCACCATGGATTACGGGCTCGTGACAGACCGCATCAACGGGTTTGGGATCAAGAAATTCACGGGCGCGAACAAGAACGCCTGGAGCGACTCGGTCACGCAGAACACCGCCGCTGACCTGCGCGCCATACGTGACCGCATCATTTCACAGGACGTGTTCGTGCGCGATTTGCAGTTCATGGTGGATGACACGCCCACGGCAACGCAGGCGGGCAAACTTACCATCATCGACCCGCTCGAGGTGCTGCCCGGCCGTCAGCAAACCCAGATCGACAGTCTCAACCGGCAGATCGATCTCGTGGACGGTGTCCTTGCGGCCCGCAACCCGGTCGCGCCCGGTCTATCGCCTCGCCCCCTGCGCCCCGAGGCTATGGATGAGGCAGCCAGCAATCCAAGGGCGGCTTATGAGACGGCACGGGTGCTCGCCGCAGAGCTCACCAACAGCTTCCGCGCGAAAACCGAAAACCCGGTGACGCAATCGGTGCGCAACGAGCAATACATGCAGGATGCCATTCTGCTGGAGCAAGGCGCGGGGCGCGATGTGACGGTGCTGCTGGCAGACTCTAACAACTTCTCGACCTACAACAGCCTTACCAGCCAGACGCAGGGCGACGTCGCGATTGATCTGACCAGCCAGGCGGTCAACCGCACGGCCGAGCGGCTGAATCGCATGTACATGCAGGATGGCATTCGCTTCACCGGCATCCGCAAGGCCGGCGACGAGATGGCCCTCGTCGGTGCGCTGGATCCGGCGGTTTCGGGCGGCGAAACCCGGATTTCCGACACTGTGGCCGCCGACATGGTGCGCGTGTTCCACGACGAACTGGCCGCTTACAACGCCGCCAATGACATGCCGATACCCATGGGCACCTCCTCGGCGGCCGTGCTTCATCCCCATGAATTCACCACCGCCATCGAGCTCAGTGCCAAGCTGGATGCGCTCGATCACACCGGCGTCGAGTTGTACAACAAGGGCGGCGTCACCACGGGCGGGTCGATCTGGAACAAGAACGGCGGCGTGGTTGTCTTGTCCGACGGCACCACGCAAATGCTGCCCGGATCGACCTACGAACTGCAGCCCGATCATCGGCTGCCGGAATTCCGCCAGCAGCAAGGCGCCTTGTCGGAACCGGAGAACAGCTACGCGCGCAATCAGGACAATGTCTCGTTCCACACCGATCCGCACAGCCGCAGCTACGGCAACGGCACCATCGAGCGCCCGCAATTCGAAGCTCCGACATCCTCCGTCCGCACCCAGCCCGTGCTGCCGCCCGCCTCGACGATCGCCACGATGATGGGTGTGCAGGATCTGCCCCTTGCGGCGCTGGACAACCCCGACCACCCGGTCTGGCGTGACCCGGCAGCCGCGCAGCAATTGGCAGACGGCCTGGAGCAGGCCATCAACCGCGCCCGCAGCGAGGCGCCGCTTGAATCGGTCATGCGCAACCTCAAAGCAGATGGCATCAACGTCTACAGCCAGCCGGTCGCCATGGGCATCGAAGGCAACGGCAATGGCCTTGGCCGCATGGATGCGATCATCGCCAATGCACGCGCGGCGGGCCAGACGGTACGGCTCGAATACATCGAGCCGCGCGGCCTCAAAGAGGTCAATGACGAGGGGTATATCTTCGTCAACGGGGCCGCAGTGCCGGTCGCCCATGGCGGTGGCAATCTGGTTGTCGAGAACATGGTGCGCGCCGCCGATCATGCCCTGCGCGAAGTTCTGGGCGATGACTATGACACGGCTGGGCGGGCGCTGCTGTCACGCGATCGCGGCAAGCGCTTCAGCATCGGCTACGGCGGCGACACGACCTCCGAACAGCGCGACCGCGTGGCGGCACGCCGTGAGGAAATCTACGCGCGCATGCCCGCTGAAATCACCTTGCCGGACGGGCAGTCCTACAAGATTCAGATGGGCAAGGGCCGTGAGCGCCACGATTTCAAGTTCTCGCTGGCCCATGCCTCCATCGACGCGGATGCCGCCGACATGAATCTGACGATGCAGACTCTGCGCGGGTCCATCGTGATGCCGCTCAACAGCCACACCAACAAGAGCCTGCTCGATCTGGCGAAGGATGCCGCCGACGGCACCTCCGTGCCCACACCGTTGCTGCCTGCCGATGGCAACGGCCGCCAGTACAACATGACGCGGATCAACCCCCAGCTCGAAGGCACGGACCGCAAGTTCGACAAGCCGAATGTGGACCAGCCGATCACGGAAGTACCGCTCTACCGCATGGGTCGCGGCCCTGCGGATAGTGATGATCGCCCGACGACGCCGCCGCCTGCACCCAGCCCGCCTTCGCCACCTGGCGGAACGCGGCTTGAACCTGAAACTTCGGATTCGGCAGGCACGACCCTTCCAAGAGGCTTGTTTCCTGCCGGATTTGACGCCGAACGCGTGGCCTACCAGAGCGATGTCCCGAGCGACCAATTGCCAAGTGGTCCAAGCCTGCGTTCACCCAACCAGCTGAGAAACGACAACGATCTGGACCAAACGGGCATAGGCAACTTCAAGGAGGTCGCCATTGGTGCCGAAGGCGCGACCGCTCTTCTGCGTGCACGTATGAGCTATCCCGCACAGGTTTCCATGCTGTTGGAAACACATGAAAATCTCCAGAGGCTCTCAGAGCTCGGCTTTCCCGTGGTTGAAAGCAGAGGCCTGTTTCAGGTGCGTGAAGCCGACGGCAGCGATCCCATCGTCTCCGAGGGCCGGGTGGCCCCGTGGGCGCTCAACATGGAGACGGTGCCCGGCATTCTGTCCAAAGACCTCATGTTCCTCACGCACGCCCAATTTGATGCCCTGATTACCCAAGAAACGGTGCGCGGGCTGGAGCAGATCCAGCAGGCCCGCCTAAGCAGCCAGACAGATGTCGCCGACCTGCAATTCATCATCGTGGATCAAGACACCCTAAAATACAAAAAAGGGGAGTTGGTGATCATCGATCCCCTGCGTCTCGACCCCGGCGCCCTCAATCCGAGACGAACAGCCGCTTTGGAAGAAACGGCAGCCTACATGAGAGACGCGGTCGCGCGCATCCAGCGCGACGGGCCTCGCACCTCGGATGACATCATCGGCCAGAATCCCTTGATCGAAGTGGCCTTTGCGCATTCGCCTGATGAGGATGGTGTGTTTTCCGCCATGAACGTACAACGGCCAGTCGAAACGGCCGAAGCTGCGCCCGAGGCCGACACAGCACAAGACCAGAAGTTTGCCGATCTCGTCCAGCGTTTGCGCAATGGCGAAATTCCCTCGGCACCGCCGTTGGCACCCGACGTCACCAGCATCAGCACGCAAGGGCAGATCACGTCGCAGTGGATGCACGAGGGCCCAGTCCTCAGTGCGGACGGGGAGCCATCAAAAGAAAGCAAATCCGGAAAAGACAGCATTTTTGATCTGCCTCTAAGCAACGATTTGAAGGCTGAACTGAAAATTTTTGAAAAACAGTTTCCCACGGTCACAGAATTGATCGGTCAAAAGCTTGCCAATCTAACTTTAAATAATCAGCTCGAAGCCACAATGAGCATGATCAGAGGTGAAGATCCCATTGAATTAGGCATTCGCTTGATCAAACAGCGCGCTGGCATTGACAAAGACGACCAAACACAACTTGGACAATTGGACATCGATCAGCAATCTGAAATTGCTGATTTTATTGAAAATTTGCCACTGATTTCTGCCCTTGAATGGGGCATTCGATCTGGACTGCTTGGTGAAGACGGAGGAACCAAAGTCAGCTCGGGAAGGATTTTTGGTGGCGATGTTGCCAAAGTCGTCAACACGAGGGCTCAAACGTTAATTCGTGAACGCGAGGACTCTGGTTATTACCATTTCCAGCAATACGCTGGCAATTTCGATAAATTCGATAGAAATTACAAGGTCACCAACGAGATCATGCGCAGCATGAATCTCAACGTCAGCGAAGTCACTGCGTTCATGGAAGGGCGCAAACTGACGGCGCCAGAAGTGATGTTGCAATTGAGAACGCAATCGGCTGTGACCGAGTCAAGCGATCCAGCCTACCTCAATCGCTTCATCACGCATCCCAGGAGCTACACAACGGGCGGACGCTACGCGCAATTCACCGAAGCCACGGCACAGATCGCCACGGATCTGGCCAAACGCGGTGTTCCAATCAGCGCGATCGATAAATTTGTGGCTGAAAGCAAACAGCATTTTCAGATTCTCGAAATGCCTCATAATCCTCCAGTGTACTACTATAACAGTCAGCATGGAGCAGGCCGGGGCAATCCGACGCTCTTCCATTTCGAAGCGGGCGAAGGCGGTGCGCGAAATGAAAACTATCTCAAGACGGCAAAGGCAATCGTCGACCTGGCTAAACGGCACCCAGACACTGTCGCGGAACTAGCTTTAGCGGAGACAATAGACTCACCCATGGAATGGCTCAAAGAGGCTGAAGGTGCTCTT
>JANMMT010000033.1:0-19170 GCA_031373545.1 Hyphomicrobiales bacterium
GTGGCGCACGGCGCGGGCGCTTACATCTGCGGCGAGGAAACCGCGCTGCTCGAAAGCCTCGAAGGCAAGAAGGGCATGCCGCGCATGAAGCCGCCGTTTCCGGCGAACATGGGGCTTTACGGCTGCCCGACGACGGTCAACAACGTGGAATCCATTGCCGTCGCGGGCACGATCTTGCGGCGTGGCGCGGGCTGGTTCAAGGGGCTGGGCACGCCCAACAACCATGGCACCAAGCTGTTTTGCATTTCCGGCCATGTGAACACGCCGTGCAATGTCGAGGAGGCGCTCGGCATACCGTTCCGCGAGTTGATCGAGAAGCATTGCGGCGGGGTGCGCGGGGGCTGGGACAACCTGAAAGCCGTGATTCCGGGCGGTTCATCCGTGCGCATGGTGCCTGCGGAACAGATCATCGACACGCCGATGGATTTTGATTCGCTGTCCAAGCTGAAATCGGGCCTTGGGACGGCCGCCGTGATCGTGATGGACAAATCCACCGACATCGTGCGCGCCATTGCCCGCATCAGCTATTTCTACAAGCACGAAAGCTGTGGCCAGTGCACGCCGTGCCGCGAAGGCACGGGTTGGATGTGGCGCGTGCTCACCCGCATGGCCGAAGGGCGTGCGCAGAAGCGCGAGATCAACATGCTGCTGGATGTGACCAAGCAGGTGGAAGGCCATACGATCTGCGCGCTTGGAGATGCGGCGGCCTGGCCCGTACAGGGCTTGATTGCGCATTTTCGTCATGAAATCGAGGCACGCATTGATCAATATGCCGCCAATCCGCACAGCGAACCTGTCAGACTGATGGCGGCGGAGTGATGGTTGAGATGTCACACGCGAGGACACGAGCGATGACGAGAAGCGGACAGATTGCAGCCATCGTGGCACTTTGCGCTGGGCTTGGCGCCTGCGGCGGTGGCCCGTCTTTCAACAATCCCTTCGGCAACAACGCGCCACCGCGCGGCGTGCAGCCGCCGCAGCAGTTCCCTGTCGTGACTGCGCAGGGCGGTGCAAAACCATCCGTGCTGATCAACGCGTCGGTCAAGCGTGTGCAGGATGTGATCATCGAACGGGCGCTGACCCGCAACACAAACGTCGTGGGCGCAAACCTGACGGGCGTGACGCTGGAGCGCGCGCTTCCGGCTTCGACGCCGGTGCTGGAGCAAAGCTGCGGTCCGCATCAGCAGGGCCGCGCCGTGCGCATCTATCTGGCAACCAGCCAGATCACGCCCACGCAGACGCAGGTGGAGGAAGAGCGTTTCGTCATCGATCCTGGCCCGCGTGTCTGCGCCGTGCAGCTGCCGCAGGCTGATATCGACGAGGCATCGCAGGCGCTGGGCGGCCTGAAGACGGAGGCCGAGCGCCGTCCGGTGTCAGCCAATGCGCCGCGTGGCTTGCCGCCGGTTCCGGTGAGATAGGAATGAAGGTATGACCAAGCTCATCATCGACGGGGCCGAAATCGAAGCGCCGCCCCATTTCACGCTGTTGCAGGCCTGCGAGCTGGCGGGCGCTGAAATTCCGCGCTTTTGCTTTCACGAGCGCCTGTCTGTCGCGGGCAACTGCCGCATGTGCCTTGTTGAGGTGAAGGGCGGGCCGCCCAAGCCGCAGGCCTCTTGCGCCGTGGCAGTGCGCGATCTGCGCCCTGGCCCCAACGGCGAACCGCCCGTGGTGCTGACCAAATCGCCCATGGTGAAAAAGGCGCGCGAAGGCGTGATGGAGTTTCTGCTGATCAATCACCCGCTGGATTGCCCGATTTGCGATCAGGGTGGTGAGTGTGATCTGCAGGATCAGGCCATGGCCTACGGTGTGGACAATTCCCGTTACGCTGAAAACAAGCGCGCCGTCGAAGACAAATACATTGGCCCGCTGGTCAAGACCACGATGACGCGCTGCATCCATTGCACGCGATGCGTGCGCTTCACACAGGAAGTGGCCGGCGTGGGCGATCTGGGGGCCATCGGACGCGGTGAAGACATGGAAATCACAACCTATCTCGAGGCCGCCATGGCCTCCGAGATGCAAGGCAACGTGGTGGATCTATGCCCCGTCGGTGCGCTGACATCCAAACCTTACCAGAGCCGCTCGCGCCCCTGGGAACTGACCAAGACCGAATCCATCGACGTGATGGACGCGCTCGGCAGCGCGATACGCGTTGATTCGCGCGGCAAGGAGGTTCTGCGCATTCTCCCGCGCGTGAACGAGGCGATCAACGAGGAATGGATTTCCGACAAGACCCGCCACGTGGCCGATGGCCTCAAGACGCAGCGCCTGGACCGGCCCTATATTCGCGAGAATGGCAGATTGCGTGCGGCAAGCTGGAGCGAGGCGTTCACAGCCATTGCGGCCCGGGTGAAGTCAGCGGCTCCCGCTCGCATCGGGGCCATCGGGGGCGCATTGGCCGGCGTGGAAGAGCTGTATGCTCTCAAGACCTTGCTGAACAGCCTGGGCTCACCGAACACCGACATGCAGGGACGCGGCGGGCTCGACCCGGCCAAGGGGCGTGCAACCTACATCTTCAACAGCACGATTGCCGGCATCGATCAGGCTGATGCGATCATGGTCATCGGTTGCAACCCACGGCGCGAGGCGCCTGTGCTGAATGCGCGCATTCGCCGGCGCTGGCTGCAGGGTGGCTTGCTGGCCGGTGTGGTCGGTCAAAAGGCCGATCTGACCTTTGAGTACAATTATCTGGGCGCAGGGCCCGAGGCACTCGCGGCCTTTGCCACCCATGCGCCCGCCAACAAGGCCAAGCCGATGTTCATCATCGGATCGGCTGCCTTCGATCGGCCGGATGGCGCGGCCGTCATGGCAATCGCTGCCAAGGCGGCAGAGGCCATCGGCGTTGCGAAAGAGGGCAAGGACGGGCAACTTCCCTGGAACGGCTTCAACGTGCTCCACACCGCCGCCAGCATGGTGGGGGCTCTCGACATCGGCTTTGTGCCGGGCGAAGGCGGGCTTGATGCGGCCGCCATGCTGGGCGGCGGCGTCGATGTGCTGTTCAACCTGGGTGCGGACGAGATCGAGATGCCGGCGGGGGCCTTCGTGATCTATCAGGGTACGCACGGGGACCGCGGTGCTCAGCGTGCCGATGTGATCCTGCCGGGCAGCGCCTACACTGAAAAATCAGCGACTTACGTCAACACAGAGGGTCGCCCGCAAATGACCAACCGTGCGGTCTTTGCGCCCGGTGACGCCAAGGAAGACTGGGCGATTCTGCGCGCACTGTCGGAGCCACTTGGCGCCAGACTGGGCTTTGACACGCTGGGGCAGTTGCGCGCCGGGCTCTATGCGCAGCATCCTCACCTCGCCGCATTGGAGCAGGTTGTGGCTGCGGACCCCGCCGCACTGACAAACCTCGCCACCGGAACCGCCGTCTTCGATAGAGCCGCCTTTGCCGAAAGCATCCCGGATTTCTACCTGACAAACCCCATCGCCCGTGCCTCGGCCGTGATGGCGCAATGTTCTGCATTGGCGAACGATGCCCACAAAATGGCAGCGGAGTGATGGATATGACGCTGGTCGATACACTCTGGATGCTCGGGATCATCCTGCTGAAAAGCGTTGTGCTCGTCGTGGCACTGCTCGTGTTCGTCGCCTACATTCTCTATGCTGACCGCAAGATCTGGGCGGCCGTGCAGCTACGCCGGGGCCCGAACGTGGTGGGTCCGTGGGGCTTGTTTCAGTCCTTCGCCGATCTGCTGAAATTCGCCTTGAAAGAGCCGGTCATTCCGGCAGGCGCCAACAAGGGCGTGTTCTTGCTTGCGCCGCTGGTGACGGCAGTGCTGGCGCTCTCGGCTTGGGCGGTCATTCCGGTCAATGACGGCTGGGCGATCGCTGACCTCAACGTGGGCGTGCTCTTCATCTTTGCCATCTCATCCTTGGGTGTTTACGGCGTCATCATGGGGGGCTGGGCCTCCAACTCGAAGTATCCGTTCCTGGGCGCGCTGCGGTCGGCGGCCCAGATGGTGTCCTATGAGGTCAGCCTCGGCTTCGTGATCATCTGCGTGCTGCTCATCGTGGGCTCGCTCAACCTCACTGACATCGTGCTGGCGCAGAAGACGCACGGGCTGGCGACCACGCTGGGCATCCCTTGGGCGACGTTCCTGAACTGGTACTGGATACCGCTGTTTCCGATGATGGTGATCTTCTTCATTTCAGCGCTGGCCGAGACCAACCGCCCTCCGTTCGATTTGCCGGAGGCAGAATCCGAGCTGGTCGCGGGGTTCATGTCGGAGTACGGCTCGACCCCCTACATGATGTTCATGCTTGGCGAATATGTCGCCATCGTCACGATGTGTGCGCTCACCGTCATCCTGTTCATGGGGGGGTGGACCGCACCGCTTGATCTGCCGCCGTTCACCTGGGTGCCCGCGCCGGTGTGGTTCGTGCTGAAGGTCTGCTTCGTGTTTTTCTTCTTCTCCATCGTGAAGGCGTTTGTGCCGCGTTATCGGTATGATCAGCTGATGCGTCTGGGCTGGAAGGTGTTTTTGCCGCTCTCGCTCGGGGCGGTCATCATTGTGGCGCTCGTCCTCCAGCTCACGGGCTGGGGCGGCGTGGCCATGCAAGGCTGAGGGAGCAAACATGTCACTCGCACAAGCCGCCAAGGGTCTCTTGCTCAAGGAATTCGTCTCGGCGTTTTTCCTGTCGATGCGCTATTTTTTCAAACCCAAGGCCACGATCAACTATCCCTTCGAGCGCGGGCAACTGAGCCCTCGCTTTCGCGGGGAACATGCGCTGCGCCGCTATCCCAATGGCGAGGAGCGCTGCATTGCCTGCAAGCTCTGCGAAGCCATCTGCCCGGCGCAGGCCATTACGATTGAGGCTGGCCCGCGCCGCAACGACGGCACGCGGCGCACCACGCGCTATGACATTGACATGACCAAATGCATCTACTGCGGGTTCTGCCAAGAGGCGTGTCCTGTGGATGCGATTGTCGAGGGGCCGAATTACGCCTTCGCTGCGGAAACGCGCGAGGAGTTGTTTTTTGACAAGGACAAGCTGCTGGAGAATGGCGCGCGCTGGGAGCGGGAAATTGCGCGCAACATCGCGGCGGATGCGCCGTATCGGTAGAGCCTGCCTGGGAAATACGGTCACGGATTACCGCTGAAAGGCATGCTTGAACAAGAATATAACAGCATCTGCGCTTGCCGCGGTGGTGGCTCGAAACTATAGGGTCGGGGCAAGGGAGGCCATGGAGTCGCTATAGTGGCTCCCTGTGCGTCCATCCCCCTCAAACGGAACAGGGTGACACTGGAATGAACGGCGCCGCACTGTTCTTCTATCTTTTCGCCGGCATTCTGGTGGCTTCGGCCTTCATGGTGATCACGGCGCGCAATCCCGTGCACTCCGTGCTGTTCCTCATTCTTGCCTTCGTGAATGCCTCAGGGCTGTTCGTGCTGATGGGGGCCGAGTTTCTGGCCATGATCCTCGTGGTCGTTTACGTGGGCGCTGTGGCGGTGCTGTTTCTTTTTGTCGTCATGATGCTGGATGTGGATTTTGTGGAGTTGCGCCAGGGCTTTGTCCAAAATCTGCCCGTCGCCGCGCTGATTGGCGTGGTGTTTGCCATCGAACTCATTCTGGTGGTGGGCGGCTTCACGTTTACCCCTGAAGCACTCGACATGCGCAAGGCCGCCGCGGCCGTGCCGGTGGATGCCATGAACACGCGGGCGCTGGGGCGTGTGCTTTACACAAAATACGTCTACTTCTTCCAGGCTGCCGGCATGATCCTGCTCACGGCCATGATCGGTGCCATCGTGCTCACCTTGCGCCCGCAACGGCCCAACGTGAAGCGGCAGGATGTGGCCAAGCAGAACGCGCGCACCAAAGAGGGTGGCTTGGCCATCCGCCAGGTGCAATCCGGCGCAGCCTTGCCAGATAAAGTGGAGGGCTGAGCGATGATCATCGGTCTTGGGCATTACCTCACCGTTGCCGCCATCTTGTTCACCCTTGGCGTGTTCGGCATCTTCGTGAATCGCAAGAACATCATCGTCATTCTGATGTCGATCGAGCTGATCCTGCTGGCGGTCAACATCAACCTTGTCGCATTTTCCACGCATCTCGGCGATATCACGGGGCAGGTCTTCGCGCTGTTCATCCTTACCGTCGCAGCGGCAGAAGCAGCCATTGGACTTGCCATCCTCGTTGTTTATTTCCGCAACCGCGGCACCATCGCGGTTGATGACGCCACCATGATGAAGGGCTGAGAGCCGTGTACGCAGCCATCGTCTTTCTCCCTCTTCTGGGCTTTTTGCTTGCGGGCGCGGCCAGCATGTTCGCGTGGAAGCTGGGCCGCAACGTTGCGGTCTGGGGCGCAGCTGATCATTCCGGCCACGCTCACCACGCCCATTCTGATCACCACGATGACCACCATGCGGTGGAGCCATCTCCGCATTCGGATGGTGTCAATCGGTTTGCCGAGGTTGTGACGACGGCCCTGCTCTTTGTTGCCTGCGCGCTGTCATGGGTGGCGTTTTTCCAGCACAACCTCGGCACAACGCAGTCGTTGACCATACCCGTGGCGAACTGGATTTCATCGGGCGCCTTGCAAGTGAACTGGGCGCTGCGCATCGACCCGCTGACGGGCATGATGCTGATCGTCGTCACCACCGTCTCGGCGCTCGTGCACCTCTATTCCATCGGCTACATGCATGAGGATCCGCACCGCCCGCGTTTCTTCGCCTATCTCTCGCTCTTCACCTTTGCCATGCTGATGCTGGTGACCTCCGACAACCTCGTGCAGATGTTCTTCGGCTGGGAAGGCGTGGGGCTGGCGAGCTATCTGCTCATCGGGTTCTGGTTCAAGAAGCAGTCTGCCAAGAACGCCGCGATGAAGGCCTTCATTGTCAACCGCGTCGGCGATTTTGGCTTTGCCCTCGGCATTTTTCTCGTGTTCTGGCTCACGGGTTCGGTCACCTTCGAGGCGATTTTCGCCGCCGCGCCCGCGCTAAAGGATGCGAGCTTCAAGTTCATCGACATCGAGGGCCATGCGCTCACCATCGCCTGCATTCTCTTGTTCATGGGCGCCATGGGCAAATCTGCGCAGTTCCTGCTGCACACATGGTTGCCGGACGCGATGGAAGGGCCAACCCCCGTCTCGGCTTTGATCCATGCGGCCACGATGGTGACAGCGGGCGTGTTCATGGTGGCGCGTCTGTCGCCGCTGTTCGAGCTGGCCCCAGTCGCGCTGTCGGTGGTGATCGTGTTCGGTGGCCTGACGGCGTTCTTCGCCGCCACGGTCGGCTTGGTGCAGAATGACATCAAGCGCGTGGTCGCTTATTCCACCTGCTCGCAGCTCGGCTACATGTTCGTGGCGCTCGGCGCTGGCGGCTATGCCATGGGCGTCTATCACCTTTTTACCCATGCTTTCTTCAAGGCGCTGCTGTTTCTGGGCTGCGGCGCGGTCATCCACGCCATGCACCACGAGCAGGATGTGCGCAAAATGGGCGGCCTCTGGCGCAAGATCCCCGTCACAGCGGCGATGATGGCGATCGGCACGCTCGCGCTGACGGGTTTTCCCTTCACGGCGGGCTTCTTCTCGAAGGATGCGATCATCGAGGCGGCCTACGCCACCAAGGTGCCGGGCCATGATTTTGCATTCCTGTGCGTCATTCTGGCAGCGGGCATGACCTCGTTCTATTCGTGGCGGCTGTGGTTCCTTACGTTCTGGGGCGACACGCGGGCCGACAAACACACCTATGACCAGGCCCATGAGAGCCCATGGGTGATGATGGTGCCATTGTTCGTGTTGGCGACGGGCGCAATCTTGGCCGGCTATCCCTTGAAGGAACACTTCATCGGCCACCACCATGATGCCTTCTGGAAGGGTGCGCTCGCCTACGGGCCCGACAACCATATCATGCATGACTATCACGGTGTGCCGGGCTGGGTCGTGGCCGCGCCTTTGGTGATGATGCTCAGCGGTTTCGCGCTGGCCTGGTATATGTATGTGCGCTCGCCAATGACACCCGTGCGCATCGCAGCCGAGTTTCCTGGCCTCTACAAATTCCTGCTCAACAAATGGTACTTTGACGAACTGTACGACCTCATTTTTGTGCGCCCCGCGAAGTGGTTGGGCCGCGCGCTGTGGAAGAAGGGCGACGGTGCCATCATCGACGGTTTCGGGCCGGACGGTGTGTCGAGCGTGGTCGTGCGCGTCACGGGCCGTGTCGTGCGCCTACAGACGGGCTATCTCTATAACTACGCCTTCGCCATGCTGATCGGCGTGGCTGCGCTGGTCACCTGGTATCTGTTCGGAGGATTCCGCTGATGCTGGGTTTAGGTATTCTCTCCGGCCTGCTCATCCTGCCACTGGTGGGCGCTCTGTTCATTGCCTTTGCGCTCAAGGATGATGCGGCGGGGCAGCGCAACACGCGCTGGGTCGCGCTGTGGACCACGCTGGCAACGCTGCTGCTGACGCTCTTCGCCTGGGCCGATTTCGACACCACCAAAGCCGGTTTTCAGCTCATCGAGCGGCGCGAATGGCTCGGACCCTCCATCGTCTACCAATTGGGCGTCGACGGCGTCTCCATGCCCTTCGTGCTGCTGACGGCGTTTTTGATGCCCTTCTGCGTCGTCGCGTCCTGGGAAAGCGTCACCAAGCGCGTGCGCGAATACATGATCGCGTTTCTGGTGCTGGAAACAATGATGATCGGCGTGTTCACCGCGCTGGATACGGTGTTGTTCTATGTCTTCTTCGAGGCTGGCCTGATTCCGATGTTTCTCATCATCGGCATCTGGGGCGGTGCGCGGCGGATTTACGCCAGCTTCAAACTGTTCCTCTACACGCTGCTCGGCTCTGTGCTCATGCTGCTCGCCATCATGGCGATGTACTGGGATGCGGGCACGACCGACATGATCAAGCTCCTGGCGCACACGTTCGATGCCAAGATGCAGTTCTGGTTGTTCCTGGCCTTCTTTGCATCTTTTGCGGTGAAAATGCCCATGTGGCCTGTGCACACGTGGTTGCCGGATGCCCACGTGGAAGCGCCGACGGCTGGCTCTGTGATTCTGGCGGCGGTGCTGCTGAAAATGGGCGGCTACGGCTTCATCCGCTTTTCGCTGCCCATGTTCCCTGATGCATCGGTGTATTTCACGCCCATGATCTTCGCGCTGTCCGTGATTGCGATTGTCTACACCTCGCTTGTGGCCATGATGCAGGATGACATCAAAAAGCTGATTGCTTACTCCTCTGTCGCCCACATGGGCTTTGTCACCATGGGCATTTTTTCGGGCAACATGCAGGGCTTGCAGGGTGCGGTGTTCCAGATGATCAGCCACGGGCTGGTCTCAGGCGCGCTGTTTCTGTGCGTCGGGGTTATCTACGACCGCATGCACACCCGCGAGATTTCAGCTTACGGAGGAATCGTCAACAAGATGCCATGGTATGGTCTCGCCTTCATGGTCCTCACCATGGCCAATGTGGGCCTGCCGGGCACCTCGGGCTTCGTGGGCGAGTTCCTGACCCTCATGGGCGCGTTCAAGGCCAACACCTGGGTCGCGGCCATTGCGACCACGGGTGTCATTCTCTCGGCCTGCTATGCGCTGTGGCTCTACGCCCGCGTGGTGTTCGGCGAGGTGACGCGTCCGGTGTTTGAAACCATCCCGGACCTCGATCGGCGCGAGATGATCATGCTGGTGCCGCTGGTTCTGCTGGTGATCTATTACGGTGTGCAGCCCGGCCCCATTCTGGATGCCTCGGCGGCCTCCCTCGACCTTATTCTGAAGAGCTATCAGTCGGCAGCGGCAGCGGTTTCAAAAACCGCAGCGCTGGCGCCTTGAGGATATTGCACCGATGTTGAACGTCACGCCTGTTTTCGCCGTTCCGGCGCTCTCTCCCGCGCTGCCAGAGCTCATGCTGGCGGTGGGTGCGCTTGCGCTTGTATTAATCGGTGCGATCCGGGGGCAGTCGGCCAATGGGCTGATCAATGTGCTCGCCATTGCTCTTCTGGGCGCGACCCTCGCTGCCGTCGTGGGCTTTGGCGTCGACCGCGCGGTGACATTCGAAGGTGCATTCATCAATGATGCCTTCGGCCGCTTCATGAAGGTGTTGACGCTGGCCGGTGCCATCATGGCGCTGCTCTTGTCGCTGGATTTCATGAAATCACGCGGCATTGAAAAATTCGAGTACCCCATTCTCATCGTGCTCTCGACCCTGGGCATGATGATGATGATTTCCTCCAATGACCTGATTTCACTGTATCTCGGTCTCGAACTGCAATCGTTGGCGCTCTACGTCGTCGCCTCCATCCACCGCGATGACGCCAAGAGCACCGAGGCCGGTTTGAAGTATTTCGTGCTGGGCGCACTCTCGTCCGGCATGCTGCTTTACGGCGCGTCGATGATCTATGGCTTTACCGGCAGCGTGAATTTCGAGAGCATTGCCAAGGTGTTGCAGGGGCAATCCTCGACCGGCGCGATCTTCGGCCTGGTGTTCGTGGCGGCGGGCCTAGCCTTTAAGGTCTCCGCCGTGCCGTTTCACATGTGGACGCCCGATGTCTATGAGGGCGCACCGACGCCCGTGACTGCTTTTTTTGCGACCGCGCCCAAAATGGCGGCGATGGCGCTGTTCGTGCGCGTCATGGTCGAGGCCTTTCCCGGCATCACGCTGCAATGGCGCCAGATCGTGACGTTTTTGGCCATTGCGTCCATGGTGTTGGGGGCGTTTGCGGCCATCGGCCAGCAGAACCTCAAGCGCCTCATGGCATACTCCTCCATCGGCAATGTGGGCTATGCGCTCACCGCCCTCGCGGCGGGAGATCTGGCCGGTGTGCAAGGCGTCGCGGTGTTCATGACGACGTATCTGATGATGACGGCAGGTGTGTTCGCCTGCGTGCTGGCGCTGCGCACCAGGGAGGGCGGCCATGCCGAGACAATCGGCGATCTCGCGGGCCTGTCGAAATCACGCCCTGGCATTGCGTTTGTGCTGGCCATGTTGATGTTCTCGCTCATCGGCATTCCGCCGCTCGCCGGCTTCTTTGGCAAGTTCTACGCCTTCTCCGCCGCGATACATGCCAAACTCTATATTCTGGCGGTGATCGGCATCGTCGCCAGCGTGGTGTCGGCTTTCTATTATCTGCGCATCGTCAAGGTGATGTATTTTGATGAGCCGACGACGACTTATGAAAACGGCGCGGCAGGCGTGCGTGCGGTGATGGCCCTGTCCTTCGCCTTCGTGTTTCTCTTCGCGCTCTTTGCGGGACCCATCGTGGGCGCAGCCGCAACGGCGGCCAAGAGCCTGTTCTGAATTGGGAACCTCGCCTGTTCTGAAGGCCTGGCATCTCCCGCCTGATCTGACCGCGCGGGGCGATCAGTTCCACTGGTTCGAGACAATCGATTCCACGATGGATGAGGCGCGGCGTCTCGCGCGTGAACCAGTTGGCACGCGCCAGTGGATCTGCGCCGACCGGCAGGAGCAGGGGCGGGGGCGGCTGGGCCGCACCTGGTCAAGCCCGCCGGGAAATCTCTCGCTCACACTGCTGATGCCGGCACCCTGCGTGGTGGCTGTGCAACCGCAACTTGGCTTTGTTGCCGGTGTGGCCTTGCAACGCGCGCTGGCGCAGGCGTTGCCCGAGGGTCTGGAGCCGCGCCTGAAATGGCCCAACGATCTGCTGATCGATGGTGCGAAAGTAGCAGGGCTGCTGCTGGAGGGCCTCGGCAACGGCCAGATGATCGCCGTGGGCATGGGCGTGAATGTTGTGGCGCATCCGCCGGGTCTACCCTACCCCGCGACGCATCTGGCCCTGCATGCCCCCACAGCCACTTCGCACGCACTCTTTGCGCATCTCGCGCAGGCGCTTGCGGATGAGCTTGAAACCTTCGGCAATGGCGCTGGGTTCCCATTGATCCGCGCGCGCTGGAAGGCGGCTTCGGCGCATCTGGGACACATGATCAGCGTGACCTCCGATCAGCAACGGTTGACGGGACGCTTCGTGGACCTTGATGATCACGGACGCCTGGTTCTCGAAACTGCCACGGGAACGAGCCTTATCGCCGCTGGGGACGTGTTTCCTCTCGACAAGTGAGCCCGTGGGTCGCATGAGCGGGTAGCCTCGTCATCCTCAAAATCCGCTTGATCCTCACAACCCTGGAAAATTCCTTGTCCGCATCTGATAAGCCTGACCTGTTTTTCGCGCCCCTTGGCGGCCTTGGTGAAATCGGCATGAATGCCGCACTTTACGGACTCGGCAAGGGTCGGGCCTCGCAGTGGCTTATGGTGGATTGCGGCGTCTCCTTCGGTGGGCCCGATACGCCGGGCATCGACCTCATCCTGCCGGACACGCAGGCCATCGAACGCGAGAAAGACAAACTCGCGGGCATCATCATCACCCATGCGCACGAGGATCACTTTGGCGCGCTGGCCAAGCTTTGGCCCAAGCTGGGCGCGCCTGTTTACATGACCCCGTTTGCAGCCGAATTGCTGGAGGTGCGCCGTCTGGGCGAGCCCGGTGCGCCGCGCATTCCCGTGACCATCGTCAAGCAGGGCGACCGGGTGAAGATCGGCAACTTCGAGGTGGAGTTCATCGCGGTGGCGCATTCGGTGCCCGAATCCTGCGCACTGGCTATCCGCACTGCGGCGGGCACGGTGCTGCACACCGGTGACTGGAAGACCGATCCGAATCCCGGCGTGGGCCTCCCGACGGATGAGAAGCGCCTGCGTGAAATCGGCGATGAGGGCGTGCTCGCCATGGTGGCGGACTCGACCAACATCTTCCGCGAGGGGGAGTCCCCCTCCGAGCAGGATGTGCGGGCGACGCTGACCGAGTTGATCAGCAATTCGCCCAAGCGCGTGGCTGTCACGCTGTTTGCCTCCAATGTCGCCCGCATGCGCGCGGTGGCGGAGGCCGCGCTGGCCAATGGCCGCGAGGTGGTTTGCGTGGGCCGTGCCATCGACCGTGTGGTGCAGGTGGCGCGCGGGCAGGGCATGCTGGATGGCTTGCCCGCTTTTCGCAGCGTGGATGCCTATGGCTATCTGCCGCCGGACAAGGTGGTGGCGATCCTCACCGGCAGCCAGGGTGAGCCGCGCGCCGCGCTGGGGCGCATTTCCCGCAACGAGCACCCGGATGTGACGCTCTCCAAAGGCGACCGCGTGGTGTTTTCCTCCCGCACGATTCCCGGCAATGAAAAGGGCGTGGGCCAGATCATCAATGATCTCACGCGCGCCGGCATCGAAATCATCACGGATCGCACGCATCTGGTGCATGTCTCCGGCCACCCGCGCCGCGACGAGGTGAAGCGCCTGTATGAATGGGTGCGCCCGCACGTCGCCATCCCCGCCCATGGCGAGGCCGCGCACCTGACCGAGCATGAGCGCTTTGCCAGGGCCTGCGGCACGCCTACTGTCATCCGGGCCTTCAACGGCGATCTGGTGAAGCTCTCGGGCGACGCAGGTGTGGTCGATCAACTGCGCCATGGCCGCGTCTACATGGACGGCGACATCATGGTCACGACGCAGGATCGCTCCGTGCCCGAGCGGAAAAAGCTCAGCTTTGCCGGGCTGGTCTCAGTTGCCATTGCCGTGGATGAGAAGGGCAACCTCGTCAGCGACGCCGAACTGATGACCTGCGGTTTTCCCTCCATGACCCGCGACGGCAAGAATTTCGATGCGGTCATTCTGGAACTGGCTGAGGAGTTGCTGGAGAACATCCCGGCCAAGAAGCGCCGCGATCCCGACGCGCTGCGCCAGATCATGGAGCGCGGCCTGCGCAACAGCATCTCGGCAGAGTGGAACAAGAAGCCGGTGGTGCATGTGCTGGTGACGCTGGTTTAGGCAGGCGGGGGCGGAGAAACATGATCGGGCGGCTCAACCATGTGGCGATTGCGGTGCCTGATCTGGCCGTGGCCAGCGCACTCTACCGCGATACATTCGCAGCCACCGTGTCCGCGCCGCAAAGCCTGCCCGAACACGGCGTGACGGTGGTGTTCATCACGCTGCCCAATACAAAGATCGAGTTGCTGGAGCCGATGGGCGCCGCGAGCCCGATTGCCAAATTTCTGGAGCGCAACCCCGATGGCGGCATCCACCACATTTGCTATGAGGTGGATGACATCCTGACCGCACGCGACCAGCTCGTCGCCAGAGGCGCGCGCGTGCTGGGTGATGGCCAACCCAGAACGGGTGCGCACGGCAAGCCGGTGCTGTTTCTGCACCCGAAAGACACGCTCGGCACTTTGGTCGAGCTGGAGCAAGTCTGACCCATGGCTATCGGTTCGGCAATTGCCATCTATTTCGTTGTCTGGTGGATGACGCTGTTCGCCGTGCTGCCATTTGGCGTGCGGTCGCAGGCTGAAGCCGGTGACGTTGTCCCCGGCTCAGACCCGGGCGCTCCGGTTGCTACACGGGTGAAACGCATCGTGCTGATCAACACGCTTGTCTCGTTCGTAATCTGCGCGTCGTTCTGGATGATCTACGTCGAGAATGTCTTCGGCTTGGCAATCATTCGGGATTTGAGAGGATTATGATTGCAAAATAAAAGGGCGACGCCTTCTCAGGCGCGCCCCAAGGTTTTAAGTGCAAGTTGGCCTGTTACTTGTTGGCCTGTTGCTTGATCTGCAACTTCAACCTTGCGCACGTGGCGCATGCCGAAGCTGGTTTCCTCCCCAAGACTCGGACCGCAGGAGCGTTAAACTCTCAGCACGATACGTCTCGTGCACTTTTGTTCCGCTGGCAAGTGATTTTGCGTAACAATCGATGCTGCATTGCACAAATTAGCCAACGACATATGGGTGCGAAAGACACGATAGATCCACGTCACGGTTTGCCTGTGGTTTGGCATTGACGCGGGCCCGGTCAGCCGCGATCACAAAAGCTGCAGGGCGTCCCGCAGCACCTGCTGGGGAGACCGTAGTTTATGGGCAGCATTTCGCAGGATCTGAAAACCGGCGCGCTGGTGTATCACCGCAGCCCACGGCCCGGGAAACTCGAGATCCAGGCCACCAAGCCGTTGGGGAACCAGCGGGACCTGGCGCTGGCCTATTCGCCCGGCGTCGCCGCGGCCAGCGAGGCGATCAAGGATGATCCGGCGATGGCGGCGGAACTGACAATCCGCCAGAACCTCGTGGCCGTTATCACCAATGGCACCGCCGTGTTGGGCCTGGGAGACATCGGCCCGCTGGCCTCCAAACCCGTGATGGAGGGCAAAGCCGTCCTGTTCAAGAAATTCGCAGGGATCGATTGTTTCGACATCGAGGTGGACCAGAAGGACGTATGCAAACTCGTGGACGTGATCGTCGCGCTGGAGCCCACCTTCGGTGGCATCAATCTGGAAGACATCAAGGCGCCGGAGTGCTTTGAGGTCGAGGCGCAGTGCCGCGCGCGCATGAAAATTCCCGTGTTCCATGACGATCAGCATGGGACGGCGATCATCGTGGCGGCGGCGGTGCTCAACGCCATGGAACTGGCGGGCAAGCCGCTCGCCAACGTCAAGCTCGTGGCGTCCGGCGCGGGCGCGGCGGCGCTCGCCTGCCTCAACCTGCTGGTGGAGGTGGGGCTGAAACGCGAGAACATCACCATCACCGACATTGAGGGCGTGGTGTATGTGGGCCGCGAGAAACTCATGGACCGCTGGAAATCAATCTATGCGCAGGAGACCTCCGCGCGCACTTTGAAAGAGGTCATCGCCGGGGCTGATATTTTTCTGGGCCTGTCGGCGGGCGGCGTTCTGAAGGCAGACTATCTGAAAAGCATGGCTGAGCGCCCGCTGATCATGGCGCTGGCGAACCCCAATCCGGAGATCATGCCGGAAGAGGCGCTGGCGGCCAGGCCGGATGCGCTGATCTGCACCGGGCGATCCGATTATCCCAATCAGGTCAACAACGTGCTGTGTTTTCCCTACATCTTTCGCGGTGCGCTGGATGTGCATGCCACCACCATCAATGAGCCGATGAAGCTTGCAGCTGTCCGCGCCATAGCGCAGCTCGCGCGCGAGGCTCCCTCTGATGTGGTCGCCAAGGCATATGGCGGGGAGACGCGCACCTTTGGCGGCAACTCGCTGATTCCCAGCCCCTTCGATCCGCGTCTGATTTTGCGCATCGCGCCCGCCGTGGCCCGCGCCGCCATGGAGACGGGCGTTGCGCTCAAACCGATCGCCGATTTCAAGGCCTACGAGGAAGAGCTCTCGCGCTTCGTCTTCCGCTCCGGCTTCATCATGAAGCCGTTGTTCCAGGCCGCCAAGCTCAACCCCAAGCGTGTGATCTATGCCGAGGGGGAGGATGAACGCGTGCTGCGCGCCGTGCAATCCGTGGTGGAGGAGGGGATGGCCATCCCCATCCTCGTGGGGCGTCCCTCGGTCGTCGAGGCGCGTCTGGAGCGTTTTGGCCTGTCGATCCGCCCCGAGCGTGATTTCGAACTGGTGAATCCGGAGAACGATCCGCGCTACCGCGATTACGTGGCGACCTATCTCGAAGCCGCCGGGCGGCGTGGCATCACGCCTGAGGCCGCCCGGACGCTGGTGCGCACCAATGCCACGGTCATCGCAGCGCTGGCCGTGCGGCGGGGCGATGCGGATGCGATGATCTGCGGCGTGGAGGGGCGCTTTTCATCGCGCCTGCGTTACATCAAGGACATCATCGGTCTGGCCCCCGGTGTCGATGATTTTGCGGCGCTGTCGCTGATGCTCACATCGAAGGGCGCGTTCTTCCTGGCCGACACCCATGTGCGCTGGAACCCTGCCGCCCGCGAGATTGCGGATATGGCCATCATGGCCGAGGCGCATGTGCGCCGCTTTGGCCTGACGCCGAAGATCGCTCTGCTGTCACACTCCGATTTCGGTTCGAGTGATTCGCCAGATGCCCGCAAGATGCGTGATGCACTCGATCTCATTTTGGCACGTGCGCCCGATATGCTGGTTGAGGGTGAAATGCAGGCGGATACGGCGTTGTCGGAACTGATCCGCGACCGTGTGCTGCCGCACGCGCGCTTCAAGGGCGAAGCCAATGTCCTGCTCATGCCCAACCTGGATGCGGCGAACATCGCCTATCAGTTCACGAAAATTCTGGCGGATGCGCTGCCCGTGGGACCCATCCTCATGGGGGCAGCCAAGCCGGCCCATGTGCTCACGCCCTCGATCACCGCGCGCGGAATCGTCAACATGACGGCTGTGGCGGTGGTGGAAGCACAGGCGGCGTCGGCTTAATCAAAAGCGGCCCGGATCTTCTGCGCGTTCGCCACGAGCTCATCCGCCGGGGCCATGGTGCCGCTGTGCGGTTTCATGGGCACGCCCGCAAAGCGCGGGATGATGTGAAAATGCAGGTGAAACACCACCTGTCCGCCTGCAGGCTCATTGAATTGCTGAATGGTCAGGCCATCGGCCGCCATGGCGCGCTTCACCCCGCCCGCAACGGTCTGGACAGCGGCCATCAGCGCGGCGAGATCGCTCGTCGCGATATCCAGCAACGTCCGCACCGGCACCTTGGGGATGACCAGCACATGCCCTGGTCCGCGTGGCATGATGTCCATGAACGCGAGGCTGGCCGCATCCTCATAAACCCTGTGGCATGGCAATTCGCCCCGCAGGATGCGTGCAAAGATGTTGCTGGGGTCATAGGCAGTCATCGTGCCTTCCTCATTCAAACGCCCTTCATGAGCATGTCGCGGAAAAGTGCAGGCGGTTTTCCGATAAAGACAGGCTCAAAGCAAACGCCCTCCTGAAAGGGAGGGCGCTGCCGTATCAGCTTCATTCAAGATCAGAAGTAGTAGCGCCGCCTATACATCCGCCGCCGCCGATACACCCTGCGCCTGCGGTACAACCTCCGCCGCCGGTAGATCACACGCCGCCGGCGGCGCGGATAATAATAGTATTGCGCCTTCTCAGGTTCGGCGACTCCGTCAACTTCAGGACGGAAATCGGCCTCCGCCCGTGCAGCTTCATCAACCGGAGCCAGTGCCGGAACCGGCAGGCGCGCGGCCTCCGCCTGTTCCGGCAGCAGCGTCACGACCGCTGCGGCAGCACCCAATCCCAACACGCCTCGAACAAACGATCTGCGATCCATCGGTCGATCCTTCCAGAAGTAAGTCACCCCACTCACAGGTTCGGACCACTCTGATGAAGCAGACGTGAATGTATGCTTCGTAATATTACGTGCTCTTTTTGTCCCCGTCCGTTCTGCGGTAGGGGCTGTCTTCCGCCAGCGCCTGACCCATGGCCACCACCTGCTGGCGCTCGCGGCGCAAATAATCATCCACGGCGCGGCGCAGCCTCGGGTCGGCAATGTCGTGGGCGGAGTACGTCGTGGAGGGGAGATAGCCGCGCGCCAGCTTGTGCTCGCCCTGTGCGCCGGCTTCCACCCGCGCGAGGCCATGAGCGATCGCGTAGTCGATGGCGCGGTAGTAGCAGACCTCGAAATGCAGGAACGGCTGATCCTCGATGCAGCCCCAGTTGCGGCCATAGAGCGTGTCGTGTCCGATGAAATTGATGGCCCCCGCGATCGGGCGGCCGTTCCGCGCTGCCAGCACCAGCAGCACGCGGTCTGCCATCGTGCGGCTGATTTCTGTGATGAAGGCGCGGGTGAGATAAGGCCGCCCCCATTTGCGCGAGCTGGTATCCATGTAGAAGGCGTAGAAGGCATCCCAATGCGCCGGAGTCAGCGCCGCGCCGGTGAGCGATTCGATGGTGATGCCGTCGGCCAGCGCGGCCTCACGCTCCTTGCGGATCATCTTGCGCTTGCGCGACGCAAGCGAGCCCAGAAAGGTGTCGAATGTGTCGTAGCCTGCGTTTTCCCAGTGAAACTGCTGATCGAGCCGCTGCAGCAGCCCCGCATCGCCAAGTGCTGCCCAATCCTCCCGCGGCAGGAATGTGAGGTGGATGGACGAGGCGCCGGCCTGCTGGCGCAGCGCGCGCAGCCCTTGCAGCAACGCGTCGCGCCCCACAGCAACCGGCACATCGGCGCGCACGAGCAGGCGCGGGCCTGTGACCGGCGAAAACGGCGCGGACACTTGCACCTTGGGATAATAGCGCCCGCCAGCGCGCTCGAAGGCATCGGCCCAGCCGTGATCGAAGACATATTCGCCCTGGCTGTGCGTCTTGAGGTAGGCGGGTGCCGCCGCGAGCAGAGCGCCCGCTTCATCTTCCACTAGCACATGGGCGGGGTTCCAGCCCGTGGCTCCGCCAACCGATCCGGATGCCTCCAGCGCCAGCAGAAACGAATGAGAGATAAAGGGGTTGGGAGGTTGGCCAG
>JANMMT010000041.1:0-4505 GCA_031373545.1 Hyphomicrobiales bacterium
ATCGAGCTCGAACCGATACGCCGGCGTCATCGCCGCGCTTGAAGGGGCCGATCCTGCCGCCGCGCGCGCCTTCGTCGGCGACATGATGACCATGAGCGGCGCCGCCGCAGGCGGAGGACGCTCGGTCGCTGAAATCGCCGATCGTTTTCTTATGAAGGCGCGCGAGGGCAGCACGCAGCTGAGCCCGGGCACGCGCAGTCTTCTTGTGGACGTGTTGTCCGTGGAAAGTTCGCCCCGCGCGGCGGGAGAAGTCATCGATCGGCTGTGCCGCACGGCCGGGCTGTCGCTGGACACTGCGCTCGACCTCCACATGCGCCGCATCGATGCTGCCGAACAGCGCGGCGTGCGCCTGGATGCCGCCCGGTTTTCAGCCGCATTCCTGCGCAATCTGGATTATTACACCGGCCTGATCTTCGAGTTCCATGCTCCGGGCGCAACTTTGGGCAAGCCGCTCATCGGTGGTGGACGCTACGATGGCCTGCTGCGCAAGTTGGGCGCGGCGCGCGATATTCCTGCCGTGGGCTTTGCCATCTGGACCGAGCGATTCGCAGATGTGTCATTACATGCAGGTGTGCAATCGTGAGCGATAAGCTGGTTCTGGCCATTCCCTCCAAGGGGCGCTTGCAGGAAAACACGGCGGCGTTTCTCGCCAAGGCGGGTTTCACCCTCCAGCAGGAGCGCGGCGCGCGCGATTATCGCGGCACCATCCGCGAATTGCCGGGCATTGATGTGCTGTTTCTTTCAGCCTCCGAGATCGTGGCCCGTCTCGACAAGGGCGAGGCGCATTTTGGCGTGACGGGCGAAGATCTGATCCGCGAATCCATTGAAGATGCGGATGCGCGGGTGGACATCGTCTCGCCCCTCGGCTTCGGATATGCCGACGTGGTTGTCGCCGTGCCCAAGGGCTGGATCGATGCGAGCACCATGGATGATCTGGAAGAGATTGCCGCCTCTTTCCACGCCCGCCATGGGCGGCGCATGCGCGTGGCCACGAAGTACTTCAACCTGACGCGGCGCTTCTTTGCCAGCCACGGCGTTGCGGATTACCGCATCGTGGAAAGCCTGGGCGCCACCGAAGGCGCGCCGGTTGCGGGTGCGGCCGAGTTCATCGTTGACATCACCACCACCGGCAGCACGCTGGAGGCGAACGCCCTGAAGGTGCTGGACGACGGGGTGATGCTGCGCTCGCAGGCCAGCCTCATCGCCGCGCTGAGCGCATCGTGGAGCGCCGGTGCGCTGGCGACGGCTGAACTGCTGCTGCGCCGCATTGCCGCCGAGCGGGCGGCCCGCGAGACGCGCCGCATCGAGATTGCCGGGCCTGCCGACGTGCTGGCGGCGCTGGGCACGGCGCTTGCGGACCATCTGGTGGGAGAAACACCGCGCGGCATCACCCTGCACGCCCCGCGCGACAGCGCTGCCGAGATTGCACAAATCTGCTTGCGCAAGGGAGCAGCCGAGGTCAGCATCTGCGAGATCGATTATCTCTACCCGCAAGCCTGCCCCCTGTTCGAGAAGCTGCGGCAGCGGCTCAGCCTCTGAAACCAAGGAACTGCCCCATGCCCAAAGCCTATGTCATCGCCCGCGCCAAAGTGACCAACGCCACACAATGGGCGGTGTATGCGGCGGCCTCCACAGAGGTCATCAAGCAATACGGAGGGCGTCCGATCATTCGCGGCGGGCCGATGATGCTGGCGGAAGGCGAAGGCCGCGCCCGCAACGTCGTGATTGAATTCGACAGCTTCGAGGCGGCCCGCAGCTATGCTTATTCGCCCGAATATGCTGCAGCCCGCAAATTGCGCGAAGGCGCGGGCGAGATGGACATCGTCGTCGTGGAGGGCGTGTGATGACCACTGCCAAAGGATACTGGGTGGCCCGCGTCGATGTGGAGGATGCTGCTGCCTATGACCGCTACCGCGCGCTCAACGTGAAAGCCTTCGCCAGATATGGCGGGCGCTTCCTCGTGCGCGGCCCCGCGGGTGCGATCATCAAGGGCACCCCGCGCCAGCACAATGTGGTCATCGAGTTTGCCAGCTATGCCGACGCCGTGGCCTGCGCCCACTCGCCGGAATATCTGGCGGCCATGGAAGAGTTGAAACACGTCGGCCCGGTCGATCTGGTGATTGTCGGCGGTTATGATGGCCCGCAGCCCGCGTGAGGAAATGACATGACGGATATGCGCCTCGTGGTTGTGGGTGTGGCCGGGCGCATGGGCCAGGCCCTGGTGCGCGCGGTCAGCGCCGTCGCCGGCGTGACGCTCGTGGCTGCCACCGAGCGGGAGGGCTCCGCCGTGCTGGGGCAGGATGCGGGCCTCGTGGCGGGCCTCGCGCCGCTCGGCATCCCCGTTACAGACGATCCGCTGGCCGCCTTTGCCAAAGCCGATGGCGTGCTGGATTTCACGGCTCCTGCAGCCTCGGTCAGTTTCTCGGATTTGGCGGCGCAGGCGCGCCTTGTGCACGTGATCGGCTCGACAGGCTTCAGCGAGGCGGATTTCACCCGCCTGCGCGCCGCAAGCCGCCATGCGGTCATCGTGCAATCGGGCAACATGGGCCTGGGCGTCAATGTGCTGGGCGTGCTGGTGCAGCGCGCCGCCGAACTGCTGGGGCCGGACTACGACATCGAAATCGTGGAGATGCACCACCGCCTCAAAGTGGATGCACCGTCCGGCACGGCACTCCTGCTGGGCGAGGCGGCGGCCAAAGGGCGCGGCATTGATCTGGCCACCCACGCGGACAAGGCGCGTGATGGCCACCACGGTGCGCGCCGCACAGGCGACATCGGGTTTGCGTCGCTGCGTGGCGGCACCGTGACGGGCGAGCACAGCGTCATCTTTGCCGGGCCGGGCGAGCGCATCACCCTCAGCCACATGGCGGAAAGCCGGGACAATTTCGCTCATGGCGCGGTGAAGGCCGCGCTCTGGGGACGCGGGCGCAAGCCCGGTTACTTCAACATGAAAGATGTGCTGGGTTTAAATGGGTGAGGCTCCTGCCCAGCAGCGCCGGCGCGTGCGCAACGGCATCTTTGGGCTGGCCGCGGTGTGCCTCGCCGTGCTGGCGGGCCTGCGCTTCTGGGGCGCGGACCCGGTCATCCTGCGCATCGGCGCGATTGCATCCGCCTTGCTTGTGGTGTCGCTGTTCATGACATACAGGGCGATGACGACCGCTCTCGATGCAGGGCTGGCGGTTGAACGCGGCGCAAACCAGACGGACCCAACCCATGACGCATCTTCTCGTGCTCTGCCGCCACGGCCAGAGTGAGTGGAACCTCAAAAATCTGTTCACGGGCTGGAAGGATCCTGACCTGACCGAGTTGGGCGTTGCGGAAGCCAAGGCGGCAGGCCAGCGCCTCAAGGCGGCTGACATCGGGTTCGATGTGGCCTTCACCTCCGAGCTTGGTCGTGCCCAGCGCACCTGCAAGCTGCTGCTGGCGGAACTGGGCCAGAGCGAATTGCCCACGCACCGCCATGTGGCGCTGAACGAGCGCGACTACGGCGAACTCTCCGGCCTCAACAAGGACGATGCGCGCGCCAAATGGGGCGAGGAGCAGGTGCTGGTCTGGCGTCGCTCCTATGATGTCCCGCCCCCCGGGGGCGAAAGCCTGAAGGACACAGCGGCGCGCGTGCTGCCCTATTACGTGCACGACATCTTGCCCGTGGTGCTGTCTGGCAAGCGCACGCTGGTGGCCGCCCATGGCAATTCGCTGCGCGCGCTCATCATGGCCATGGAAGGGCTGACGCCGGAACAGATTCTGGCCCGCGAACTGGCAACGGGCGTGCCGGTCGTTTATCGCCTCAACGCGGATTCCACCATCGCCTCGCGCGTGGAGCTCGTGTGACACGGGCGCTGCCATTTGGTGCCCAAGAGCAGGACGCAGAGGAGCTGGCGCCCGGCCTCATGCTTCACCGGAGCCATCTCGATCTTGCGTCCCAGCAAGCCCTTGTGGCGGAACTGCGCCTCGTTCTCAAAGCCGTGCCGCTGTTTACACCCGTCATGCCAAAGACGGGCACACCCTTCTCGGTGCGCATGAGCAATTGCGGCCCGCTGGGCTGGGTGGCAGATAGGGCCGGCTATCGCTACCAGCCGCTGCATCCCACCACCGGCCAGCCATGGCCGCCGATGCCACAAGTGCTGCTGGAGCTGTGGCACCGTCTGGCCGCCACTCCGCTCGCTCCCGAGGCTTGCTTGATCAACTGGTATCAGGGCCGCGCCCGCATGGGTCTGCATCAGGACAGGGACGAAGAGACGTTCGACGCGCCCGTGCTCTCCCTGTCGCTGGGTGACACCTGCCTGTTTCGCTTCGGTGGCCTGAAACGCACCGATCCCACACGGTCCGTCCAACTCGAAAGCGGCGATGTGCTGGTGATGGGCGGACCGGCCCGTCTTTGCTTTCACGGAGTGGACCGGTTGATGGCGGACAGTTCACCCCTGCTGCCGGATGGCGGGCGCCTCAACCTCACGCTCCGGCGTGTGCATCGTTAGTTGGGAAAAGCCCATCTTGGCCCCTTCCCC
>JANMMT010000096.1:0-2636 GCA_031373545.1 Hyphomicrobiales bacterium
TGTTCCTCGGCGTAGCCTGACATGAACAATACCGGCATGCCCGGGATCTTGGCGCGGATCGCGCGCACCATCGCCGGGCCGTCCATCCCCGGCATCACCACGTCGCTGACCACGATGTCGAAATCGCCGCCCTCCTCGATCGCGGCAAGGCCTTCCTCGCCGTTGGCGCAGGCGGTGATCTCGTAGCCTGCGCGGGTCAACGCGCGTTCGGCGACGGCGCGGACCATGTCCTCGTCCTCGACCAGCAGCACCTTGCCTCCTGCCGACCAGTCCGACGAGACCAGCGGCGCAGCCTCGCGCTTCTTCGGCATCTCGCCGCGGTGGACGGGAAGATAAACCGTAAAGCGCGCCCCGACCGGGTGTCCGGCCTTGTCGGCGATGTTGTCGGCGAAGATGAACCCGCCCGACTGCTTGACGATCCCGTAGGCGGTCGAGAGGCCAAGGCCGGTGCCCTTACCCTGTTCCTTGGTGGTGAAGAACGGCTCGAACAGCTTGGGCAGCACGTGCAGCGGAATGCCGCCGCCGGTGTCCTGCACGATCAGCACGGTGTAATCCGCTGCGGGCAGCACCTCGGAGCCCAATTGGATCACCTGCTTGGCCTGAAGCGAGCGGGTGAACAGCGAGATCCGCCCCTGCCCGTTGCCGCGTGACTGGCCCCCATTGCCCTGAATCGCATCGCGGGCATTGACCGCAAGGTTCATGATCACCTGTTCCATCTGCTGCGGATCAGCGCGCACCGGGCCCAGGTTGCGATCGTGCTGGACGTAATAGGTGATCTTCTCGCCAAGCAGCCGCTTGATGAGCGGGCTCACCTCGCTCACCACATCGGGGATCTGGATGATCTCGGGCCGCAAGGTCTGCTGACGCGAGAAGGCGAGCAACTGCCGGGTCAGCGAGGCGGCGCGGTTGGAATTGGCGCGGATCTGCTGGATGTCGTCATAGTCGCTGTCGCCGGGGATATGGCGCAGCAGCATCAGATCGCAGGTGCCGATGATCGCGGTCAGCACGTTGTTGAAATCGTGCGCCACGCCGCCTGCAAGCTGGCCGACGGCCTGCATCTTGGTGGCCTGCGCGACCTGACGGCGGAGCTGGTTTTCCTGACTGGTGTCGGCAAGGCTCAGCAGCACCGCTGCATCGCCCAGCCCCCGCACGCCTGCAAGGCCGAGCGAGACGGGTTCTTCCGGGCTGTTCACCAGCCGCACCGCGACATCGCCGCTGGTCGCAGGCCCCCGCCCGTGGCGGCGTACCGCGTCCGACAGCGCAGCCTTGTCCTCGCGCGTCACAAGGTCGGTCGGGAAGGCGGGCAGCCCCCGCCCCTCGCGGCCGACCGAGCGCAGGAATGCCTCGTTGCCGAACAGGAAGCGACCGTCGCGGTCGGTCATGGCAAGGCCCAACGGGAGCTGAGCAAGCAGCGCGTCAAGCTGAGCGACGCCCGCCTGCGCCCCGCCATCGAAGCCCGAACCGATCCCGACGCCGCTGTCGATCAGCAGCATCAGCGAGGTGGCTTCATCAGGCCCGGCAGGCGCTACCCGCTCCTGCGGATCGACCAGCGGCACATCGACGAGCGTCTGCGGCGTTCCGCCACGGCCTTCGCGTGCAAAGAAGATACGATCGCGCTCGTCGGAGCGCAGGAAGCTGACGAAATCCTGCCCCACAAGGCTCGCCCGCTCGTCGCCAGCGGCGCGTTCGGCAAAGCCGGAACTCACCGCGCGGATCACCCCGTCTGCGGTGGTGATGGCTGTCTCGATCCCGGCGCGGCTGAGCATCTTGCCGAAGGCGCCGGCCAGATCGAGCGCGTGGAGGCTGGTGGCGGCCGCGCGCGCGACCGGTTTCAATCGCCAGATCAGGTGATCATCGCCCCGCCCAGCCCGGGTCGCGGTAATCTGCCATCGCGTTTCGTCCGAGGCTTCGATATCGTCCAGCGTCGCCGTTCCGTCGCGCCACGCATTGCGCGCCAGCAGGGCCGCGGCTTCCAGCGCCGGACGCGCGAACGGCAGCGCCGGCGGTGCGGCATTGGCGCCGAAGCTGTCGAGGAAGAAGACGTTGGCGCAGACCATTCGATTGGCACGGTCGGTAATCGCGATCGCCTCGCCCGCGCGCTCGATGGCGGCGACGGTGACGCTCCAGTCGGCAGCAGCAGGCCCCTCGCCCATCGGCGCACCGCGCATCCGGTCGAGCAGCAGCACGCCCCCCAGCAGCACGCTGGCCGCCAGCACGAAGGCCAGCGCAACGATCCCGCTGCCGGTCGCGAAGTAAAGGATCCCCGCACTCGCGACGAGCCCTGCACCCAGCGCGCCGAGGAGCTGCGCCGGGGGTCTATCGCCGCCGGACGAGAGTTCGTCGGCCGGGATCGGAAGTCTGGAATCGGGGCCGGGGCGGCGGGACAAGCGGCAAGGCTCCTGTGACTATCGGCGCGGCCCGCGGTGTGTTCCCGGGGGCCTTCGGAAAAACGCTTCCTACTGCGCCTCGAGCCGCTGGTCGAGCCGCGCTTCCATCGCCTTCAACCGTCTGGCGCGCTTACGCGACACTATGGCCCGCCATACCCAGCCGGAAATCAGATATCCGATCAGCGGAGCCACAAATGAAAGCACCAGATAACCAATCAGCGTAGGGATCGCGACCTCGTAGGCCTGCGT
>JANMMT010000110.1:0-13858 GCA_031373545.1 Hyphomicrobiales bacterium
TTGGCGATCCGTTGGATCTACACAGAGGCACGCGGAAGTATCGATAAATCAATGTTTGAGCGTCTTTCATCTGAGTTGATGGATGCAGCAAACAACCGGGGCAATGCCGTGAAGAAGCGTGAAGACACGCATCGCATGGCAGAAGCCAACCGCGCCTTCGCTCACTACCGTTGGTGAGGCAGGCCGACAGGCCCAACGACCCGAACAGGACAATGAAATAATGGCACGCGCTCACAAACTTGAAGATTACCGCAACTTCGGAATCATGGCCCACATTGATGCGGGCAAGACGACGACGACCGAGCGGATTCTTTATTACACCGGCAAATCGCACAAGATTGGCGAAGTGCACGACGGTGCTGCAACCATGGACTTCATGGAGCAGGAGCAGGAGCGTGGCATCACCATCACATCAGCTGCGACGACCGCGCTGTGGAATGGCCATCGCCTGAACATCATCGACACCCCTGGCCACGTGGACTTCACGATCGAAGTCGAGCGTTCGATGCGAGTGCTGGACGGCGCTGTCTGCGTGCTCGACTCCAACCAGGGCGTTGAGCCCCAGACTGAGACCGTGTGGCGTCAGGGTGACAAGTATGTCGTGCCGCGTATCGTGCTCTGCAACAAGATGGACAAGACGGGCGCTGATTTCTACAAATGCCTCGATGACATCGTGAAGCGTCTGGGTGCCAAGCCCGTGCCGATCCAGCTGCCGATCGGTTCCGAAAGCAACTTCCTCGGCATTGTGGATCTGGTCCGCATGAAGGCCGTTGTCTGGGAGAACGAGGCGCTCGGCGCCAACTTCCACGACGAAGAGATCCCTGAAGACATGGTGGAACTCGCGAAGGAATACCGCACCAAGCTGGTGGAAGCGGCCGTCGAACTCGACGACGTGGCCATGGAAGCCTATCTGGATGGCAACGAGCCTGATATTGCGACCCTCAAGCGGCTGATCCGCAAGGCCGTGCTGAATGCATCCTTCTTCCCTATTCTGGCGGCTTCTGCCTTCAAGAACAAGGGTGTACAGACTTTGCTTGACGCAGTGGTTGATTATCTGCCATCGCCGCTTGATCGTCCCGCCATCAAGGGCGTCGACATGAAGGGCAATGACGTGACGCGTCCGTCTTCAGACACCGTGCCGCTGTCGATGCTGGCCTTCAAGATCATGGACGATCCCTTCGGCATTCTCACATTCTGCCGCATCTACTCCGGCAAGCTTGAGAAGGGCATGGCGCTCTCGAATTCCACCCGTGAGCGTTCCGAGCGTGCGGGCCGCATGGTTCTTATGCATGCCAACAACCGCGAGGAAATTTCGGAGGCCCATGCGGGTGACATCGTTGCTCTGATTGGTCTCAAGGACACCCGCACCGGCGACACGCTGTGCGACCCGAACAATGAGGTTGTGCTGGAGCGCATGGAATTCCCTGATCCTGTGATCGAAATGGCCGTGGAACCCAAAACCAAGGCTGATCAGGAAAAAATGGCCATCGCACTGGGCAAGCTTGCGGCTGAGGATCCATCCTTCCGTGTCAACACGGATCAGGAAAGCGGTCAGACGATCATCAAGGGCATGGGTGAACTGCACCTCGACATCAAGGTCGACATCCTGCGCCGCACCCACAAGGTCGATGTCAATGTGGGCGCCCCCCAGGTGGCTTACCGCGAGACGATCAAGAGCCGTTCGGAAGTCGATTATACCCACAAGAAGCAGACCGGTGGCACGGGCCAGTTCGCCCGCGTCAAGTTCACGGTGCAGCCGAGCGAGAAGGGTTCGGGGTTCATATTCGAGTCCAAGATCATTGGCGGTTCGGTGCCCAAGGAATACATCCCGGGTGTGGAAAAAGGCCTCAACTCTGTCATGGGCTCCGGTCCGCTGGCAGGCTTCCCGATCGTCGACGTCAAGGTCGAGTTGACGGACGGCGCGTATCACGAGGTCGACTCCTCCGCGATCGCCTTCGAGATCGCCTCGCGCATGGGCTTTCGTGAAGCGCTGCAGAAGAGCAACCCCGTGCTGCTCGAGCCGATCATGAAGGTCGAGGTCGTGACACCGGAAGAGTTTACGGGCTCCGTAATTGGTGACCTCAACTCCCGCCGTGGTCAAATTCAGGGACAGGACATGCGCGGCAACGCCAATGTCGTGAATGCATTTGTGCCCCTGGCCAACATGTTCGGCTATGTGAACACGCTGCGTTCATTCAGCCAGGGCCGCGCATCGTTCACGATGCAATTCAGCCACTACGATGAAGTGCCCAGAAATGAAGCCGAGAAAATTCAGGCAAAATACGCCTGAGTTTGATCGTTAAGTCACCCAAGTTTGAATGTTCGACCGGTCCACGACCACAGTTGAAGGAGCGCCGTGATGGCAAAGGAAAAGTTTAACCGCAACAAGCCGCATTGCAACATCGGCACCATTGGTCACGTTGACCATGGCAAGACGTCGCTGACGGCTGCGATCACCAAGATTCTCGCCGAATCCGGTGGTGCGACCTTCACGGCCTACGACCAGATCGACAAGGCACCTGAAGAAAAGGCCCGTGGCATCACGATCTCGACCGCGCACGTGGAGTACGAGACTGCGAACCGCCACTACGCCCACGTCGATTGCCCTGGCCACGCTGACTATGTGAAGAACATGATCACGGGTGCAGCGCAGATGGATGGCGCGATCCTCGTGGTTTCGGCTGCCGATGGCCCGATGCCCCAGACCCGCGAGCACGTTCTCTTGGCCCGCCAAGTCGGGGTGCCGGCGATGGTGGTGTTTTTGAACAAGGCCGACATGGTCGACGATCCAGAATTGCTTGAACTGGTGGAAATGGAAGTGCGCGAGCTGCTCTCCAAGTATGACTTCCCCGGCGATGATATCCCGATCACCAAGGGTTCGGCCAAGGTCGCCCTCGATGGTGGTGATCCCAAGATCGGTCGCGAGGCTGTGCTGGCCCTCATGGAAACCGTTGACAGCTACATTCCGCAGCCAGACCGCCCGATCGACCTGGCGTTCCTGATGCCTGTGGAAGACGTGTTCTCGATTTCGGGCCGTGGTACGGTTGTGACGGGCCGTGTGGAGCGTGGCATCGTCAAGGTCGGTGAAACGGTCGAGATCGTGGGCATCCGCGACACGCAGAGCACGACCGTGACGGGCGTCGAAATGTTCCGCAAGCTGCTCAATCAGGGCCAGGCCGGCGACAACGTCGGTATTCTCCTGCGCGGCACCAAGCGCGAGGATGTCGAGCGTGGCCAGATCGTCTGCAAGCCAGGTTCGGTGAAGCCGCACAAGAAGTTCAAGGCTGAGGCTTACATCCTCACCAAGGAAGAGGGTGGCCGTCACACGCCGTTCTTTGCCAACTACCGCCCGCAGTTCTACTTCCGCACGACGGATGTGACCGGCGTGTGCCAGTTGCCAGAGGGCACCGAAATGGTGATGCCTGGCGACAGCGTAACCATGGATGTTGAGCTGATCACGCCCATCGCCATGGAAGAAAAGCTTCGTTTCGCCATCCGCGAAGGGGGCCGCACCGTTGGTGCCGGCGTCGTCGCTTCGATCACGGATTGATTTAACCACACCTTCGTTTGGTGTGCCGTCACAGTGGCACGCTACTCGTTTTTGATTGCAACAGGTCTATCAGGATTTCCCGATGAACGGACAGACCATCAGAATTCGCCTCAAGGCGTTTGATCATCGCGTGTTGGATAGCTCCACGCGCGAGATCGTCTCCACGGCGAAGCGGACCGGCGCACAAGTGCGCGGGCCCATTCCGCTGCCGACGATCATTGAGAAATTTACGGTCAACCGCTCGCCGCACATCGACAAGAAGTCGCGCGAGCAGTTTGAGATCAGGACCCACAAGCGTGTTCTGGATATCGTTGATCCCACGCCGCAGACGGTCGATGCTTTGATGAAGCTCGACCTTGCGGCTGGTGTCGATGTCCAGATTCGTCTGTGACGTTGTGACCTCCTCTGGAAAGGACTAGGGCCATGAGGTCTGGAGTAATTGCACAAAAGATGGGCATGACCCGCATCTTCACGGATGCTGGCGAGCATGTTCCTGTCACGGTGCTTAAAATGGATGGTAACCAGGTGATTGCGCAGCGCACCATGGACAAGAATGGCTACATCGCTGTTCAGGTCGGTGTGGGCAACGCCAAGGTGAAAAACGTTTCCAAGGCGGAGCGTGGGCACTTTGCGGTGGCTCAGGTGGAGCCCAAGCGCAAGGTTGTTGAGTTTCGCATCGACGAGGGGTCCATGATCCCCGTGGGTGCCGAGATCACCGCGGACCATTTCGTGCCTGGTCAGTTCGTCGATGTGACGGGAACGTCCATGGGCAAGGGCTTTGCGGGTGGTATGAAGCGTTGGAATTTCCGTGGCTTGCGTGCCACGCACGGCGTCTCCGTATCGCACCGCTCCATCGGTTCGACCGGTGGTCGTCAGGATCCCGGCAAGACGTTCAAGAACAAGAAGATGGCCGGCCACATGGGTGTGGACCGCATCACGACCCTCAACCTGAAGGTTGTGCAGACGGATGTCGCCCGGGGCCTGATCCTGGTGGAGGGCGCTGTGCCCGGCACCAAGGGCGGCTGGATTTTCGTGCGTGATGCGGTGAAGAAGCCGCTTCACAAGGATGCACCATTGCCTGGCAAGTTCCGCTTGCACGGTGAAGGCGCTGAAGCCCCGGCCGCTGCGCCGATTGCTACGGAGGCTTGAGCGATGAAACTCTCTGTCACCACGCTTGATGGGAAGAGCGCCGGCACGGTTGACGTGTCGGATGAGGTGTTCGGCCTTGAGCCGCGCATCGATCTCATCCATCGCATGATCCTCTTGCAGTTGGACAAGCGCCAGCAGCGCACGCACGACGTCAAGAATCGTTCGGAAATCAACCGCACGAAATCGAAGATGTACAAGCAGAAGGGCACCGGCGGCGCACGCCACGGTTCCAAGAATGCCCCACTGTTTCGCGGTGGTGGACGTGCCTTTGGCCCGACCCCGCGCAGCCACGCCCATGACCTGACCAAGAAGTTCCGTGGTCTTGCCCTGCGTCACGCTCTCTCGTCCAAGGTCAAGGGCAATGCTCTGATCGTGGTGGACGATGTGGTCGCGGCGGATGCAAAGACCAAGGCGCTCAAGGCCAAATTCGATAACCTGGGTTTTGGGAACGTGTTGATCATTGGCGGTGCCGAGATTGATCGCAACTTCACCCTGGCGTCGCGCAACTTGCCCCATGTGGATGTGCTGCCGGTGCAGGGCATCAACGTCTATGACATTCTTCGCCGTGATAAGCTGGTTCTGACCAAGGCCGCACTTGAAGCGTTGGAGGCGCGGTTTCAATGAGCATGGATCCTCGTTTTTATGATGTGATCGTCGCTCCGGTGATCACGGAAAAGGCAACCATTCTGCTGGAGCAGAACAAGGTTGTGTTCAAAGTGGCGCGGACTGCGACCAAGCCGCAGATCAAGCAAGCGGTCGAAAAACTCTTCGATGTGAAGGTCACGGCTGTGAACACCTTGAACCGCAAGGGCAAGGAAAAGCGTTTTCGCGGCGTTGTTGGCCGTCAGTCCGATACCAAGCGTGCCATCGTGACATTGGCTGAAGGCCAGTCGATCGATGTGACGACTGGTTTGTGAGCGGGGAATAGGGATCATGGCGCTCAAGAAATATAACCCCACTACGCCGAGCCTTCGTCAGCTCGTGCTCGTCGATCGCTCGGAGCTCCATAAGGGCAAGCCGGTCAAGGCGCTCACGGTTGGCAAGAGCGAAAAGGGCGGTCGCAACAACATGGGTCGCATCACGGTGCGGTTCCGTGGCGGTGGCCACAAGCAGTCGTACCGTCTCGTGGACTTCAAGCGCCGCGAGAGGCCTGGTGTGGCTGCCACCGTCGAGCGTCTCGAGTACGATCCAAACCGCACGGCGTTCATCGCTCTGGTGAAATATGCCGACGGCACGTTGTCCTACATTCTGGCTCCGCAGCGTCTGGCTGTTGGCGATCAGGTGATTTCGGGTGAGCAGGTCGACATCAAGCCCGGCAACGCCATGCCGATTGCCAGCATTCCAGTGGGCACGATTGTCCACAATGTGGAGCTGAAAGTGGGCAAGGGCGGGCAGATTGCCCGTTCCGCTGGCAGCTATGTCCAGATCGTCGGCCGCGACCAGGGGTATGTGATTGTGCGCCTCAACTCCGGTGAGCAGCGCCTGATCCTTGGCACATGCTATGCGACGGTCGGGGCTGTTTCCAACCCTGACCACATGAACATCAGCCTGGGCAAGGCGGGTCGTAACCGCTGGCTTGGCAAGCGTCCGCACAACCGCGGCGTTTCCATGAACCCGGTGGATCACCCGCACGGTGGTGGTGAAGGCCGGACATCCGGTGGTCGCCATCCGGTGTCCCCATGGGGCAAGCCGACCAAGGGTAGCAAGACGCGCTCCAACAAGCGCACCGCCAAATTCATTGTGGCTTCACGCCACGCCCGCAAGAAATAAGGAGCGCAGCCATGCCGCGTTCAATTTGGAAAGGTCCGTTTGTCGACGGATACCTCCTGAAGAAAGCAGAGACCGTGCGCGCTTCTGGCCGCAACGAGGTGATCAAGATCTGGAGCCGTCGCTCCACCGTCTTGCCGCAGTTCGTCGGCCTCCGGTTCGGTGTCTACAACGGACAGAAGCACGTCGAAGTGACAGTGTCCGAAGAGATGATTGGTCACAAGTTTGGCGAGTTTTCGCCGACGCGCACCTTCTACGGCCATGCGGCCGATAAGAAGGCGAAGCGGAAGTGAGGATATAGCCATGGGTAAACAAGCCACTCCTCGCGCGCTCTCTGACACAGAGGCAAAAGCAATCTGCCGCAACCTGCGCGTGTCGCCGCAGAAGCTGAACCTCGTGGCTCAGCTGATCCGGGGCAAGAAGGTCAATGCAGCGCTGGCCGATCTCGAGTTTTCGCGCAAGCGGATTGCTGTCGAGGTGCGCAAGACGCTGGAAAGCGCCATTGCCAACGCCGAGAACAACCACGGCCTTGATGTGGATGACCTCGTTGTTTCCCAGGCATTCGTGGGCAAGGGTATCGTGATGAAGCGTTTCGCGGCTCGGGCTCGCGGGCGTGCATCGCGGATTGAAAAACCCTTCGCACACATCACAATCATCGTCCGCCAGGTTCCGGAGGCCGCATAATGGGTCAGAAAGTCAATCCGATCGGTCTGCGCCTCGGCATCAACCGCACGTGGGACAGCCGCTGGTATGCCAACACCGGCGAATACGGCAAGCTGCTGCACGAGGACATGGCCATCCGCAAGATGCTGATGGAACAGCTCAAGCAGGCTGCCATTTCCAAGGTGGTGATCGAGCGTCCGCACAAGAAGTGCCGCGTGTCGATTCATGCGGGCCGCCCCGGTGTCGTCATCGGCAAGAAGGGTGCGGACATCGACAAGCTGCGCAAGCAGATTGCCGACATGACCGCCAGCGAAGTGGCGATTAACATCGTCGAAGTGCGCAAGCCTGAAATCGACTCGACACTGGTGGCCGAAGCGATTGCCCAGCAGCTGGAGCGCCGAGTAGCGTTTCGCCGTGCTATGAAGCGCGCCATGCAGTCCGCCATGCGCCTGGGTGCCGAAGGCATCAAGGTGACCTGCTCGGGCCGTTTGGGCGGCGCTGAAATCGCCCGCATCGAGACCTACCGCGAGGGCCGCGTGCCCCTGCATACACTGCGTGCCGATGTTGATTACGGTGTCGCTACAGCTATCACAGCTTACGGCACCTGCGGCGTCAAAGTCTGGATTTTCAAGGGCGAGATCCTCGAACACGATCCCACCGCTTCCGAGCGCCGCGCCACCGATGACGGTGGACGCAGCTCTGGTCGCCGCGGTTCGTCTGAAGCCGCCTGAGGGATATGAGCGATGCTACAGCCAAAACGTACAAAGTTCAGGAAGCAGTTCAAGGGTCGGATTTCAGGCATCGCCTGTGCCGGTTCCGATCTTGCCTTCGGTGAATTCGGTTTGAAAGCCATGGAGCCTGATCGAATCACGGCCCGCCAGATCGAGGCGGCGCGCCGCGCCATGACCCGTCATATGAAGCGGGCAGGGCGTGTGTGGATTCGCATTTTCCCGGATGTGCCTGTGTCCAAGAAGCCCCTCGAAGTCCGCATGGGCTCCGGCAAGGGCGGCACAGAGTACTGGGCGGCCCGCGTGCGTGCCGGCAAGGTCATGTTCGAGTTGGGCGGTGTTCCGGTCGATGTGGCCCGTGAAGCGCTTGAACTGGCGGCTGCCAAGCTGCCGATCCGCACCCGTTTCGTGCAACGCATTGTCGAATAAGAGGAGGGCATGATGAAAACGCCACAACGCTTGTCCGACATGCGGACCATGAGCACAGATCAAATGAATGATGAGCTGCTGAAGCTGAAGAAAGAGCAGTTCAACTTGCGCTTTCAGAAAGCCACGGGACAGCTTGAAAACACTCGTCGAATCCGCGAAGTGCGGCGGGATATCGCCCGCCTCATGACCGTCTCGCGCCGCAAGGCGACAGAAGCCGCGAAGGCCTGAGGATCACACCATGCCAAAGCGCATACTCCAGGGCACCGTGGTGTCCGACAAGCAGGACAAGACAGTCGTGGTCAAGGTGGAGCGTCGCTTCACCCACCCGCTGTTGAAAAAGACGGTGCGTCGCACCAAGAACTACCACGCGCATGATGAAGCCAATGCCTGCAAGGTTGGCGACTCGGTGCGCATCGAGGAGGCGAAACCGCTCTCCAAACTGAAGCGCTGGGTCGTCCTCGAGGACGCACAGGCGTAAGGTTCACAATTTCCGTTGGCGAAAGCAATTTCGCTGGTTGCCATGGCGTCGTGATTCCTCTATGGGGCGCACTTCTCCACAAAAGGCGGGAGGCAGAATTGGTTCCCTGCGGGACCAAGCTCACACCTCCGTCAGGCGAAGTCCTTGGGCTAATCAGTTCCGAGGAAACCGATCTGAAACAGAAAGGGATCAAAGCCAATGATCCAAATGCAAACCAATCTGGACGTGGCCGATAATTCGGGTGCCCGTCGCGTCATGTGCATCAAGGTGCTGGGCGGATCCAAGCGCAAGTACGCTGGTGTGGGCGATGTGATCGTTGTCTCGATCAAGGAAGCCATCCCACGTGGCCGCGTCAAGAAGGGCGACGTCATGAAGGCGATTGTCGTGCGCACCGCGAAAGACATTCGCCGCGCTGATGGCTCCGTGATCCGTTTTGATCGCAATGCGGCCGTTCTCATCAACAACCAGGCCGAGCCGATCGGCACCCGCATCTTCGGGCCCGTGCCTCGTGAACTGCGTGCGCGCAATCACATGAAGATCATCAGCCTCGCGCCGGAGGTGCTGTAATGGCTGCCAAGATCAAGAAGGGCGACAAGGTTGTCGTGCTCACGGGCCGTGACAAAGGCAAGTCCGGCGAAGTTCTCGAAGTGCGTCCCGAGGAAGAGCGTGCCCAGGTACGCGGTGTCAATCTGGTGAAGCGTCACCAGAAGCAGTCGGCCAACCAGCAGGGCGGCATCATTTCCAAGGAAGCTGCCATTCAACTCAGCAATCTTGCTGTTGCTGATCCGAAGGACGGGAAGCCAACCCGCGTTGGTTTCAAGGTTCTCGATGATGGCCGCAAGGTTCGTTTCGCCAAGCGTTCAGGAGATTTGATCGATGCCTGAGGCACAAACATACATCCCACGTCTCAAGGCTGAGTATGCCGATGTCGTGCGCGCCAAGATGATCGAGCAGTTCGGCTACAAGAACGTCATGGAAGTGCCGGTTGTCACCAAGATCGTGATCAACATGGGCATTGGCGAGGCCGTGGCCGATTCCAAGAAGACAGCGATTGCTGCGGCCGACCTGGCGCTGATTGCAGGACAGAAGCCTGTTGTCACCAAGGCCCGCAAGGCCATCTCGAACTTCAAGCTGCGCGAGAACCTGGCCATCGGCGCCAAGGTCACGCTCCGCAAGACCCGCATGTATGAGTTCATGGACCGTCTGGTCACCGTGGCTTTGCCGCGTGTGCGCGACTTCCGCGGACTCAACCCCAAGAGCTTCGATGGCCGTGGCAACTATGCCATGGGCATCAAGGAACACCTTATTTTCCCTGAAATCACCTATGACAAGGTGGATCAGATCTGGGGCATGGACGTGATCGTGTGCACCTCGGCCAAGACGGACGAGGAAGCGCGGGCACTTCTGAAACTTTTCAACTTCCCGTTCCGGCAGTGAGCCAGCGCGCTGCGCTCATACGCGGACACCAGAAGGACACGGATCACATGGCCAAAAAAGGCATGATCGAAAAGAACAATCGCCGACGCAAGATGGTTGCGGGCAGTGCGGCTAAGCGCGCGCGGCTCAAAGCGATCATCATGAACAAGGATGCGAACCTTGAGGACCGCTTCACGGCGACCTTGAAACTCGCTCAAATGCCGCGCAACAGCGCCGCCAACCGCATCAAGAACCGGTGCGAAGTGACGGGTCGTCCGCGTGGGTATTATCGTAAGCTCAAAATGTCGCGCATTGCGCTGCGTGAGCTTGGTAACAAAGGCCTGGTTCCAGGTCTCACCAAGTCCAGCTGGTAGGAGGGGCGCACCATGTCCATGTCCGATCCCCTCGGCGATATGCTCACCCGCATTCGCAACGCGCAGCAGCGCCGCAAGTCAAAAATCAGCTCGCCAGGTTCGAACCTGCGCGCGCGTGTTCTCGAGGTTCTGAAGTCCGAAGGCTTTATCCGTGATTATTCGGTCACCGAATATGGAAACGGGCGCACGGACCTCGAGATTGAGCTCAAGTACTTTGATGGCAAACCGGTCATCCGCAACATTGAGCGTGTCTCGAAGCCCGGGCGCCGTGTTTATGCGTCCGTCGATAAGACACCGCGCGTGGCCAATGGCCTTGGCGTGACGATCGTTTCAACCCCGCAGGGTGTGATGGCTGACCATGTGGCGCGCGAGCGCAACATCGGCGGCGAAGTACTCTGCACCGTATTCTAACCGAGAGGAGAGCGACATGTCCCGTCTCGGCAAGAAAGCCGTTGAAGTTCCCGCAGGCTGCCAGGTGCGGCTGGAGGGCAACACGATCATCGCCAAGGGTGCAAAGGGTGAGCTGCGCTTTCCCGGCACTGACGATGTGGAAGTGAAGATCGAGGGAAACCTTATCAGCTTCTCACCGCGCAACAACTCCAAGCGTGCGCGCACCATGTGGGGCACCACACGTGCGCAGGTCCAGAACATCGTGACCGGTTCGACAGCGGGTTTCAGCAAGAAGCTGGAAATCACTGGCGTGGGTTACAAGGCGATCATGGCTGGCAAGGTTTTGCAGCTCTCGCTGGGTTACAGCCATGAAGTGAATTATGACATTCCGGATGGGATCACGATCGTGACACCCAAGCCGACTGAAATCGTGATTTCGGGCAATGACCGCCAGGTCGTTGGTCAGGTCGCGGCTGAAATCCGGGCTTATCGTGGACCCGAGCCTTACAAGGGCAAGGGCGTCAAGTACGAGGGCGAATTCATCTTCCGCAAAGAAGGCAAGAAGAAGTAAGGGCCCCGGACATGACAAAGCAAGCTGCCACCGTAGACCGTCGCCGGGCCCGAGTTCGCCGCGAGATCAAGGCCGTTGCCTATGGTCGTCCGCGTCTCTCGGTGTTTCGTTCGGCCAAGCAGATATATGCGCAGATCATCGACGATCTGCAGGGCGTCACGCTTGTGGCCGCCTCGACACTGGAAAAAGACATGCGCACCGCTCTTGCGACTGGCGCGAATGTCGATGCCGCCCACAAGGTTGGCAAGTTGATTGCCGAACGTGCGCTCCAAGCGGGCGTCAAGACCGTGGTGTTCGACCGTGGTTCGTATCTGTACCATGGCCGTGTCAAGGCCGTTGCTGAGGGTGCCCGCGAGGGTGGTCTCGAGTTCTGATTTTATTTCGGCATGTTCCCGGTTCCGGGGCGTGAAACATCGTGAAGCGAGCGGGGTTCCGTCCCGCGCCAGTGAAGGAAAACGGTATGGCCAGAGAGCCACGTGATGGGCGCGGTGACCGCGCTGACAGCGAGTTCACAGAGAAACTCGTTCATATCAATCGCGTCGCCAAGACAGTGAAGGGCGGGCGCCGCATGGCGTTTGCGGCCCTTGTTGTCGTGGGTGACCAGAAGGGCCGCGTTGGCTACGGCCACGGCAAAGCTCGTGAAGTGCCGGAAGCCATTCGCAAGGCCACGGAAGCCGCCAAGCGCGCGCTGATTCGCGTGGCATTGCGCGAGGGTCGTACGTTGCACCACGACGTTACAGGGCGTTGGGGTGCGGGCAAGGTCATTCTGCGTGCCGCTCCGGCTGGTACGGGCGTGATTGCCGGCGGTCCGATGCGTGCGGTGTTTGAATCGCTCGGCATGCAGGATGTGGTGGCCAAGTCGCTTGGCTCATCCAACCCCTACAACATGGTGCGCGCCACGTTCGACGCTCTCGTCAACGAGGATTCGCCCCGTGCGGTTGCGGCGCGTCGCGGCCTCAAGGTTTCGCAGCTTCAGTCTCGTCGCCAAGGCGTCGATGCTGATGTTGGCGCAGACTCGTAAGGGGGAGATTGACATGACAACCGTCAAGACAGTCACCGTCGAGCAATACGCCAGCCAGATTCGCCGTCCGGCCAAGCAGGCGCAGACCCTTGTGGGCCTGGGTCTCGGCCGCATTGGCAAACGCAAGACACTTCAGGACACGCCTGAAGTGCGTGGCATGATCGCAGCCGTATCGCACATGGTGCGCGTCGTTGAACCCAAGTGAGGAGCGCATCATGAAACTCACAGATCTGCGTGACAACGTTGGTGCCACCAAGAATCGCATGCGCGTGGGCCGTGGTATCGGCTCGGGCAAGGGCAAGACCTCCGGTCGCGGCGTCAAGGGTCAGAAGGCCCGCACAGGCGTCTCGATCAAGGGCTTTGAAGGTGGTCAGATGCCTCTGCATCGCCGTCTGCCCAAGCGTGGTTTTAACAACATCCATGCCCTTGACCTGAACGAGGTCAATCTCGGCCGCGTGCAGCAGGCGATCGATGCCGGCAAGTTGGACGCCATGCAGCCCGTAACCGTGGACAGCCTCGTTGCGGCTGGCCTGCTGTCCCGCGCCCGTGATGGCGTGAAGGTGCTCGGCGTGGGCGAACTCAAGGCCAAGGCGTCGTTTGAAGTCTGGGCCGCGTCGGCCTCGGCTGTGGTGGCCATCGAGAAGGCAGGCGGCACCATCAAGCTGCTGCGCCCGGTGGAAGAAGCCGCTTCGGCTTGAGTGCAAAAGTGTTTCGGATGGCTGGCCAAATGCATGCCGTCCGCTTATCTACCGGCTGAACGCCGGTCATGCGCCCGGGATCACAAGTCCCGGGCGTTCCTGTATCGGTGAGCCAGCCAGAGCTTCAGGCTCCGGGCAGCGGTGATTGTGGGGTCGCAGCGTCAGTTGCGAGAGAAGATGGCATCGGCAGCAGAACAACTCGCGGCAAATCTCAATTTTGGCTCTCTGGCGAAAGCGGACGAGTTGAAGAAGCGCATCTGGTTCACGCTGGGTGCGTTGCTTGTTTATCGTCTGGGCACCTACATCCCCTTGCCGGGCATTGACCCCGAGCAGTTGCGCCAGGCCTTCTCGAATTCGCAGCAGGGCGTTTTGGGCCTGTTCAACATGTTCTCGGGCGGCGCGGTGAGCCGCATGGCAATCTTCGCGCTCAACATCATGCCGTATATCTCGGCCTCGATCATTCTGCAGTTGCTGACGTCCGTGTCGCCCCGGCTTGAAGCCCTCAAGAAGGAGGGTGAAAGCGGACGCCGCCAGATCAACCAGTACACGCGTTACCTCACGGTGGTGCTGGCGCTGTTCCAGTCCTGGGGTATCGCGGTGGGTCTGCAGGGATCGGGCAACCTT
>JANMMT010000114.1:0-1808 GCA_031373545.1 Hyphomicrobiales bacterium
GCCGCAGGGATGGTTTCTCACCCGCTGCCACACGAGCGGCCACGACGTCTGCAGGCAACCCACGGCACGTGCCGGGATAATGCGGCGTGCCGTCAGGGTCGTGCAGCGCATCGCCGCTGATTCCGGCTAGCTTGCGCGCAATATCGCCGCGCGAGCAGAAGCAGGGATAAATGAGCCCCTGCTTCTGCAAAATGGCGAGTGCGGCGCGGTAATCCGCGAAATGCGACGATTGCCGCCGGACCGGCTCTTCCCATTCCAAGCCCAGCCAGCGCAGATCAGCGAACAGGCCTTCGACATGCTCGGGCCGCGCACGATCGGGATCGATGTCCTCGATGCGCAGGAGGAAGCGTCCGCCGCATGCCTGCGCGGCACGAAAGTTAAGGATGGCCGAAAACGCGTGCCCCAGATGCAGCCAGCCATTCGTGCTGGGGGCGAATCGGAAAACGGGTGGCTTTTCTCGCATCGCCAAAACGATATGCTGGCCATCTTCGAAATCAAACCAGACGGCGAGCAGGTAGTACAAAATGACACGCATAACCTGTGACGCCGACGTGCAGAGTGGCATGGCCGGGCTTCAAGCCCTGAGCAAGAAGCGCCATGGCCCGCAATGGCAGGCGATTGTTGCGGCCAGCGGCGCGCCCCCTTTGCGCCTCCAGCAAGGCGGCTTTGAGGGGCTGGCGCGCATCATCGTCTCGCAGCAGGTCTCGGTCGCCAGCGCCCGCGCCATCTGGGCCAGGGTCGAGGCCATCATCGTGCCACTGACGCCGGAGCGCTTTCTGGCAGCGACCGATGATGAGCTGCGGCAAGCTGGGCTTTCGCGTCCCAAGCAGCGTACCTTGCGCGCCATCTCGGCAGCAGTCGTCGACAAGTCACTGGTGCTTGAAGGGCTTAGCGATGCCTCGGCGGAAGACATTCACGCCCAGATGACAGCCGTCAAAGGCATAGGCCCCTGGACGGCAGACATCTATCTGATGTTTTGCCTCGGCCATGCCGATGCCTTTGCACCGGGAGATCTGGCCTTGCAGGAAGCGGCCCGCATCGGCTTGGGCCTGAAAAAGCGGCCCACACACAAGGAAATGGCGGTGATCGCCGAAAACTGGAAGCCCTGGCGCGGCGTCGCCGCACGGTTGCTCTGGTCTTACTATGCTGTGGTGAAAACCCGCGAGGGCATCAACGCCGGATGACGCCAAGCGCTGCCTGTGCGCCGGCCTTGAGAAACGCCAGATCGCTCTGGATGCAGATCATCTTCGCGCCAAGCTTCAGGAAGTCGCGGCCACGCTCGGCGGTGTGTGCATAAACCGCCACCGGCTTGCCTGCCTTGTTCGCCTGCCGCACCACCTCGGCAATGGCCTCGTCCACCGCCTTCGACATCGGATCGACCGATTGGCCGCCGGTCAGCGCAATCGACAGATCGGACGGGCCAATGAACACGCCATCAATGCCGGGCAGCGCCAGAATATCGTCGCAGATGGCCATGGCCTCACGCGTCTCGATCATCGCGAACGCCATCGAGAATGCGTTCGCCTGCGCAAGATAGCCGTTCATGTCGAGGCCGGAATTGCCGAGGCCTGCATAGCTGCCCCAGCTGCGCTCGCCCATGGGCGGGTATTTCGCATAGGCCGCAAAGGCGCGCGCATCCGCCATTGTGTTGACCATGGGCGCGATCACGCCAGACGCGCCCGCATCCAGCAGCCGCGAGACATTCTGGAACTCGCCCACCGGCTCGCGCGCAAGGGCAGGCTTGCCAGCGGCATTGATCAACGGGATCGACTTGATCGCGTCATCAAGGCTGATCGGCCCGTGCTGCA
>JANMMT010000127.1:0-1555 GCA_031373545.1 Hyphomicrobiales bacterium
CAGACGGCGGTTTCGGGGCAGAGCGGGATGCCTTCCTGAGCGAAGCTTGCCGAGGGAACTCGAAGCTCAAGGCTCAAGTCGAGGAGTTGCTTGCCCTGGGAGATGGTGACGGGGGCTCGTTTCTCGAGCATCCACCCGCCGGCCTGGATGTGACGATCGACGCCAGTTTGAGCAAGGATACCGTGGATTCGAACGTGACAATGAGTTCGCTTCCCTTCCTGCAGCCATGCGAAAAGGCGGGGCGCATCGGCAAGCTCGGAGACTATGAAATCATCGAAGTGATTGGGCAGGGGGGAATGGGTTCGGTGTTGCGAGCCGTCGATACCAAGCTCAGCCGGATCGTGGCGGTGAAGGTGATGGCCCCCGAACTGGCGGCGAACCCGACCGCAGTGAAGCGGTTTCTCCGCGAAGCGCAAAGTGCCGCGGCAGTGGTGCATGACCACGTCGTCCACATCTATGGGGTCTACGACGAAAGCCGCCCCCCCTACCTGGTGATGGAGTTTATCGCCGGGCAAACGCTGCAACAGAAGATCGACAAGGAAGGGTCGTTGCAACTCAGGCATATCCTCCGCATCGGCAGCCAGATGGCGGCGGGGCTCGCGGCGGCGCATAAGACCGGATTGATTCACCGCGACGTGAAGCCCGGAAACATCCTGCTGGAAAACGGCGTCGAGCGGGTGAAGATCACCGACTTCGGGCTGGCCCGCGCTGCTGATGACGTGGAGATGACGAAAACCGGCATGATCGCCGGCACTCCGCAGTACATGTCTCCCGAGCAGGCCCGCGGCGAGCTGATTGACACTCGCAGCGACCTGTTCAGCTTGGGATGTGTGCTGTATGCAATGTGCACCGGCCGGTCGCCGTTCCGTGCCGAGACGACGATGGGGACGCTCCGCCGCGTATGCGAAGACACTCCGCGCCCCATCCGCGAAGTCAATCCCGAGATTCCCGAATGGCTCACGGCGACCATCGATAAGCTCCTTGCCAAGCGGCCCGAGGATCGCTTTCAAACCGCCGCCGAAGTTGCGGAACTATTGAGCCAGTTCCTCGCCCACCTGCAACAGCCGGCCACCATGCCGCTGCCGGCGACTCCGATTGTTCCGGTGGCTGCGATCGCGGTTAGCAAATGGGAGCATCGATCGACTCCGAGTTTCGGAATGGGAATCATGGCGATCGTGTGTGTCATCCTGCTTGCAGTTCCAACATTGGGGATGTTGATTCTCGGATTGGGATGGTTTTTGTATGCCTCTGGAGGATCTGAGAGGAAAACGAAAATCGTTAGCCTTCCCAGACGCGTTAGCGAATCACCTGCAACGATGGCAACAGACGATTCGTCAGGCGAGGCACAGTTGCTCGCCGTCGCACCCTTCGACGCCAATCAGGCCAGGACGTTCCAGGAAAGCTGCGCTAAAGACCTCGACATCAAACCCGATTTCACCAACTCCCTCGGCATGAAGCTGCGGCTGATTCCGCCAGGGGAGTTTCAAATGGGCACCACCGCGGAAGATGCCGCGGAACTGCTTACGCGCATCAAGGCCGACACGAGGCCGGAACA
>JANMMT010000142.1:0-1969 GCA_031373545.1 Hyphomicrobiales bacterium
GCCGCAGCTCAGCCTCATCATGGGGCCGTGCGCGGGCGGTGCAGTCTACAGCCCCGCTATGACCGACTTCATCTTCATGGTGAAGGATTCGAGCTACATGTTCGTCACCGGCCCCGACGTCGTGAAGACGGTGACGAACGAGATCGTGACGCAAGAGGCGCTCGGCGGTGCGGTTACGCACACGACCAAGTCGGGCGTCGCCGACGTCGCGTTCGACAACGATATCGAGGCACTGCTCGCCGCGCGCGAATTTATCGATTTCCTGCCGGCCTCGAACCGCGAAGCCGTTCCCGAACGCCCGACTGCCGACGACTGGGACCGGTTGGAACCGAGCCTCGACACGATCATCCCCGATAGCGCGAACCAGCCGTACGACATGCACGAAGTCATCCGCAAAACGGTCGACGAGGGCGATTTCTTCGAGCTGCAACCGGCACACGCGGGCAACATCCTGATCGGCTTTGCGCGGATCGAGGGCCGCACGGTCGGCGTGGTGGCGAACCAGCCGACGGTGCTCGCAGGCTGCCTCGACATCAATTCGTCGAAGAAAGCCGCGCGCTTCGTGCGCTTCTGCGACGCGTTCGAAATCCCGATCGTGACGTTTGTCGATGTTCCGGGCTTTCTCCCCGGTGTCGCGCAGGAGCACAGCGGCATCATCAAGCACGGCGCGAAACTGCTCTTCGCCTATGCCGAGGCGACCGTGCCGAAAATCACCGTCATCACGCGCAAAGCCTATGGCGGCGCGTACGACGTGATGGCGTCGAAGCATCTGCGCGGCGATTTGAATTACGCCTGGCCGACCGCCGAAATCGCGGTGATGGGCGCGAAAGGCGCGGTCGAGATCATCTTTCGCGGGCGCACGCCGGAGGAGATCGCGGAGAAGACGGCGGAGTACGAAGCGCGGTTCGCCAATCCGTTCGTGGCGGCAAGCAAGGGCTTCATCGACGAGGTCATCATGCCACACTCGACGCGGCGGCGGGTGGCGCTGGGGCTACGGAAATTGCGGGGGAAGCAGTTGGAGAATCCGTGGAAGAAGCATGACAATATTCCGTTGTGAGCAGAGCTGAACGAGAGCGTCAAAGGCTGGCCGATGAGCGGTGGCCACATCTGCGCGATTTCATCGCGCATGAGATCCCGAGCCTTTTCTTCCAGCGCGCCAACGCCTTCAACTTAGGTCTGCGTGTGGTCGTGCTGGACATGCCGCACGAGAAGAAGAAGGCTTTGGCCGCAAATGTCGCTGACTTCATTTCTTATTTTACTCAGCGATTTGACGACGTTCACATGATTCTGGATGGCTTTTCCGCTGAGGTTCCGGTTGGGAAGATTGCCTACGAGGGAGATCAACAACCGGGGGTGAGACGAATGAAGTTGCTATACGCCGAGTTGGTGCGGCTAATCCGAATTGTGGAGGATGACTGGCAACCCTAAACTTCGATCGCCTCAACGAGCCGCCGTCATTGCGAGCGTAGCGAAGCAATCCATCTCGCCGCGAGAGCGCACTGGGTTGCTTCGTCGCTTCGCTCCTCGCAATGACGGGTCAATGAAGCGACCGGCGATCTACATCATGGCGAGCAAGCGGAATGGGACGCTTTACACGGGCGTCACGTCGAACCTGCCGCAGCGGGCATGGCAACATCGCGAGAGCGTTGCCGACGGGTTCACGAAAAAATACGGCTGCAAGATGCTCGTGTGGTTCGAAATGGCCGACACGATGGACGTCGCGATCGCGCGCGAAAAGCAGATCAAGGGCGGGTCGCGGGCGAAGAAGCTGGCGCTGATCGAGGCGATGACCAGCGAGCCAATGTTCGTGGTGGAGCTGCGTCCTGCAGAGCGTGCGGTGGTGATTGGTCCTCGCGAGGCGCTGCTGGGCCGCGGACTCAGCGCCAACGAAGCCAACTGGCTCGTCGACGCCATCCCCGCCCACGGCTCCACGGTGCTCGTGCGCATTCGCCACCGCGCCACACCCGTT
>JANMMT010000153.1:0-2434 GCA_031373545.1 Hyphomicrobiales bacterium
GTTTTAAATAGAGTTTTTGACAAAGCCGGAAACAGCACAATATCCTGAAGAAATGGTTTCAGAACTGGTTCCCCCAACTCTTCCATTACCTCAAACACACCAGACAAAAGTTGATTAATTTGATTTGCCTCTATCTTTTGATTCATCGCAGCACTCATGGAACGCTGAAACAACCATGTAACTGATAGATTTGGCTGGTATGGTTGCAAAAGTGCCAGGGAATTTTGACTGAGACTATCACTTGTCAAAGCTTCATCAATTCCTAGAGTCAAGCGTTTGAGATGACGCACCATTGCGCCGAATCCTCCGAAGCTGAGGGGAGATTGACTACCGCTGCTATCTCCGACTGGGAGAATCCGATTCCAAGGCATTTTGAGAGGACTTTGGCGATAGCAAGGGAAGAATCCGTAGAGTGCTCTTTGAAATTTTAGCTGATTAAGTTCGATGTTTTGATATTGTGGTAGCAATCGCAAATAGTCTTCAAATAATGTTTCTAAACTGAATCTTTCTGTGTCAGCATCTAGGTAAGTAAATAGGTAAGTTGTGCGGCCATCTCGTGCGGGAAATGCTTCCCAAAAATATTGGCACTGATTTTGCATTGGGGTGAAGGATGCAAATATATCACCGGTGTCGTTTTTGGGGAATCCTTGGGCACAACTACCAACTACTAAACATACCGCATCGGGTTTTTTACCTTGTCTTGCTTGTCGCACAATGGGTGAAAAATGTCCCATTGCATCTAATAATAATCTGGTTTTAAATGAATTTAATTCTGATTGTGATTCTAAATTTGTATTTTTAGATTCTATGACAATTCCATTTGGGTGAATTGTTGCCGTATTAAATGGTGTATTTTCAAATAATTTACCTCCGGCTTGGAGAAAGCGCTGTTTGAGGGTTTCTAGGAGGTAAACTGGGTCTATTCCTATGTTGAGTACGTCGCGCACCCAAATGTCTGGTGTGTCTGGAAAGCTGATTCGGGCTGGGTTATATTCGGTAGCAACTGCTTTTTCTATTTCTTCAAGCGATAGCAAGTTTAGTTCTAAGAATGCGTCTAATTCTTTGCGAGAAATGTTCCATTCTTGATCGCGGCCTCGCAGGGTGCCACGTTCGAGTAGGGCAACTCGCCAACCTCGCACTGCTAAGGCTGTACCGATTAGTATTCCGAGGGTTGCGCCGCTGATAACTATGTCGAAGTCGATGGTTTCGAGGGGTTTTTGGCTGTGTTTGACGGCTTCTGGTATGGGTGCGGTATTCTGTTTCAGGTTTTCCCAAAGGCGATCGACTTTTCGTAAGCCTCCGAGGGCATCTCCAGGCAGTTGAGAGAGGATTTGTTCGGTTAGGGACATCGGATTTTAATATTGAATATTTAACTAAATATAGCAATCCTAAATCATTTGTCAACTTCTAACTCCCTCCCCTTAGTACGGGGTGGGTTGGGGTGGGGAAAAAATCTTTACGACTCCTGCAAGGATTGCTATAGTAGAACAGGCAAGATGCCTGTGCCACGGGATTTTGGGAATTATGTTTAATCAACCGTACTTACTTCTTCAACCTGTAGCCGATCGCACAAAATGCGATCGCACACAATTCCACTAGTCTCCGCACTCCTCCAAACTTCCAACTCAGCTTCCAGTTGCGCTTCAAACAACAAACGTTCTCCCGGAAACACCGTTCTCTCAAAATACCAATCAGGAATGTTTGTAATCCGAGCAATTTCAACTTTGTTAGTAATATTGATATACCAACACAAAATCTTGATAGAGGGATCGGAATTTACTGAATTAATTGTTAAGTTCATTTTCTTAACTTGCTTGTGAAATTATGCGGTTCATCAAAAACTTGACTGACCCCAAAGTAACACACAACTTTTTAAATGGCAATCATTCTGTCATTTGCATTTACTTTTAAAATCTTGAATTGATTGTTGCGCCTTCTCAACCTATTCCCAAAGTAGGTGTAAAAATAGGCGTTCCTAAAGAACAAGATTTCCATGCACCCAGAACAGGTGCGTTTAATAATTGACACTGACCAACGGAACCTGTTTGCATTTTGTAGTGACTGCAAAAAGTACATTTAGAAACAGAATTGCAGTCGCGAACAGCAATTACAAGGTTGGGCTTGTTTGCTATTACCTTGCGGTCTAGAATTAGAGTGTTCATTAAATTAATTTTTAAATTATCACTCTTAAGTATGACAGCATGATTTCAATCCCTGCGTCTACCTTAAGGCTTACTTCGTATGTAATTGTTTTTTAGGGAGCAATCTAAACAAGATCGTTTTCTCTTTTGAAAGTATAGGGATCAATTTAAAATCCATTCAGCAGATGTGACATACTCGACTTCGGGAGCATCCCGATTTTGCAAATATATCTGTAGGGGCGAAGCATGACCGCAGTAAATCTCTCGTTTTAACCAATAACTTATCTGCGGTC
>JANMMT010000164.1:0-15947 GCA_031373545.1 Hyphomicrobiales bacterium
GGCAAAATATGCAGCGGAAGCAAACCGGGGGCTGCTTCCGCTTTATTCAGCGAAGCGGAGGAAACCGGTAACTGTCCCCGCTTTGCGGGCAGGATATGGCAAAATGATGAGGCAAGCTATTGATGCAATTGATATCATGTCCCCGTAATTCCATTTTTTATTTCGTTGCTATATATTCCCATCCCCTCAATGCCGGAAGTGCCTGACCCCCGTCATCACCATCGCCAACCCCGCTTGGTCGGCGGCGGCGATCACCTCGTCGTCGCGCATGCTGCCGCCGGGCTGGATCACGGCGGTCGCACCCGCCTCGGCGGCGGCGAGCAAGCCATCCGCGAAGGGGAAGAACGCGTCTGAGGCCACCACCGCGCCCTTGGCCAGGCTTTCGGCAAGACCTGAAGCTTTGGCGGCTTCCATCGCCTTCCACGCCGCGATGCGTGAACTGTCCACCCGGCTCATCTGCCCCGCGCCGATGCCGACGGTCGCGCCGTCCCGCGCATAGACAATCGCGTTGGATTTGATGTGCTTGGCCACGCGGAAGGCAAAGCGCAGGTCTTTGAGTTCATCATCCGTGGGCGCACGCTTCGTCACCACGCGCAGCACCATGTCATCCACCACGGCGGCGTCACGATCCTGCACCAACAGGCCACCCGCCACGGTGCGGACGCTGAGCCCCGACGCCCGCACATCGGGCAGGCCGCCGGTCAGCAGCAGGCGCAGGTTCTTCTTCGCGGCGACGATGGCAATGGCTTCGGGCGTGGCATCGGGCGCAATGATCACCTCGGTGAAGACCTCCGTGATCGCCTTGGCGGCCTCGGCGTCCAGCGTGCGGTTCATGGCCACGATGCCGCCGAAGGCCGACACAGGGTCGCAGCGCAGCGCGCGGGCATAGGCCTCCTGCAGGGTCGCGCCTTCGGCCACGCCGCAGGGGTTGGCATGCTTGATGATGGCGATGGCCGCGGTGCGCGCGGGGTCAAACTCCGCCACCAGTTCAAACGCCGCATCGGTGTCGTTGAGGTTGTTAAAGGAGAGCTGCTTGCCCTGCACCTGCCGCGCCGTGGCAATGCCAATGCGCTGCTCCGGCGTGGTGTAGAACGCGGCCTTCTGGTGCGGGTTCTCGCCGTAGCGCAAAGCCTCCTGCAACGCACCGCCGATGGCGCGGAAGGCAGGCGCTTCTATGGAGAGCGTGCCCGCGAACCAGTTGGAGATGGCAGCGTCATAGGCCGCTGTGCGCGCATAGGCCTTCTGCGCCAGGGTGCGGCGCAGGGTTTGCGTGGTGGACCCCTTGTGGGTGTCGAGATCCGCCAGCACGGCGGCATAATCGGCGGTGTCAACGACCACGGTCACATCATCGTGGTTTTTGGCGGCCGCGCGGATCATGGCCGGGCCGCCGATGTCGATGTTCTCGATGCATTCATTAAAATCCGCGCCCTTTTGCACGGTCGCCTCGAACGGGTAGAGGTTCACCACCAGAAGGTCGATCGGCTCGATGCCATGGGCAAACATCGCTGCCTGGTGCACCGGGTTCAGGCGCACGCCCAGCAGGCCGCCATGCACCTTGGGGTGCAGCGTTTTCACGCGGCCATCCATGATCTCGGGAAAGCCCGTCACATCGGAAACATCCGTGACAGGCAGGCCCGCATCCGCCAGCATCTTGCAGGTGCCGCCTGTGGAAATCAGGGCAATGCCGCGCTCCGAGAGCGCCTGGGCGAATTCGAGAAGTCCGGTCTTGTCAGAGACGGAAAGCAGCGCGCGTTGCACGGCGCGAAGTTGAGTGGGCATCAGCACGTCCAAGTCAGAGGTCAGCTGAAGGCGCGGTTAGCACGATGTTTTGACGACGGCCATCATTGCTTGCGGATTTGACGCAGGCTCCAGGCCACGCTGGCATGGGTTCGCAATGTGGTGAACACGACGATCTGGCTGGTGCGGCGCAGGGCATCTGCGCTGGCGAAGAGAATGCTCTCTTCCAGCACGAGGGCCATATCACGGGCCTCGAAGCTCCAGCTCTGGCCGCCTGGCAGGTCCAGAATGGCCTGCTTCGCATCCGGGGAGAGAGATGGCTTGATCTGCGGGTGCAGATGAAATCGCAGTGCAAAAGGGGCGTCGGGGTGCTTGCCATCACTGCGCAGCGTGTCGGCTCCCTCCAGCCGCAAGCCATCCACGGAGAGCGCGAGGCGGCGCTGGTGAATGAGACCATGGCTCTTGCCATACCCATCATGCTCGATGATGATCTCCGTGCCGTCCGCACGCACAGCGCGTTGGACCGAGACATGCCGCGGGCCGTTCACCCACTGCTCGCCAAGCGCCGCCCCACCCAGCGCAGGGCGACGGAAGCGCCCGATGGTCTGGTCATCCACCACGAGCGTGGTATGCGCCGCCGTGAGCCGCGCGAAGGGCAGCACATCCGTGCGATGGGCGGGCGGCACGCCGCAGTTGATGAAAATGCGCTGCTGATCCGCTGAAAACTCGAAAGCCGCAGGTGCCGCATGGGCGCGCCGCGCATGGGGCGGCCGCACGGCTTTGCCTGCATCTGCAATCAACACGCTGCCGTTCGCCTCGATGCGCTGATATCCCGTGTAGGGCGCTTCACCGGGTGCGCCGGCCATGACATCATCCTGGGCGATCACGGCGGCCACAAGGCCCGTGCGTGTCACGGACATGCCGTTGAACAGCGCCAGAGAGCCGTCGGTATGGCGCATCATGCGCAGCATCAACATCATGCGGTCAATGGCGGAGACAACCGATTGCGGTGTCTGGATGCGCCGATAGGCAAAGGCAAGCTTGAGTGGCAGGAGATCGACCAGCAGGTCCATCACCACACCCGGATTGCGGCTGACATGCCCGCCATCGGGCAGGATCTGCGCGTCCAGCACATTACAGAGGCGCGCGGTGGCCGCCCGCAGGTCCGCCTCCCGCTCGGATGCCGCCAACGTGGCGCTGGTCAGGGCGATCTGAATCAGCAACTGCAATTCGGTCGGCGGCGCGGCGATGAGCGCCCGTTCCAAGCGTCGGGTTTCCTGCCCAAGTGCTTTGAGAAACGTGCGGTAAAAAGTGGCATCGGCCTTGTCGAGCAGCAAGGGTGATTGGCTGATCCAGGAGAGCACCCGGCGCGCCGTGACTGCGGGCTCGGCCGCAACACCCTCCGGTGTGCCGCGCGTCACAGCAATCCAGTCGGACACCAGCGCACGCCCATTGGTCTTGGCCAGCATGGTTTCCGCCGCACGCAAGTGGCGCAGCCAGCTGAAACCATGCAGTTCGGCGGCAAAAGCTTCTGATGGCGCCTCCAGCTCGAAGGGCGAGCGCCCATGCGTTTCCAGGAGCTTGCCTGCAAATTTCAGATGGCCGGCATAAATCTCGGCAGCAATTGTGGGGTCGGACGTGCGCAGATCCTGCGGCGCCATGATCAGCCGCTCAGGTGTGCGCCCGCCCGTTGGCTTGAGCACACGGTGCAGCCCGGCCTTGACCCGCCGCAGGCCATGGCGGGCCGACGTGCCGGACAAACCCGCATTCAACGTGATCCGCTTCGATGTCACTGATACTCCCGGGGCCACTCTCAGCGGGTGGTTCGAATGTGGTGCGCAGACTAGCTTCTCACGCGCGCCTTACAAGGCGTGCGGCAAAAAAGCCGTCCAGTCCTGCCAATCTGTGCACAGCATGTGGCAGATGCGAAGGCAGGCAACGCAGATCACCACTGGCTGAAATCAATTCGGATAACCCGCCAACCTCGTCTTGTGTGACAGGGTCGCGAGAAAAGACGGGGTGACTGGCCAGAAAACGTTCCACCTGCTGCTCGCCTTCTTCGGGTTCCAGCGAACAGGTGGCATATACGAGCGTCCCGCCTGGCTTCACGAGGTCTGCCGCATGCGCGAGCAGCCGGCCCTGCGCGGCGCTGAGTTTCAGCACATCCTCTAGTGTCTTGCTCCAGGCCACATCCGGGTGTCGGCGCAAGGTGCCCGTGGCGGAGCATGGCGCATCCAGCAGCACCGCATCCGCCGCCTCGCCCGCAAAGGTCTCGGCTGTGCCCATATGGGTGGTGACGGTGAGGCCAAGGCGCAGCATGTTGGCGTTGAGCCGCTCCATGCGCTGCGCAGACCGATCAATAGCGATGACATCCGCTCCGGTAGCCGCCAATTGGGCCGTCTTGCCGCCTGGCGCGGCGCACAGATCCAGCACGCGCTGGCCCGGCCTGGCGCGCAGGAGGCGGGCAGGAATGGCAGCTGCTGCATCCTGCACCCACCAGGCGCCTTCATCAAAACCCGGCAGTTGCGGCACGGATGTGCGCACGGTCAGCCGCAGCGAGCCCGTGGGCAGGAGTGTCGCGCCCAATTGCTCGGCCCAATGCGCGGCATCAGCCCGCACGGTGAGGTCGATGGCAGGCTCGTTCCCATGCGCTGCCGCAATCGCCTGTGCCGTCTCCAGCCCGTAGGTGCGGGTCCAGCGCGCGGCCAGCCAGCCCGGCGTATCCGTATCAAGCGGATGGGACGCATCCAGAATTGCTGTTTTTTCAGCGGCGATGCGGCGCAGCACCGCGTTGGCCAAATCCGTGAAATGTTTGGCATGGGCATCTTCGCGCACCAGATCGACGGTCGTGTCCACGGCGGCATGCACCGCGGTTTCCAGCACGAGGATCTGTGCGCAGCCCGCAATGAGATAGGCTTCCAGCCGGCCGGATTTCGGCGGCAAGCCGCGCGTCATCCGCTCGGCCAGCGCCTTGCGAATGGTGCCAAGGCGGCGAAAGGCGGATGTCGCGACGGCGCGGGTCAGGCCCCGGTCATTGGGCGCCAGCGCCTGATACTCGGGCCGCGCCGACAGGCTTTCCAGCCGCTCATCCAGCGGCAGGCGGCGGCTCATCACCTCCGCGATCACCTCCGCAGCAAGCCGGCGCGCCGTCAGGCCGTCGACACGGGCCGGTTTCTGTTGGGTTTGAGTCGGCATCGGTCCCATTCAAGCCTGCCATCCGCAGGCGCCCAGCAGCGTGTGCATGTGTTCGGGCGGCGCGGCAACCGCATGAACCGGCCTCGCTCCATCAGAGGGCAGCGTGATCTCACGCGCGTGCAGGTGCATGTGCCTTGCGGCCGCCGTGGCCCTGTCACCGCCGTAGATCACGTCCCCCGCAATCGGCGTGCCCAGATGCGCCGTATGCACGCGCAACTGATGGGTGCGACCTGTCTCGGGCCTCAGTTCCAGCCAGGTCAGGCCATCGGCGCGGCCCAGCACGCGCCAATGGGTGAGCGAAGCGTCTCCGGCAGGGTCGATCTTCATCCACCAACTGCGCCGTTCATGGCTGCGCCGGGCGAGCGGGGCATCGATGACGCCGGTGTCGCCGACAACCGCGCCCACAACCACCGCCCAATAGGTCTTGGCGGCGCGGCCTTCGCTGAACAGTTTGCCGAGCCGCGCCAGCGCCGCGCGCGAGCGGCCCAGCACGAGGCAGCCGGACGTGTCCTTGTCGAGCCGGTGCGCCAGCTCGGGGTTTACCGCCGCGCCAAACCGCAGATGCTCGAAATACTGATCCAGCGTCTCGCCGCCACCGGGTCCCTTGTGCACGGCAATGCCCGGCGGTTTGTCGAGGACGATCATATCCGCGTCCTTGTGAAGCACGCGGGCCAGCAGATCGGCGGGGTTTAACCTTGGCATAGAACGGGGCGTCGCCTAGTTATGCCCCATCGTCAACCCAATCCTGCCTCAAGTTGCCTGCCATGGCCGATGACAAAGACATGCAAACCGCACCGATGGCTTTTTCGCCCCCAAATCCCGCTGTACCGGATCCTGCGGTACCGCCTGGAAAACCGCTGACGGACGCGGCCAGGCGGGCGCTGGCCGAAGCCGCAACGCGGCGCGAGGCGCAAGAGGTCCGCGAAGCGGCGCTGGCGAAGGATGCCGAGCTTCGCGGGCGGGGCGGGCTTGATCCCGTGCGCTACAATGACTGGGAAATCAAAGGGCTCACCAGCGATTTTTGAGCGCGGGTTGCACACCCTTGGTTTCGTCGCTATGGAACCGACACGAAGGCCGCTTTAGCTCAGCTGGTAGAGCACCTCATTCGTAATGAGGGGGTCGGGGGTTCGAATCCCTCAAGCGGCACCATTCCCTCCGATCTGGCCTTGCCTCCCTTGCCTTTATTTTCTTGCCTTGCCTGAGCCCCCCATGCCTGATGCTTCTCCTCTCCGCCTCGCCATCGCCGGATTGGGCACCGTCGGCGCAGCCGTGGCGCGCCATGTCCTTGATCGGCAGAGCGCGTTCTCGATGCGGTCGGGTCGGTCCGTCGAGCTGGTCGCCGTGAGCGCACGGGACCGGAGCCGCGAGCGGGGCCTGGACCTTTCAGGTGTCACATGGTTCGCTGATCCTCTCGCCATGGCGCGCGAGGCGCAAGCTGACATCTTCGTCGAACTGATCGGCGGCACGGGCGACCCTGCGAAATCGGCGGTGGAAACAGCGCTCGCGCGTGGCCTTCATGTCGTCACGGCCAACAAGGCCTTGCTGGCCGCCCATGGCACCAGTCTGTCCCGGTTGGCGGAAACCAAGGGTGCCGCGCTGAAGTTCGAGGCGGCCGTCGCAGGCGGCATTCCCGTGATCAAGGCGCTGCGCGAGGCAATGGCCGGCAACAGCATCCGCCGCGTCTCGGGGATCATGAATGGCACCTGCAACTACATTCTCAGCCGCATGGAGGCGGAAAGTCTGACCTTTGCCCAGTGCCTGAAGGCCGCGCAGGAGCTGGGCTACGCCGAGGCGGACCCCACCTTCGATGTGGAGGGCTATGACACGGCCCACAAACTGGCGCTGCTCACCGCCTTGGCCTTCGGCACCGAGGTGGATGCGGACGCGATTTACGTGGAAGGCATTTCCAATGTCGCGCCGCTTGATCTCAAGATGGCGGAAGAGCTGGGCTATCGCATCAAGCTGCTCGGCGTGGCCGAGCGCACCCCGGCAGGTGTGGAGCAGCGGGTCCACCCGACCATGGTGCCGCGCACGGCGCAGATCGCGCAGGTCATGGGCGTGCTCAACGCCGTCAGCATCAACGCGGAACCTGTGGGCGAGCTGACCTTTGTCGGCCCCGGCGCAGGCGGGGGTGCAACGGCCTCAGCCGTGCTGGCGGACATCGCCGATGTGGCGCGCGGCGATATCGGCCCCGCCTTTGGCCGCAGTGCCGACCGGCTGGACAAGCCCGTGCGCGCACCCATGCAACGCCATGAGGGCGGATACTACGTGCGTCTGATGGCGCTCGACCGCAAAGGCGTGTTCGCGACCATCGCCGGCACGATGGCTGAACATGGCATCAGCCTCGAATCCATCATCCAGAAGGGCGCCCCGCAGTTGCCGACCGTTCCGGTGGTCTTGATCACCCATGCCACGACCGAGCACCTGATCCGCGCCGCAGTGGCGGCCATTGCCGAGCAGGGCGTGCTTGACGGCCCGCCCCAGGTGATCCGCATGGAACGGGGCTGAGATGACCGGGGCCGCCACCCACGCACAAACCCGCGTTGGTGCCATCGACATCGCGCGCGGACTCGCGGTCGTGGCCATGGTGGCCTATCATTTCACATGGGACCTGGCGGCCTTCCGCGTGATTGATCCGGCCACGCACCGGGCGCTCTGGTTCACCTGGGGTGGCACCATCATCGCCAGCAGTTTCCTCTTCCTGAGCGGCTATGCTCTGGTGCTGTTCAGACGGAGCATCAGCGACGACACGGTGTTTCGGACCAAATTCATCAAGCGCCTCGCCATCATCGTTGTGGCGGCCCTGTTGGTGAGTCTTGGCACCTATTTCGCCATGGGCGAGCGCTGGGTGCGGTTCGGCATTCTCCACTGCATCGCGGCGGGCAGTGTGCTGTCCCTGCCGTTTTTGCGCAGACCCGGCTGGTTTGCGCTGGGTGCGGGCGTGGTGGCGCTGGCCCTGCCCTGGATCGCGACCGGCCCGGCCTTCAGCCATTCCGCGCTGGTGTGGCTGGGGCTGACACCCTTCCCCCCCACGACGGTCGATCACGTGCCGTTGTTTCCTTATGCCGGTGTTCTGCTGCTGGGCGTCGCGGCTGGTCATCTGCTGCCTTTGAGCACGGGCGGTGCCGATACCACGCTTGCGCGGCTCGGGCGGTGGAGCCTGCCGATCTATCTCCTGCACCAGCCCCTGCTGTTTGGGATTTTCTATCTCATGCTCGGAGGGTTGCCAGCGCCCGGGACAGCTTTGGCCCCAAGGTCAGCTCTGGAGGATGCCGATACCCAGAGCTTCAGGCTCGAATGCCGGGCCACCTGCAGCCGGCAGTCCGCCGCCACGCCCGAAATCTGCGAAAGCTATTGCAGTTGCGCGGAGGCGGAGTTTCGCACGCGCAACCTGTGGACCATGCTGATGACACGCGCACCGACCCCGGCAGAGCAGAGCCGCATCACGGAGGTGACAGAGATCTGCACGGCGAGAGCGCGTCCCCGATGACACATCGTGACGCGGTCATCTGCGCCTGATAGAGACCCCACCCAGAAGCGGCGATGGATTCGCCCACCCCTTTTCAAATGCGAGGACCCATGGTCGATCTTGTCGTCTCCGAAAATCAGATCATCGAACGCATTCTGACCATGGAACTGGTGCGCGTGACGGAGCGCGCGGCCGTCGCCTCCGCCCACTGGCGTGGCCACGGCAATGAGAAGGCCGCTGATCAGGCCGCTGTTGATGCCATGCGCCGGGAGCTGAACCGCCTGCCCATTGACGGCGAAGTGGTGATTGGCGAGGGCGAGCGCGATGAAGCGCCCATGCTCTTCATCGGCGAGAAGGTGGGCACCACGAAAGGCCCCAAGGTTGATATCGCCGTCGACCCGCTGGAAGGCACCACGCTCTGCGCCAAGGATATGCCCGGTTCCATCGCCGTGATGGCCATGGCGCAGGCCGGCACGCTGCTCTATGCGCCGGATGTCTACATGCACAAGATCGCCATCGGCCCCGGCTACCCCAAGGGTGTGGTGGACCTTGATGCGTCGGCCACAGACAACATCCATGCGCTGGCCAAAGCCAAGGGCGTCAAACCCGGTGAGATCACTGCACTGGTCATGGACCGCGAGCGGCACGCCCCGCTGATCGCGGAGCTGCGCGCCATCGGCTGCGCCATCCGCCTGATCACCGACGGCGATGTGGTGGGCGTGATCCAGACCACCGTGCCCGAGCAGACCGGCATCGACATCTATCTGGGCATTGGCGGCGCGCCTGAAGGCGTGCTGGCGGCGGGCGCGCTGCGCTGCGTCGGCGGCCAGATGCAGGGCCGGCTGATCTTGGACACCGAAGCGAAGATCATCCGCGCCGGCAAGATGGGCGTCAAAGACCCCAAGAAGAAATACGACCTCTCGGAACTCGCCTCCGGCGACACCGTGGTGGCCGCCACCGGCGTAACCGATGGCTCGCTGCTCAAAGGCGTGCGCTTTCGCGGCAACGTAATCGAGACGGAAACGATCATCTACCGCTCCCAGACCGGCACCGTGCGCCGCATCCAGGGCGAGCACCGCGAACTGAAGAAATTCGCACTGGAATGAGCAACGTGAAGGGGCGCGCGCCATGACGGCACCCTTTCTCAACGTCACCTCCTCCCTCACGGGCCGCCGCTGGGTCGCGCGGCTTGACGAGCCAATGCAGCGTGAAGCGCTGGCCATGGCGCAGGTGCATGGCTTGCCTGACAGCCTGGCACGCGTGCTGGCCGGGCGCGGCGTTCGGGTGGCGGACCTGCCGGACTATCTGGAACCCACCCTGCGAGATCTGATGCCAGACCCCTCGACCTTGCGGGACATGGACGCCGCCGTGACGCGGCTTGTGCAGGCCATCGAGCGGCGCGAGAACGTTGCGATCTTCGGTGATTATGATGTGGATGGGGCCTGTTCGGCAGCGCTGCTCCAGCTCTACCTAGAAGCCTTCGGCGTGCCCGTGCGCGTCCACATTCCCGACCGCATTGCGGAGGGCTACGGTCCCAACATCCCCGCCATCCGTGCCCTGGCGGCAGAAGGCGCCGCTTTGCTCGTGACGGTCGATTGCGGCATTTCCAGCTTTGAAGCGCTGGAGGCCGCCCATGCTGCGGGGCTCGACAGCATCATCCTCGATCATCACCTGGCGGGAGACACGCTGCCCCGCTGCATTGCCGCCGTGAACCCCAACCGGCAGGATGACCTGTCCAATCTTGGCCAGCTGGCCGCCTGCGGCGTGGTCTACATGACGCTGGTGGCGCTCAACCGCGCGTTGCGGGGAGGCGGTCGCCCCTTGCCCGATCTGATGGCGATGCTCGACATCGTCGCGCTGGGCACCGTGGCGGATGTGGTGCCACTCAAGGGCCTCAACCGCGCTTTCGTGCACCAGGGCATGAAAGTGCTGCGCCAGCGCGGCCGCGTGGGCCTTGCGGCGTTGATGGATGCCGCCGGCCTGAAGGAGCCACCCGAGGCCTGGCATCTGGGGTTTCTGCTCGGCCCGCGCATCAATGCAGGTGGGCGAATTGGCGACGCGGCGCTGGGCAGCCGCCTGCTTGTCGCGTCTGATGCAGGGAAAGCCCAGCACATGGCGCATGAACTCGACCAGCTCAACCGCGAGCGCCAGGCCATCGAATCCCTCATGGTGACGGAAGCGGAAGGCATGGCCGATGCACAGGAGGTGGCACAGGGCCGGCGCGCCATCATCATCACCGCCTCGACCGCGTGGCACCCCGGCGTCATCGGCCTGGTGGCTTCACGCCTGAAAGAGCGCTTTCAGCGCCCTGCCCTCGCGATCGCCTGGGATGCTGACACGGGCCAAGGCGTCGGCTCGGCGCGCTCGGTCGCCGGAGTTGATCTTGGCCGAGCCGTCCGCGCGGCGGTGGAGGCCGGCCTTCTGGTCAAGGGCGGCGGCCACGCCATGGCAGCGGGCCTGAGCCTGCGTCCCGAGCAGCTTGCGCCTTTGCAGGCTTTTCTGGAGGCGCGCCTGACCGAGGCCGTGGCTGCGGCCGATGAATCGGCAGGCCTCTCCATCGATGCCACCCTGACAGCCGGCTCGCTCACCGCCGGACTTGTGGAAGAGCTGCGCCGCGCCGGCCCGTTTGGGCAGGGCAATCCCGAGCCGATGATCGTGCTGCCTGCCCACATATTGACCGATGTGATTCCCGTGGGTCAGGACCACATGCGCATTCGCTTCCGCGACGGAGCGGGCGCTGCGGGAGAGGGCATCGCCTTCCGGGCACAGCGCCAGAGCCTGGGTGCGGCGCTTCTTGCGCACAAGGGCAAGCCGGTGCATCTGGCCGGTACGCTCAAGGTGGATCGCTGGGGCGGCCGCGAGCGGGTGGACCTGCGCCTCATCGACATTGCCGAACCGCGCTGACCTGCCGCTAAAAAATTATTCATTCGACTGTTGATGCAAAGCCGCTGGCACACTATACCCCGCGCGGTTGCCCTTGTACGCGGTGCAACCAGGCGCCCTTCGTCTATCGGTTAGGACACCAGATTTTCATTCTGGGAAGACGGGTTCGACTCCCGTAGGGCGCGCCACACATCTGTCACCATTTATCGCAAACCGCATGTCGCCTGCTGGCTGGTGACAGATCCATGGCCATGCGCATGAATTCATCTGATCAAGACCCGATCTCACCCTGCCGACCTGAAAACGTGAAGCTCAGCCCAGCAACTTGTCGATGGTGATCGGCAGCGAGCGAATACGTTTGCCTGTGGCATGGTGTATGGCATTGGCAATCGCTGCTGCGGTGCCCACAATGCCGATTTCGCCCAGCCCCTTGACGCCCAGCGGACTGACCTGCGAGTCTGTTTCGTCGACAAAAATGACTTCTATGCCCTGTACGTCGGCGTTCACGGGCACGTGGTATTCTGCCAAGCTGCGGTTCATGATGCGGCCGACACGGTGGTCCGTCATGGCCTCCTCGTGCAAGGCCATTCCAATTCCCCAAACGACACCTCCGATGATCTGGCTGCGTGCGGTTTTCGGGTTGAGAATCCGGCCAGCCGCGACGGCATTGACAATGCGGGTGATGCGGATGACCCCAAGCTCGTCATCCACGCGCACCTCCACGAAGACGGCGGAGTGGGTGAACGACGAGGTGCGCAGGTTCTTGATAAGACCGGGCTTCACCACTTCCTCGGCATAGAGAGGCGCATCAACGGACATCGCGACAGCGGCAAGGGCAACGGATTTCGACTGATCGTCTTTGAGGGAAACCCGCCCGCCAGCAAAGGCGATATCGTCAATGCCGGCCTTCGCAAGCGGGCTGCCGGGCATCTTGGCAGCGGCCTTGAGCACATTCTGGCGAAGCGTTTCACAGGCCGCGCTGACGGCGGCACCGGCGGAAGCGGCTGTCCATGAGCCCCCCTGGACGGGCGCTTCAGGCAGATCGGTATCACCCAGCTTCACGATCACCGCATCCATTGCCACGCCCAGCCCATCCGCAGCGATCTGGGCGAGGATTGTGTAGGTGCCCGTGCCGATGTCGGACGTCGCGCAGGAGATTTCGAGCTTGCCATCTGGTAGGAGGGTTGCCCGCGCAGAGGTCTTGAAAACATACGCTTCCCAGACGCCGCTTGCCATGCCCCAGCCGATCAGCTCATGACCCTCGCGCATCGACCCGGGAACGGGATTGCGTTGGGACCAGCCGAACCGCTCCGCACCCTGACTGTAGCACGCCCGCAACTCCTTGGACGTGTGCGCCTTCCCGGTGTTCTGGTCATCCTCGGCATAGTTGCGGAGCCTGAGCTCGACAGGATCAATGTTTGCGGCGACCGCCAGCTCATCCATCGCGCTCTCCAGAGCGAACACACCAAGCGGCGCACCCGGAGCCCGCATATCGCCCGGCGTGTAGATGTCGAGCTTGGCCAGATCGTGCTGGAACGAGGCATTGGCCACTTTGTAAAGGAGACCGGACCAGCTGACGACGACCTCCTGGTGGTCTTCGAAATGGGATGTCGCCGCAACGGCGTGATGCTGAACGGACGTGAGCCTGCCATCCGCATCGGCACCAAGCGACAACATGTTGATCGTTTCCGGCCGGTGCACATGGCTGAACATCTGAGGCCTTGTCAGTTCAAGGCGCACAGAGCGTTTCAGATCAAGGCTGGCCATGACAGCAAGGAAAAGCTGGTGCTGCGGCCTGAGGCCCGAACCAAAGCCGCCGCCGACAAATGGCGAGATCACGCGCACGTTCTTCTTCGACAGGCCGAACACATTGGCGACATAGGCCTGGCTGTTGAGCACGCCCTGCGTCTTGTCGTGCACGACGATGTTGCCCTCCGCGTTCCAGACCACGGTCGTGGCATGGGGTTCCATCGGGTTGTGATATTCCGCCGCGATGGCATATTCCTGGCTGACACGCAGCGGCGCTTCGCTGAACGCTTTCTGTGCGTCCCCGCGAGATGAGGGCGGGGCCATGCCCGATCGTTTGGTGGGGGGCTCATAGGCATCGGACCGCGCCGCCTCCAGATCCGTGATGTGGACGGCTGCGACATATCGCACGCGCACCAGCGCCGCCGCTTGCCGCGCGATCTCGAAGGTTTCAGCCACAACCAGCGCAATCGGTTGACCGCTGTAGAGAATGCTGTCGTCGTAAAGCGGCTGGAAGGGCTTGCCCGGGGGGCCAACCTGATCCTCGTAGTTGGAGCTGAACCAAGCTGTGCGCGGCCGGTTTTCATGCGTGAAAACCTTCAGAACGCCCGCCAATGCTTCGGCTTCCGATGTGTCGATGTCCGCGATGGTCCCCTTGGCGATGGCGCTGCTGACGATGTAGCCATGCGTCAGATCAGTGGCGGGAAATTCGGCCGCATACGTCGCCTGTCCGGTCACCTTGGCAGGGCCATCGATGCGGCTGCGCGGAGCTCCGACATTGAGATCATTGGCAATCATGGCGTGGCTCCTAGGCGATGCGCTTGTCGGTGGAGGATTGCGCCGTGCCCGCCGCAGCCTGCGTCAGGGCACGGACGATGGCCTTGTGCGCCAGCTCGATCTTGAAATGGTTGTGTTTATAGCCCCTGGCACCGGCCAGCAAAATGTCGGCGGCCTTTGCGAAAGTGCCGGGCCCTGCGGGTTGCCCGACAAGCAACGCTTCGGCCTCTTCGCGCCGCCAAGGCTTGTGCGCGACACCGCCCAGCGCCATGCGGGCCGCACGCACCGTTCCACCATCCAGATCCAATGCGGCGGCAACCGAAACCAAGGCGAACGCATAGGAAAGCCGGTCGCGCAACTTGAGGTAGGTATGATTGGGTGCAAACACCGCCGCCTCTGCCGGCAGTGTCACCCCCGTTACAATCTCGTCGTGCTCAAGCGTCGTATCGAACTGCGGCGTTTCGCCCGGCAGCCTGTGATAATCCGCCATGGGGATGATCCGATCACCCTGCGACCCGCGCACGTGCACGCTTGCACCAAGCGCAGCCAGCGCGACGCACATGTCGGATGGATGCGTGGCTATGCACGATTCGCTGGCGCCCAGGATGGCGTGGATGCGGTTGCGACCTTCCTTGGCGGGACAGCCCGTGCCCGGCTCGCGCTTGTTGCACGCGGTGGCCGTGTCATAGAAATAATAGCAGCGGGTGCGCTGATTGAGGTTGCCCCCCGTGGTCGCCGCGTTGCGCAATTGGGGCGTGGCACCCGCAAGAATGGCGCTGGCAAGCAGGGGATAACGGGCCCTTATGCGCTCATCTTGAGAGAGTGCCGCGTTGGTGACGATCGCGCCGATATGCAGTCCGCCCTCAGGGGTATCCACGATCGCGGAGAGTTTCTCGATCCGCGTGATGTCGACCAACGCCTCGGGCTTTTCCACATTGCATTTGATCAGGTCAACGAGGTTGGAGCCACCGGCAATGACACGCGTACCGGCTCGCGCTGCAAGAGCCATCACGGCGTTGTCGACGGTCGCGGCGGTGTGGAACGAAAAGGGGTTCACGGCGACACTCCCTGCATGCGGCTGACGGGTGCAGACGGGGCGCCCGCCAGTGAAGCCACTTCGGCAATGGCATCGACGATGTTGGGGTAGGCCCCGCACCGGCAGATGTTGCCGCTCATCATCTCCCGAATCTCCTCGTGCGAGCCAGCGTGTCCTTCCGCAATCAGTGCAACCCCTGAGCAAATTTGCCCGGGTGTACAATAGCCGCATTGGAAGGCGTCATGATCGATGAAGGCCTGCTGGAGCGGATGCAGCTTGCCGTCTTGTGACAGCCCTTCAATCGTGGTGATCTCGCGTCCTTCCTGCATCACGGCCAATTGCAGACAGGCATTGATGCGCCGCCCGTCAATGAGCACCGTGCAGGCGCCGCATTGGCCGTGGTCGCACCCCTTTTTGGTCCCTGTCAGCGCCAGTTCTTCGCGCAGCAGATCGAGCAGGACCGTCCAGGGCCGGACCTTTGCGACGACTTTTGAGCCATTGAGAACGAACGAGACCGCAGTGGTCGCATTCTCCGTGGCAGTTGCAATTGTCATCTCGGCCCGCCTTCAGGTTGCTTTGCCGCATCAGCAGCGTTTTGGATGTGCAAAATGCAACGCGGTTGCGGGGCAGGAGTTCCCGGATCGCGTGCGCGCGCAGCCGTGACGCATGGGTGCACACGAAAAAACCCCCGGCGCATGTGGCCGGAGGCTTTGGTTTTTCTCACGTCATGCGAACAGTAGCGTTCGGTCTGGTTCGCTCAGATGATGCGCGTGTTGCGATCGCCCGCAATGCCCGAGGCGGAGCTGCCTGGCACATACGGTTCACCCTTGTCGTCAAAGGAACTCCAGCCCTCGCCCTCGTACGTCGTACGGCGATCGGAGACGACAACCGAGCTGTGGCGGTTGAGAACGGATTCAGCAACGCCGCGGTTGATCTCGTCTGTCTTGACGAGAACCAGCGAGCCGCCTCGGCGAATCGACTCGGCATAGACATGCGCGTCACGCTCATCCACGCCGCCTTCGGTCAGCGCACCGACCAGGCCACCCGCGGCAGCACCTGGAGCTGCACCGGCAACAATGCCGGTGAGTGTCGCGGCCATCCAGC
>JANMMT010000218.1:0-2894 GCA_031373545.1 Hyphomicrobiales bacterium
CGGCGGTGCCGTGGCGAACCTGCACGTCAGCGGGACGGGCGAGGTTCCCATCTTGGAAGGAAAAATTTCCCAGCAAGGCGCGCGCCTCCGGCTCCCATTCAGCAGCCTGGCGCTTTCGCGTGGCGACATTATTTACACCAAGGAAAGACCCTTCGATCCGCAGCTTGATCTGCAAGGCGACGCGTTGGTGAACAATTACCGGATCATTGTTTATGCCAGCGGTTCTGCGGCGACGCCGGCATTTCGTTTCACCTCCAGCCCGCCGCTGACAGAGCCGGAAATCGCCACCCTGCTGGCCACCGGTGCCACCGCAGGCAATGCCCAAACAGCAGGAGGAGTGGCCGCGAATCGCGTGGCATTTCTCGTGCTGAGCAAGGCGTATCATAAACTTTTTGGTAAAGCCCAACCTATCCGCAAGGTGGAGGAACCGGGGCGTTTCTCGCTCAATCTGAATCCGCTCAGCACGGGATCAACACCGGGCAGCTTCTCTGCGACGTATGAGGTCAACCCCCAAGTGCAAGCCACGGTCGGTCTCGGCGAGCAAGGCGTCCGTGGGCAGATCAGTTACCTCATGCGATTCCGATGAAGCCGCCCGCATTCATTTTAATTCTTGCTCTCGGTCTTTACGTCAGGGCCCGCGCCGATGACGTCGCGATAGAAGCACATGGGCTCCGCGTTCGCGTTGATGGAGTCAGCAAGGATGCAGCCGAAGATGTGAAATCTGTCATCGAAGAACAGGCGGTTATGACCGAAGACCAGACTGTATCTCCCCCGTTGGCGGATGACTTCGCATTCTTCGTGCGCCAGCGTTACCATGAACTCGGCTACCGAGAAGCGGTCGTGACATGGTCGGTAGCCAGTGACGTGGCCTTGCTTCATGTCAACGAAGGTGATCGTTACTCCGTCGGTGCGATTACCTTCAAGGGAAACAACTCGCAAGCCGACGCCGATCTCAAGGAGTATCTATTGCGGTCGACTCATGAGAAATTAGGAACCACTGGTCAAAGCGTGCCCTTTGTTGAAGCTGACTTGAAAGCCGGTGCTGAGTTGGTGCAACGTTACTTTCAGGCTCAAGGTTATCTCAATGCCGCAGTTGCGCCGCCCGTGTTCGCCTCGCATCCGAATGCGCACACAGTGGACGTGTTGTTGAACATTCGCGAAGGCCGACGATTCAACTTCGGCACGGTGCGGGCGATTGGCGATCTCAAAGACCAGGAACGTGAGGTGGATAAGAAATTCGAAGGGCTTTCCGGTCAGCCCTTTAGTGAAGTCAAAGTGGAGACGATCCGCAAGGAACTCATCGGCATCTATGAGCGACTGGGCCACTACACTGCCACTGTGCGAGCGGAGGCGGATGTGATCAAACATCCAGATGGGAACGTGCCCGTGGTGTATCACATCGCCCCCGGGCCGCTGTTTCATGTCGCGGGCGTGGACATCGCGCCGGGCTTTTCCCATGGCGCTCAGCGAATCATTCGCAGCAATTTCAAACGCGCAACGGGAAGCATCTATTCGCCTTCAGAGTTGGAATTCACGACACGACGCGCACTGGACACGGACGTTTTTTCAAGGCTGGACGTAAAGCCTAGGACCGGCCCGGATAACACCCTGGTGCTGGACATCACAGGTGAAGAAGCCATGCGCACCACACTCTCCGCTTCCCTCGGTTACGAGACTTTCCAAGGCCCCATCATCGCCGCCGAAGCTCGCCAGGTAAACTTCATGGATACCGGCGACTCCGCGCGTATCAAAGTTGAATACACGGCGCGCGGAATAAATGGTGGAATCAAGTTGCTAGATCCCGCGATCTTTGACTCACCTTACAGCCTGGACGCCGAACTGACGGCGCAGGCCGTCAATATCTTCGACTACGACCGACGCACGCTAGGCTTTCGCACGACTTTAAAACGTCAGTGGAACAAGCATATCTCCGCCAATGTTTTCGGCGAAGTATCCAAGAATACAACATCGACTGACAAGCTCACGCCTGCGGAGTTGGGTCCACCGGATTATCAACTGGGCACAGTGGGCGCCAGCATCTTGCTCGATTATCGCAACAGCCCTGTTCTACCAAGCCGCGGTTGGATGGGGAGCCTCACGATCACCAGTGCCTCGGGCAATACGAGCTATCTGCGCAGCGACGCCGTGTTCGCCTATTATCAGCCCATCACCAAAAAATTACGTGCTGCTTTCAGCGCAAAAAGCAGCGCCATTCAAAACAGCGGAGGGGTTGAGAACTTGCCGATCGACCTTCGCGTGTTCAACGGCGGAACCACCAGCGTCCGCAGTTTTGCCGAACGAGAAATGGGGCCTCACTCCAGAGCTGGCGACACGCCGCTCGGCGGTCTTCTGAGCCAGACTTTCAGTGTCGAGCTCTCGTATGAAACGATACCCAACTTGGAACTGGCCGTGTTCGGCGATGCAGGCAATCTCAAGTCCACCGTGGACAATCCATTCTCTCAGCCCTCTGGACTTCGCTACGCCATCGGACTTGGCCTGCGCTACAAACTGCCCATTGGCCCCTTGCGCATCGACTACGGCGTCAATCCCAACCCCCGAGGCGGGGAGCCGTTCGGGGCGCTGCACATTACCTTTGGCTTTGCTTTTTAATAAATGCTACCCCGGTTTAGCCGGAGCAGCATTTCATCGTAACAGCTTATTTTAGCCTTGGTTTATTTCATCATGGTGCCGTCCATGTGCATCATTTGTCCATCTTTCATCATCATGGATTTGCCGTCTTTCATCATCACCTTGCCGTCTTTCATGACCTTGGTGCCGTTGCTCATGGTCATGTCTTCATCCATCTTCATGGTCTTGCCGTCTTTCATCACCATCATTTTTCCGTCTTTCATCATGACACCGTCGTGAGGCATCTTGTGATCCTTCATCATCAT
>JANMMT010000003.1:0-3697 GCA_031373545.1 Hyphomicrobiales bacterium
ATGCAGGCCCATCTGCGCCAGCACTTCCTTGATTTCGTTGAGCGATTTGCGGCCGAAGTTCGGGGTACGGAGCATTTCCGCCTCGGTTTTCTGGATCAGGTCGCCGATGTAAACGATGTTGTCGTTCTTGAGGCAGTTGGCCGAACGCACGGAGAGTACCAGCTCGTCCACCTTCTTGAGGAGTGCAGGATTGAAGGCCAGTTCCGGGATCGCCGGAGCCGCTTCCGCCTTGCGGGGCTCTTCGAAGTTGAGGAAGATCTGCAACTGGTCCTGAATGATGCGCGCGGCATACGCCACGGCATCTTCCGGCGTCACGGTGCCGTCGGTCTCGACCGTCATCGTCAGCTTGTCATAATCAAGAATCTGGCCCGAACGGGTGTTCTCGACGCGGTAGGACACGCGCTTGACGGGCGAATACAAGCTATCCACCGGAATGAGGCCGATCGGCGCATCTTCCGGGCGGTTCTTGTCCGCAGGCACATACCCCTTGCCGGTGTTGACCGTCATTTCGATGCGGATGTCCGCGCCCTGATCGAGGGTGCAGATCACGAGTTCAGGGTTGAGGATAGAGATATCTCCCACAACCTGGATGTCTCCTGCTTTCACGGCACCAGGACCGGTCTTGCGCAATGTCACGCGCTTGGGGCCATCGCCTTGCATCTTGATGGCAATGTCCTTGATGTTGAGGACGATGTCGGTCACGTCCTCACGCACGCCGGGGATGGACGAGAACTCGTGCAACACGCCGTCGATCTGGATGGCTGAGATGGCTGCGCCCTGGATGGACGACAGAAGCATGCGGCGCAACGCGTTGCCGAGTGTGAGGCCGAAGCCCCGCTCCAGCGGTTCCGCCACGAATGTGGCCATGCGGGTGGCATCGGCTCCAGGGGTCACCTGCAACTTCTGCGGTTTGATCAGTTCCTGCCAGTTCTTCTGAATCACGTGGGTGGTTCCTGATGTCTGTTGGCGAGGCTCCGAAAAAGAGCCTGCGCTAGAAGGGTTCGATTGAATCAGTTGGTTGAAATGCTTCCCACAATAAGCCCTGCCCTCGCGGGCAGAGAGAAATAACGCTTAGACGCGGCGGCGCTTGCGCGGGCGGCAACCGTTGTGCGGAATGGGTGTGACGTCGCGGATGGATGTCACGGTGAAGCCCGAGGCCTGCAACGCGCGCAGGGCCGACTCGCGTCCCGAGCCTGGGCCGCAGACTTCGACTTCCACAAGGCGCATGCCATGCTCGGACGCCTTGCGTGCCGCATCTTCAGCTGCCACCTGCGCAGCATAGGGCGTAGATTTGCGCGAACCCTTGAAGCCCATCAGGCCGGAGGAAGACCACGAAATCGTGTTGCCCTGTGCATCGGTGATCGTGATCATCGTGTTGTTGAACGAGGCATTCACATGCACAACGCCTGATGCGATGTTCTTTTTCTCGCGCCGTTTAACGCGGGTCGCTTCTTTTGCCATGGTTCCGTTCCTTCAAGCGCGCCCGTCATTCCAGGCGCTCGGGATGTGGAGGACGCACGCCGCGCGCGCGCCCGTGAGGGGATATGAATTACGTCTTGGCGGATTACTTCTTCTTGCCGGCAATCGCCTTCGGCTTGCCCTTGCGGGTGCGGGCGTTGGTGTGCGTGCGCTGACCGCGGACAGGAAGGCCCTTGCGGTGACGCAGGCCGCGGTAGCAACCCAGATCCATCAGGCGCTTGATGTTCATGGAGGTCTCTCGGCGCAGATCGCCTTCCACGAGGTAATCCTTGTCGATCGCTTCGCGGATCTGGAGAATCTCACCGTCCGTCAGCTGATTGACACGCTTGGCATGATCGATGCCGACCTTGTCGCAAATCTCGACGGCATTCACAGGGCCGATGCCGTGAATGTAACGCAGCGAGATGATCACGCGCTTGTTGGTGGGAATGTTAACGCCGGCGATACGTGCCATGTCTTGTCTCATGCTCCATTTAGGCCGGGGGCAAACCTGGCGCTTGATCCGCAACCGGGCGCCGGTGGAGTCCGGCCCATGCCCAGTGATACAGCAATCAGGAGGCTCAAAAGAGCACAGCAAGTCGCCCTATCGGGAAGAAGTGTGTGCGCTAGACGACAAGGCCCGCCGCGTCAACCTCTTAATCGTTGATAGGACTCGGGGAAAGCGCCGCGGCGATCTCGTCCGTCACCACGTCGATGGGCTGCATGCCATCCACAGCCTTGACCAGCCCCTTCGCCTGATAATAAGGACGCACCGCTGCCGTATCACGGTGGTAGGCCACAAGGCGGGATTTGAACACACCGGGATCATCATCCTTGCGGATGGGCTGACCGGCAGCCTGCGCCTCCTCAGCCCGTTTGATGATGCGGTCCACCAGCTTGGTCTCATCCACGATAAGATCGATCACGCAGTCGAGCTTGAGGCCTTTGGCGAGCATCATCGCATCCAGCGCTTCGGCCTGCGCCACGGTGCGGGGGAACCCGTCGAGAATAAAGCCGGGCACCGCATCCGCCTCTGCGATGCGGTCGGCGATGATACCCACCACGATGGCATCGGACACGAGCCCGCCCGCATCCATCACGGCCTTGGCCTGCTGCCCGACAGGCGTTCCAGCCGCTACGGCAGCGCGCAGCATGTCGCCGGTGGAGAGCTGGGGTATTCCGTGCTTCGTCACGAGACGTTGCGCCTGCGTGCCCTTGCCCGCTCCCGGCGGCCCCAGAAGAATCAATCTCATCAGCGCCTGCTTCCCTTGAGTTTGGACTTCTTGATGAGCCCTTCATACTGGTGCGCAACCAGGTAACCCTGCACCTGACTGACCGTATCCATCGTGACCGAGACCACGATCAGGATCGAGGTTCCGCCGAGGTAGAACGGCAAGGATGCATAGCTGATCAAAAACTCGGGGATAAGGCAGACGAAAGTCAGATAGAGCGCACCGACGGCCGTCACGCGGGTCAGCACGTAATCGATATGCGTGGCCGTGCGCTCACCGGGGCGAATGCCGGGAATGAACCCGCCCTGCTTCTTGAGGTTATCCGCCGTCTCCGCAGGGTTGAACACGATCGCGGTGTAGAAGAACGCGAAGAAAATGATCATGGCGGCATAGAGAATCATGAACAGCGGGCGCCCGTGGCCGAGATAGGCATTCATGGTCTGCAGCCACGAGGGGCCGCCCTGCGCTGCGAAGGTCGCCATGGTCGCGGGCATCAGCAGAAGCGATGAGGCGAAGATCGGCGGGATCACGCCAGCCGTATTCAGCTTGAGCGGCAGAAACGAAGTCTGCCCCTCGTACATCTTGTTGCCAACCTGGCGGCGGGGATAATTGATCAGCAACCGCCGCTGTGCCCGCTCACAGAACACGATGAAGGCAATCAGACCCACGCACATTACAAGCACGAACAGGATGAGCGCTGTGGACAAGGCCCCCTGTCGACCGAGTTCCAACGTGCCGAAGATCGCCGCAGGCAGTTCCGCCACGATGCCGGCGAAGATGATGAGGGAAATGCCGTTGCCAATGCCGCGGCTGGTGATCTGCTCGCCCAGCCACATCAAGAACAGGGTGCCGCCCGTGAGCGTGATGACGGTGGAAAGCGTGAAGAACAGCCCCGGGTTCTGCACGATGCCGCCCGAGCCCTGCAAGCCGACGGCAATGCCCCAGGATTGCATGAGTGCGAGGACAACCGTGAGATAACGCGTGTATTGATTGATCTGCTTGCGGCC
>JANMMT010000009.1:0-10096 GCA_031373545.1 Hyphomicrobiales bacterium
CGCCGCAACTGCATTTCGAGGTGCGCAAGGGTTCGACGCCTGTCGATCCGGCCAAATACCTCGATTAACCCCTTTCAAGGAACAGGTGTCCGGTTCACGTGAGACCCATCGGACATCTTGAAGCGCGGCGGCCATGGTCAACCTCCCATGGTCGCCGTTTTTCGCCGCCGTTGATAGGGCCGGCGGTTTTTTCTCACACCAACGTTTTCACGCCCATGCGTCCCGCCAGATCCTGAATGAATTGCCAGGCCACGCGGCCTGTGCGGCTGCCGCGTGTGGTCGCCCATTCCAGCGCTTCATGGTGTAGCGTCGCGATGTCCCCCTGCAGCTTGAAATGCCGCGCGTAACCTTCCACCATGGCGAGATATTCGTCCTGGCTGCATTTGTGGAAGCCGAGCCACAGTCCGAACCGATCGGAGAGCGAGACTTTTTCCTCCACCGCTTCATGGGGGTTGATGGCGGTGGAGCGCTCGTTCTCCATCATGTCGCGCGGCAGCAAGTGCCGCCGGTTCGACGTGGCGTAGAAAATGACGTTTTCAGGTCGTCCCTCGATGCCGCCTTCCAGCACGGCTTTGAGAGATTTGTAGGTCGTGTCGTCGTGATCGAATGACAGGTCGTCGCAAAAGATGATGAAACGATGTGAGTCCTCCCGCAGCAGGCCCATGAGCACCGGCAGCGTGTTGATGTCCTCACGGTGAATCTCGATCAGCTTGAGGGGCAAGGCCGCGCCTTGAGGTTCCTTGCGGCGGGCGGCATTGATCGAGCCATGCGCCGCCTTGACGAGCGAGGATTTGCCCATGCCACGCGCGCCCCACAGCAGCGCGTTGTTGGCAGGCAGCCCCTGAGCAAAGCGCTGGGTGTTCTCCAGCAGCATGTCGCGGTTGCGCTCGATGCCCTTGAGCAAAGGCAGGGCGACGGCGTTGATATGGGGAACGGGCTGCAAGCGCGGCGGGGCAGTGTGCCACACGAAGGCATCCGCGCCCGTCATGTCCGCCGTGCCGGCGTGAGGAGGAGCCGTGCGCTCCAGCGCCAGTGCGATGCGGGTCAGAAGCGCGAGAAGGGCGGGATCAGTGCTCATATGACAGGCTCTGCAGACGGGAGGCTTCTGCTTGCGGCGCGCGCCACGGCAAATCAACCATTTTCACCTTGATGAGCCGCAAACGCTGCTTGAACGATGCGCGGCGCACGCTATTGGTGTGACGAAGCCATAAACTGCCCCTGCACAAGCATGGGATTCCGGGAGAAACGCCATGATCAGCCGCCGCGTCTTCGTTGCTGCCTCTGCAAGCCTGCCTTTTGCCACGCGGGCCCATGCGCAGGCTTTCCCCAGCAAGCCGCTGCGCATGATCGTGGCCTATCCCGCAGGCGGGCCGACCGATGGAATCGCGCGCATCGTGGCGCAGGATCTGTCGGGCGCACTGGGGCAGAACGTGATTGTCGAGAATGTGGCAGGTGCATCGGGCTCCATCGGCACGCGTCAGGTGGCGCGCGGTGATGCTGATGGACATGTTTTCACCTTTGGCAACAACCAGACCTACGGCAACAACATGTTTCTGCTCAAGGAACCGGGCTATGATGCTGTGAAGGATTTCGCCCCTCTCGCCAGCCCCGGTGCCTTCGAGCATGTGTTCGTGGTGCGCAATGGCCTGGCTGTGCGAAGCATTTCCGACCTGATCAAGATGGCGAAGGACCGCCCCGGAGCGCTCAACTACGGCTCGACGGGCGCGGGTTCCGGCTCGCATCTGTCAACCGAACTGTTCATGGTGCGCACGGGAATCCAGATGCAGCACGTGCCCTTCCGTGGTGCGGCACCCCTGGTGCAAGAAATCGTCGGCGACCGGATCGATGTGGCCAATTCGACGATGGGCTCGGTGTTTCAACAGATCGAAGCGGGGACCATGCGCGCCATCGGAATTGCATCCCCCAAGCGCAATCCCCGATTGCCAAATGTGCCGACTTTGCAGGAGCAGGGCGTCATGGGCGCGGATGCCGAGAGCTGGACGGGTTTTTTCGCGCCAGCAGCCACGCCTGCCACTGTGCAGGAGCGCTTGTCGCGCGAAATATTGGCATCCCTTGCCAAACCCGCCGTGCGTGATTCGATCGAGAAACTGGGGTTCACGCTCAACATCCGCAACGGTCAGGAACTGCGTGTCTATCAGGCCAGCGAGATCAAGGTGGGCGAGGAAATCATCAAGGCAGCTGGCGTCAAGGCAGAATGATACGATTCCCTGAAGCAGCAATTCACGCTGCTTTGCGGTAAAATATTATTTCAACATCAGCATCGAAAAAACATGATAATATTATATCCGTGTTATTGCATTCACTCGGGCATTAAACTACATATTGGGCGTTGGTGGGTGTGGGGCCTGATTCATTAGCCATCTACATTGCTCGCTAGGGTTGCCGTTTTTGCTCTCTTCTCCTCGCACCGCCGAAAATGGTGGTTCTTCCGGGCGAGGTCACGAGGCTCCGGTCGCGCTGCATGCTCACCAACACCTGCCTTTCCATTGGCAAAGGTGCCGCAGGTCAGCCCACTGATCCGCATTTGTGCGGATGGACGTTGTGTTTGCCGCAGCCTTATGTGTGATCTCTGCTGCTGCTCTGTTGTATTGGAGCAGCTCTGGGCGTTTGAAGCAGGTCAGGGGCGCAAACATGCACACGCTTTCCCGCATATCGGCAGCAGCAGCGGCAAGTCTCGTGCTGTCTCTTGGCAGCGCGTCGGCACTGCCGCGCCTGCATGTCCTGGTCGCCGAACCGGCTGCGCAGGTGCAACCTGCGGCGGGCGGACCATCGACCGAGTTCAGACGCTGCATGCGCGAGAAATATGGGCGGAATTATTTTCGCGGCGTGCCGCGTGCGTACCGCTTTCATATGACTCAGGCGTGCAGCAGCCGGGTATGACGGCCCCAATCAGAGCGCAATTGCTGGTAAGCATGACGCGGATCTCTTGATAGGAAAAAGTCATGCGCGCCATCTTTATCATTGCATTGATGCTCGGTGTTACGCCCGCTGCTGGTCAGACAGCACGTCCTTACACAACCGAGCGCGGCTCGGTGATCGTGGAGCCCGTTGCGCGTGGCTTGGAAAACCCGTGGGGCTTGGCCTTTTTGCCGGATGGCCGCATGCTCGTATCCGAGCGCCCCGGGCGCATGCGCTTGGTTGCTGCGGACGGCAGCCTGTCCGCACCACTCACGGGCGTGCCGCAGGTCTCCGCCCGCAACCAGGGCGGCTTGCTCGATGTGGTGCTTGACCCGGATTTTGCCAGCACACGCCATGTCTTTGTCACCTTCGCCGAGCCCCGCAGCGGCGGCAATACGACAGCTCTGGCGCGCTTGCGCCTCAATGCAGCGGCCACCGGTTTTGACCAGAGTGAAGTAATCTGGCGCCAGCAGCCCGTTTACAACGGCGGCCACCATTTTGGCTCGCGCATCGTGTTTGACCGCACAGGGGCGCTTTTCGTTGTCCTGGGAGATCGTTATGACCTGAAAGACCAGGCGCAGAATCCGCAGAATACGCTTGGCAAGATCGTGCGCCTCACCAAGCAGGGCGCGCCTGCCAGCGGCAATCCGGCTGGCCCCGCGCCGGGCACCGCCTCACCGTCCGCAGCCTGGTTGCCGGAGATCTGGTCCATCGGCCACCGCAATGTACAGGGCGCAGCGCTGCACCCGGTCACAGGCAAGCTCTGGACGGCCGAGCACGGCGCGCGCGGCGGCGACGAGATCAATGTGCCAGAGGCCGGCAAGAACTACGGATGGCCGGTCATCACCTATGGCCGCGATTATTCCGGCGCCGCGATCGGGGAGGGGAGCCGCAAGGCCGGCATGGAGCAGCCGCTGTTTTACTGGGATCCCTCCATCGCTCCTTCCGGTATGGCGTTTTACACCGGCGATCAATTTCCCGCCTGGCGGGGCAATGTGTTTGTCGGCGCGTTGGCAGGCCAGCTCGTATCGCGGCTCACCCTCGATGGCGAAAAGGTGGTGGGCGAGGAACGCCTGTTCGCGGGCATGAACAAGCGCATCCGTGATGTACGCCAGGGGCTAGATGGCTGGCTCTACCTCCTGACAGATGCGCCGGACGGAGAGGTGCTGCGGGTGCGTACTGCGCCTTGACACAATGTCGCGCTGCGCCTAATGCCGCCGACGGGACACGCCCCCCCACCGGGGCGCAATCATCTGAGAGGATGGAACTGATATGACGACCGAACTTGCACGTCCAGATTCTGCTTTGAAAAGACCTGGCGTGCCGAATTTCTCCTCCGGCCCCTGCGCCAAGCGCCCCGGATGGTCTCTCAAAAACCTCAGAACAGATTCGCTCGGTCGCTCGCACCGCGCCAAGATCGGCAAGGCCCGCCTGAAGCAGGCCATCGACATGACCCGCGATGTGCTGGAAGTGCCCGCCGACTATCTCATCGGCATCGTGCCCGCCTCCGACACCGGCGCCTATGAAATGGCCATGTGGACCATGCTAGGCGCGCGCCCCGTGACCATGGTGGCCTGGGAAAGCTTTGGCGAAGGCTGGGTGACGGACGCCGTCAAGCAGCTCAAATTGGCCGACTGCGAGACGGTGATTGCACCCTACGGCGAGCTGCCGAACCTCAAGAAGCTCGATACCAGGACCCGCGATATCTGCTTCACCTGGAACGGCACCACCTCCGGCGTGCGCGTCACCGATGCGGATTGGATTGCGGCTGACCGCGAAGGCCTGACCTTCTGCGATGCCACCTCCGCCGCCTTCGCGCAGCCTTTGGATTGGGCCAAGCTCGATGTCACGACCTTCTCCTGGCAAAAGGCGCTGGGCGGCGAGGCGGCCCACGGCATCCTCATTCTCAGCCCGCGCGCCGTGCAGCGGCTGGAGACCTACAAGCCCGCCTGGCCGATCCCCAAGGTGTTTCGCCTCACCTCAGGCGGGAAGCTGATCAAGGGCATCTTTGAAGGCGAGACCATCAACACGCCGTCCATGCTCTGTGTGGAGGATTACATCGACGCGCTGACCTGGGCCAAGAAGGTCGGCGGTCTTTCGGGCCTGATGAAGCGTGCGGATGCCAACACCCGCGCCATCGCGGCTTTCGTGAAAGCCAACGACTGGATCGATTTTCTGGCCGTCAAGCCCAAGACTCGCTCCAACACCAGTGTCTGCCTCAAGTTCACCGACCCGGCCGTGACGAGATTGTCAGCGGAAGAGCAGGCTAATTTCGCCAAAGCCATCGTGGCCAGCCTGGAGAAAGACGGCGTCGGCCTCGATCTCGGCCATTACCGCGATGCGCCTCCGGGTCTGCGCATCTGGTGCGGTGCCACGGTGCAGGCGCGTGATGTGAAAGCGCTCATGCCATGGGTCGCCCAAGCGTTCGCCGCTGAAAAAGCGAAGCTGAAGTAAAGTATTCTTCCTTCTCCCTTCGCGGGAGCAAATTGAGACAAACTTTTCCTTCTCCCCTCGTGGGAGAAGGTGTCAGGCGCAGCCTGACGGATGAGGGGGAAGCCCCTCAAAGCTTTTACCCCCCTCATCCGACCTTTGCTGATGCAAAGGCCACCTTCTCCCGCAAGGGGAGAAGGAAAGGAATAAAAAATGGCTCCCCCTCGCGTACTCATCTCCGATGCCCTCTCCCCCGCCGCCGTACAGATCTTTAAGGATCGCGGCATTGACGTGACCTTTGATCCCGCGCTGGGCAAGGACAAGGACAAGCTCGCCGCCATGATCGGCGATTACGATGGCCTCGCCATCCGCTCCGCCAGCAAGGCCACCGCCAAGCTGCTGGAAGCCGCCACGAAGCTGAAGGTCATCGGGCGTGCGGGCATCGGCGTGGACAATGTGGATATCCCCGCCGCCACCGCCAAAGGGATCATCGTGATGAACACGCCCTTCGGTAACTCCATCACCACGGCCGAGCACGCCATCACCATGATGATGGCGCTGGCCCGGCAAATCCCTGAAGCCGACGCCTCAACGCAGGCCGGCAAGTGGGAAAAGAACCGTTTCATGGGTGTGGAAATCACCGGCAAGACGCTGGGCATCATCGGTTGCGGCAACATCGGCTCCATTGTCGCCGAGCGCGGCATCGGCTTGAAAATGCGCGTCATCGCTTATGACCCCTTCCTGACTCCCGAGCGCGCTGTGAAGATCGGCGTGGAAAAAGTGGAGCTGGACGAGCTGCTGGCACGTGCTGATTTCATCACGCTGCACACGCCCATGACCGAGAAGACTAAGAACGTGGTCTCGCGCGAGGCGCTGGCCAAAACCAAGAAAGGCGTGCGCATCATCAACTGTGCGCGTGGCGGTCTGGTGGATGAAGAGGCGTTGGCGGACGCCATCAAATCCGGCCACGTCGCCGGTGCGGCGATGGATGTGTTCCTCGAAGAGCCCGCCACATCCAACGTGCTGTTCGGCCTGCCCAACGTCATCTGCACGCCGCATCTGGGCGCGTCCACCAACGAGGCGCAGGAGAACGTGGCGCTGCAAGTGGCCGAGCAGATGTCGGATTATCTGTTGCGCGGGGCCATCACCAACGCGGTCAACTTCCCCTCGATCTCGGCCGAAGAAGCGCCGCGCCTCAAGCCGTTCGTGGCTCTCGGCGAGAAGCTCGGCTCGTTCCTCGGCCAGCTCACGGAAGCGGCCATTACCGGCATCCGCATCGTCTATGAAGGTAAGGTGGCGGAGCTGAACACCAAGCCCATCACCGCCGCGACGCTTGCGGGCGTGCTGCGCCCGTTCCTGTCGGAGATCAACATGGTCAACGCAGCGGCGATTGCTAAGGACAAGGGCATCAAGGTGGAGGAAACCACGACGGATGCGGCGGAAGACGGCGAAAGCCGCATCAAGATTTACGTGGACGCCGCCGATATGGTGCGCCACGCGGCCGGCACAGTGCTGTCGGACGGTGTCGCCCGCATCACCGAGATACGCGACATCAAGATCGACGCGGCCTTCGCTCCGCACATGATCTACGTGCGCAACGCGGACAAGCCAGGCTTCATCGGCGCATTCGGTTCGGTGCTGGGTGAAGGCGGCGTCAACATCGCCACCTTCAGCCTGGGGCGCGACACACCGGGCGGCGACGCCATCTGCTTTGTGGCGGTGGACAGCCGCGTCAGCGACGAACTGCTCGCCAAGGTCGAGGCGATCGGGCAGGTGAAGAGGGCGAGAAGGTTGGAGTTTTAGCGCACCCGCTTCTCCTTTGGGAGAAGCTGTCACGCTGCAGACAAATTTATGCAGACAGCATAAATTTGTCTGCAGCGCCTGACTGATGAGGGAGAATCTCTAGCGTCTGTGGTTCACCCTCATCCGACTGCCTCCGGCAGCCACCTTCTCCCAAGGGAGAAGGAAAACCCTCACCCCGTCCAGTCACCCGCCATAATTTTGGCGTGCAGCGCAGGCTCGATGTTGCCGCCGGACAGCACCACGGCCACCACTTTGCCTTTGAAATCGAGCTTGCCCGACAGCACCGCTGCCAGCGCCACCGCGCCGCCGGGCTCTGCCGTGACCTTCAGCACACGCCCGGCATATTCCACGGCCGATGCGGCCTCCATGTCGCTGACCGCCAGCCCGCCGGTCAGCTTGGCCTTGTTGACCGGAAAGGTCAGCACGCCAGGCGTCGGCCCCATGATCGCATCGCAGATGGTCTTGTGCCCCGGCTCATTGGCGATCTGATGACCTGCTTCTAGCGAGCGCCGCGTGTCATCGAAGTTGACGGGTTCCACGCTGTAGATGTCGGTGGAAGGGCTGAGCGCGCGCAGCGCCGTGGCGGTACCAGCCATTAACCCGCCGCCGCCGCAACAGCACAAGAACACATCGGGCGTGAGGCCAAGGCCCGCGAGTTGCTCCACGATTTCCACGCCGATGGTGCCTTGGCCGGCCATCACATGTGGGTCATCGTAAGGCGGCACCAGCACCATGCCGCGCTCGCGCGCCAGCGCATCGCCCAGCTCTTCGCGGCTCTGGGTGTAGCGGTTGTAGAGGATGACCTCTGCGCCGTAGCTGCGCGTGTTGTTGATTTTGAGCTGCGGCGCATCTTCGGGCATGATGATCGCGGCTTTGATGCCTGCCATCTGCGCGGCATAGGCCACGGCCTGCGCGTGGTTACCGGAGGAGAACGCCGCAACGCCGCGCTTTTTTTCCTCCGCCGTGAACTGCGCAATGCGGTTGAGCGCGCCGCGAAACTTGAACGAGCCCGTGCGCTGCAGCGGCTCGGCTTTCACGAACACCCGGCCGCCCGTGCGTTTATCGAGATCGGGCGAGGAGAGCAGCGGCGTCACCACGGCCTGGCCCTTGAGCCGGGCGCGTGCGGCCTCGATGTCGGCGTAGGATATGGCGAGTGCAGCGGTCTGAGGGGCAGATCGGGACATGGAAGACTCTCCTTGCCCCCGTTGTCGAACTGCACAGGCCCCGCGTCAATCGCGGGATTTGCACGCGATGGATCAGGGAAATTGATAGGCCAGAGGCTTATTCCTTGATGAAGGCCTCCACCTTGCCCTTGAGCTTGATGGTCATGGGGTTGCCGTAGCGATCCTTGGCCGTGCCAGCGGACACGCGGATCCAGCCCTCGCTCACGCAATATTCCTCAACGTTGGTTTTTTCCTTGCCGTTGAAGCGGATGCCCACATCGCGCTGCAACAGCTCCTCGTTGTGAAACGGGCTGGCGGGATCGATGGAAAGGCGGTCGGGAAGCTCGGTCATGCGCGCGTCCTAGCTGCTTCACGGCAAAGTCTCAAGCGCTTGTCATTCCTCAAGCGCGTGCAGAAAAGCCTCCACATCGGCCCCTTGCAGCAGCGGAATAAGTGGTGCGATGCGCGCGCGCGGCAAATTCCACCACTGCGTCGCCAGCAGGCGAGCAACGGTGGCTGCATCAAAACGCGAGCGGATCAACCGCGCCGGGTTGCCACCCACCACGGCGTAAGGTGGCACATTTTTCGTCACCACCGCGCGCGCAGCAATGACGGCCCCGTCACCGATGGCCACGCCCGAAAGGATCATGCAGCCCGAGCCCAGCCACACATCATGGCCAATGGTTACATCGCCGTTGCCATACTGATAGGCGCGCGTCGCGGGCGCTTCGGGCCAAATCGAGGCGAGCTCAGGTGCACTAAATGGGTACGTCGAGACAAAATCCAGCCGGTGGTTGCCGCCCAGCAGAATTTCCACACCATCCGCGATGGAACCATAGCGCCCGATGCTCAGCATCGCGCCCATGTCGGCAAAGCGCACCTTGGGCGCGCCGTAGGTGAAGTCGCCGATCTCGAAACCGTATTTGGCGGACAACTTGGCCAGGTGCAGCCGCGTGAGGTTATGCGGATTCGACCAGTTCTTGAGGCGGTGGCGGAGATTCATGCGGGTGTCAGCCCGCCTTCGCGGTGGCCACTGTGCAATCGGCGCGCGTGCCCCATTCGGCCCAGGAACCGTCATAAAGGGCATCGGCCTTGACGCCGATGCTTTCAAGCGCCAGCCCGAGGATGGCCGCCGAGACGCCCGAGCCGCAGCTGGTGATGATGGGCTTTGTGATGTCCACACCCGCCGCGTTGAAGGCCTCGCGCACGGCGCGTGGGTCCAGCAGTTTGCCGTCTTTTACAACGGTATCGAACGGCACATTGAAGCTGCCTGGCATGTGACCAGAGGCAACGCCTGCGCGGGGCTCGGGCGCATCGCCGCGAAAGCGCGGGGCAGGGCGGGCGTCGACCACCTGCACGCCCCCAGCGAGCGCATGCTTGACGGCGGCAGTATCGGCAATCGCCTCGGCTTTCAGCACAGCGTTGAAAACGCGCGGCTCGGGTGTGGGTGTGCCGCTGGTGACGGGGCGATTTTCGCTGATCCATTGCGGGAGGCCGCCTTGCAGCAGGCGCACGTCGCGCGCGCCCATGGTCAGGAAAGCCCAGCGCACGCGCGGCGCAGCGAAAAGCCCCGCGCCGTCATAGACCACGATGGTCATGTCTTCCGACAGGCCCATGGCGCCTGCCGTTGCGCCGAACACTTCCGGCGATGGCATCATGTGGGGGAGGGGGTTGGCCAGGTCGCGGACGGCATCGATGTCAAAATGCACGGCTTTTGAAATATGGCGCTGTGCATACTCCGCCTTGCCATCGCGGTTCATGGTGGGAAGATACCATGAAGC
>JANMMT010000029.1:0-79541 GCA_031373545.1 Hyphomicrobiales bacterium
CGGCTTTGGAGCGCTGGTGTCCTTTGGCCACGCGGCCTTCATCGGTATCGGCGCCTACGGCATGGGCATGGCGGCCTCGCACGGGCAGGACGGCGTGCTTACCGGGCTGGCGGCGGCGCTGGGTGCATCCGCGTTGTTTGCACTGATCACCGGCGCAATCAGCCTGCGCACCAAGGGCGTGTATTTCATCATGATCACGCTCGCTTTCGGGCAGATGGCCTTCTACACGGCGGCGTCGCTGCGGGCCTACGGCGGTGATGATGGCCTCACCATCGCCACGCGGTCGCTGGTGGCGGGCACCAAGGTGCTGGAGGGCGACCGCGTGTTTTACTACGCGGTGCTCGCCTGCATGATCGGCGTCTATGCGCTGTGCCGCGCGCTGGTCGGCTCGCGCTTCGGGCGGGTGCTGCAAGGCGCCAAACAGAACCCGCAGCGCCTGCAGGCCATCGGCTTCAACCCCTATCCCTACCAGCTCGCGGCCTATGTGATCGCGGGCCTGATCGCGGGGCTGTCGGGCTTTTTGCTCGCCAACCTGACGGAGTTCGTCAGCCCGGCCTATATGTCGTGGCAGCGCTCGGGGGAACTGATCGTAATGGTGGTGATGGGCGGGATGGGCACGGTGCATGGGGCCATCATCGGCGCGGCGGTGTTTCTGCTGCTGGAGGAATGGCTTTCAGGCCTGACGCAGCACTGGAAGGTGATTTTCGGGCCGCTGCTGGTGCTCATCGTGCTGTTCATGAAGGGCGGAATCGTCGGCGCGCTCGGCCGCCTGATGGCGAGGCGCGGCCCATGATTGCCACAAACATGAACATGACCGAGCCCGTGCTGGAACTGCGAGGTCTCACCAAGAATTTCGGCGGATTGCGCGTCACTGACGATGTCTCGCTCGATGTGCGGCCGGGGGAAATCCATGCCGTCATCGGCCCCAATGGCGCGGGCAAGACCACGCTGATTCATCAGATCTCGGGATTTCTGGCACCTGATGCAGGCAGCATTGTGCTCGGCGGGCGCGACGTGACGCGGCTGCCACCCGAGGCGCGCGCGCGGGCGGGGCTGGCGCGCTCGTTTCAGATCACCTCCATCTTGCCGGGCTTCTCAGTGCTGGAGAATGTGGCACTGGCCGTGCAGGCACGGACGGGGTCCAGCTTTCGCTTTTTCAAGCCGGTGCGCGGCGAAGCCATGCTCAATGATGAAGCCGCCGCCATTCTCACCCGCGTCGGGCTTGGGGAGCGCCTGCACCTGCCGGCGAGCGCTTTGGCGCACGGCGAAAAGCGCATGCTGGAGTTTGCCCTGGCGCTCGCCATGCAGCCCCAGGTGCTGCTGCTGGATGAGCCCATGGCGGGCGCGGGCCATGAGGAAGGCGCGCGGCTGGTGGCGCTGATGCAGAGCCTTGCAGGGCAAATCCCAATGCTGCTGGTCGAGCATGACATGGATGCGGTGTTCCGCCTCGCCACGCGCATTTCGGTGCTCGTCTATGGCCGCATCATCGCCAGTGGCCCGCCCGATACCATCCGCGCCAACCTTGAGGTGCGCGCTGCGTATCTTGGCGAGGAGGCCACGTGATGCCGAAGCACGTGATGCTGGAGGTGAACGGGCTTGAAGCGGGGTATGGCTCAGCCAAGACGCACGGCTATGCGCAAGTGCTTTTTGGCGTGTCGCTGTCCATCGCTGCGGGCGAGGTCGTCAGCCTCATGGGCCGCAACGGCATGGGCAAGACCACGCTGATCAAGGCGGTGATGGGCTTGCTGCCCGTGCGTGCGGGCACGGTGCGGGTGGAGGGGCGTAAGCTGACGGGCGCTGCACCTTACCGCGTCGCGCAGGCCGGGCTCGGCCTCGTGCCCGAAGGGCGGCAGGTGTTTCCTACATTGAGCGTGGAGGAAAACCTCATCGCCACAGCCGCCAACCGCAATGGCAATGGCAATGGCAAGCCGCGTTTTGCTCTGCGCGATGTCTACGCCTTCTTCCCGCGCCTGCAGGAGCGTCGGGGCAACTTCGGCAACCAGTTGTCGGGCGGCGAGCAGCAGATGCTGGCCATCGGCCGGGCTTTGATGACCAACCCTAAACTGCTTATCCTGGATGAGGCCACGGAAGGCCTGGCCCCGTTGATCCGTGCGGACATCTGGGCGGCGCTGCACAGGCTGCGCGCCGAAGGGCAGAGCATTCTTGTCATCGACAAGCATCTCGATGCGCTGCTCAAGCTCGCCGACCGGCACATTGTGATCGAGAAGGGCCGCACGGTCTGGCAGGGCACATCGGGCGACCTTGCCGCCAATCGCGCGGATGTCGACCGGCATTTGCAGGTTTGACGCACCTTCACCTCCATGCGGCAATCCGCTGGAGGTCTGGGTCGAACATAAGCCGGGGCCTCAGGATATCCGTCCACCGGGCGGGTCTTCACTGGCGGGGTCTTCACTGGCGGCTCTTGGGGCAATTGGGTGCATTTCTGCCTGATGGGCGTCTCCCGAGGCCCCGGCCCTTCCAACGGGGTGCCGGGCCAGGTAGAAACTGCTGACTTGCATTCACGAAGCGCTTCGCAAAACAAGTAATTATTCTTAATAATAGGAATATTTATATTTTGTCAAGACATGGACGCCCCGTGCCCGAAAATCAGACTTGCCACTGGCGCACGGGCCGGAATCCATGGCAACATCCCTGACCAATTTCACGCGCCAGAACCAGGATGATCCATGCCGATGCACTCTCAATCCGTCACCGTGTTCGTGCAGGGGCTGCAGGCGCTCGCCGCCATCCTGACCAAGGCAGAGGCCCACGGCGAAGCGAAGAAAATTGCGCCCGAGGTGATGCTGGGGCTCAGGTTGTCACCCGACATGTTCGATGTGAAGCGCCAGGTGCAGATCACCTGCGACTTTGCCAAGAACACGGCGGCGCGGCTCGCGGGGGTGGATATTCCCCGCATGCCCGACGAGGAGCAGACCTTCGGGGAATTGCAGGAGCGCATTGCCAGGACACTGTCTTTCATTGACGGGCTCGACGCCGCTGCCTTCGCGGATGCCGCGACCAAGACCGTGCAGTTTCCCATCGCGGGCAAACCCTTCCAGATGGAGGGAGAGGCCTATCTCGCCACGTTTGCGCTGCCGAATTTCCATTTCCACATGACCACGGCTTACGCGATCCTGCGCGCCAACGGTGTGCCGCTCGGCAAGATGGATTACATGGGCGAAATCGCAGGCATGCGTCCGGCGGGAGCCTGAGCGATGGATCTCTCGGCGAAGCTGCCCTCCGTTCTCATCGCCAACCGGGGCGAGATTGCCTGCCGCGTCATGCGCACAGCCAAGCGGCTCGGGATGCGGACCATCGCGGTCTATTCTGAAGCCGACCGGGATGCGCCCCATGTCAAGCAGGCCGATGAGGCACATCTGATCGGCCCCGCGCCCGCCAGCGAGAGCTACCTGCGCGCCGATGTGATTCTGGAAGTGGCCCGGCGCACGGGTGCTGCCTGCGTGCATCCGGGCTATGGCTTTCTCTCCGAAAACACCGCCTTTGCCGCCGATTGCGCGGCAGCTGGCATCGTCTTCGTCGGCCCGCCCTCTTCCGCCATCGAGGCAATGGGCCTGAAGGATGCGGCCAAGACGCTGGTGGAAAAGGCGGGTGTGCCGGTCGTGCCGGGGTATCACGGTGCGAACCAGGATGCGGCCTTCCTGAATGAAAAGGCCTATTCCATCGGCTATCCTGTGCTGATCAAGGCTGTGGCGGGCGGCGGCGGCAAGGGCATGAAGCGTGTGGACAAGCACGCGGATTTTGATGAGGCGCTGGCCTCGGCCCAGCGCGAGGGCAAGAACTCCTTCGGCGATGCGCGCGTGTTGATCGAAAAATACGTCACCGCCCCTCGCCATGTGGAAATACAGGTCTTTGGCGACACCTTTGGTAACGTTGTGCATCTGTTCGAGCGCGATTGCTCGGCGCAGCGCCGCCACCAGAAGGTAATCGAGGAAGCGCCTGCGCCCGGCATGACTCTTGAGGTGCGCACAGCCATGGGCAAGGCTGCGGTCGATGCGGCCAAAGCGGTCGGCTATGTGGGCGCGGGCACGGTGGAGTTCATCGCCGATGGCTCGCAGGGCCTGCGTGCCGTTGGTTTCTATTTCATGGAGATGAACACCCGCCTGCAGGTGGAGCACCCGGTGACCGAGATGATCACCGGGCTTGATCTGGTGGAGCTGCAGTTTCGCGTGGCCGCAGGCGAGCCGCTGGGTTTTACGCAGGGTGATCTCAAAATCACGGGTCATGCGGTGGAGGCGCGGGTCTATGCCGAAGACCCTGAGCATGATTTTCTGCCCTCCACGGGCAAGCTCTGGGCGCTGCAGCTGCCGCAGGAGGGTGGTGGCATCCGCGTGGACTCCGGCGTCGCGGAAGGCGGCACGGTCACGCCTCATTACGATCCGATGATCGCCAAGGTGATTGCACACGGTGCGACACGCGACGAGGCGCTGGACCGGCTCTCGGCGGCGCTCGCGCAGACCATCGTGGCCGGGCCGAAAAGCAATGTGCGTTTCCTGCGGTTGTTGGCCAACCATCCGGATTTTCGCGCCGGCAAGCTGGACACGGGACTGATCGAGCGGGAGAAAGTGGTGCTGGGGGCCGTGGAGCAGCCGGTGGATATGACTGCCGTCAGCGCAGCAGCGCAGCAGCTGTCCCGGATCTTGGCGCAGCCTGAAACGGCCGACCCTTTGATGTTGGCAGATCCATGGAGCGTGAATGATGGTTTTGCCTTCACGCCGCGCACAAACCGCCTCACGCTGGTTGTGGACGGTGCGCGCCATGAGGCCGAGGTCGTCCCAGAGGTTGAGGCGACGTTCTCAGCGCGCAGCGATGATGCCATCCTCGTCATCCGCGACAACCGCCAGACCCGCGTGTCCCTCTTCGATCCCTTCGATGTGGACCTCGACGCGATGGACGACTCGGGCGGCGCGGCGGTCAAATCCCCCATGCATGGCAAGCTGGTTGCCGTGATGGTGCAGGCGGGCGACGCCGTCACCAAGGGGCAGAAACTCGCCATCGTCGAAGCCATGAAGATGGAGCATGCGCTGCTGGCCCCGCGCGACGGTGTGGTGGCGGAGATCATCGGCAGCATCGGCGGTCAGGTCGGCGAAGGCGCGAAGGTGGTGGTGCTGGCTGAAATCTAGCGCAAGCCGAAGGCCGCCTTTACGCCGTCCACCACGAATTGCACGGCGAGCGCCACCAGAATGATGCCGAGGAGCCGCGTCAGCACGATGTTGCCCGTGACGCCGAGCGCGCGGGAGATGCCCTCGGCGAAGCGAAACACCACCCAGCACATCAGGCACACGCCAATGATGATCGCGAGTAGCCCGCCGAGCTTGAGCGGGTCGCCCTGCGCCTGTCCCGCCAGCAGCATGGAGGCCGTGATCGCCCCCGGCCCCGCCATGAGCGGGATGGCGAGGGGAAACGCCGCCACGTTGCGGATGTGATCGAGGTTGATGGCGGTGCGGGCGGTTTCTTCCTTGCGCTGGGTGCGCCGCTCGAACACCATTTCAAAAGCGATCCAGAACAACAGCAAGCCGCCCGCAATGCGGAATGCGGGCAGTGTGATGCCCAGCAGCGCCAGCAACTTTTGCCCGACAAGCGCGAAGAAACACAAGGCCCCCGCCGCAATCAGCGTGGCGCGCCAGGCCACCTGCCGCTGCTCGGCCTGCGTCATGCCCAGCGTCAGCGCCAGGAAGATCGGCGCGATGGCGGGCGGGTCCACTGTGACCAGCAGCGTGATGAAGGCGTTGGAAAAGAAATCCATGGCTCAGTGTGGCGCGGCGCAGCATATGCCGCAAGATGCCAGCACCGCCGTCACCACCAGCGCGGCACGCGGGCGGCATAGGCTGGCCACTCATCCGCAAAACGCGCAGCCAGATGCGCCTCCTCGCGCACCACAGCGAGGGGGACCAACGCCGTGAACAGCAGCGGCACAGCGGCGAAGCGCCAGAGGTTGCCGGTAGCGAGCGCAAGGCCAAGGAACGCAATCAGCATGGCCAGATACATGGGGTTGCGCGTGCGGTTGTAGAGGCCAAAGCTCACGAGACGTTCGGCGGGCGCGACGGGGCTGACGGGCGTGCCTGCGCCGGCAAAGCTGCGCAGCGCGAGGTAATTGACGGTGAGGCCGAGCGCCACCAGCGCCCAGCCCACGGCCACCAGCACGTCATCCCAGATGCGCCCGGCACTGAGGATGGGCAGCGGAACAAGCATCTGCGCCAGCCACGGAACCAGCAGTGCAAGCGCATAGAGAATCGGCGGCCATGGCAGCGTGTTGGGGCGGGAGGTGTTCATGGGCCACGTGTTGCAGCGGAGCGCGCGTTGGTCAATGTGGCTGAGCGTCATTCCGGGGCAAGCGTTTGCGAGAGTCCGGAATCCAGACTTCTGAAACCGAATCAAGACTGGCTTCCGGGCTGTGTTCCGCTTGCGCTTCACAGCCCCGGAATGACATCAGGCTCCCCTGTTCGACAATGTTCATCCAGCCTCCTATATGCGGCGGCGACAGTTGAAAGCTCTGCCATGACCGACCTTGACCGCCGCACGCTCCTCACCCTGACCGCCGCTGCGACGCTGCTGGGCAACGCTCCCGCACAAGCACAAGCACGTGCCAGCGGGCTGGAGCTTGGGGCCGCGCAGGCGTTCAACTTTGAAATTCTGGTGGCCCGTGCCAAGGCGCTGGGCGCGCGCGCCTATGCCCCGCCCGTGACGCCTGCGCCCGATGTGCTGGAGCAGATCGATTACGACGCCCATGGCAAGATCAGATACAAGCCGGAGTTTGCACCCTTCAGCGCCGAGCAGCGGCTTGAGGGCGCGCGCGAACCGCAGATTCGTCGGGGCAAATATCCCGTCACGTTCTTTCACCTCGGGCGCTATTTCAAGAAACCGCAGCGCATTCACCTGATTGAGGGCACCAGCGCCCGCGAGATCATTTACCGCGAGGATTACTTCGACATGCCGGCCGACAGCGTGGCCCACAAACTGCCCAAGGGCGCAGGCTTTGCGGGCTTTCGCTTTCAGGAATCAAATGAGGGCGGCAAGGGCTGGAAGGGCAAGGATCTGCCCTGGCAGCAGAACGACTGGGTGGCGTTTCTGGGCGCTTCCTACTTCCGCGCCATCGGCGACGAGTTTCAATACGGCCTCTCGGCGCGCGGCATGATGATCGACGCGGCCATCGCGGGTGCGGCGGAAGAGTTTCCCGACTTCACCCATGTCTGGCTGGAGCGCGGCGACGGCGACGCCGTGACCGCCTATTGCCTGCTCGACGGGCCATCACTGGCGGGCGCGTTTCGCTTCGTCATGCGGCGCGGCAAGGGCGTCACCATGGAAATCGAGAAGCATCTGTTCGTGCGCAAACCCGTGCAGCGCTTCGGGGTCGCGCCGCTGACATCCATGTTCTGGTATGCCGAAGGGGCCAAGCCCACCGCCATCGACTGGCGGCCGGAGGTGCATGATTCGGACGGGCTGGCGATCTGGACAGGCGCAGGCGAGCGCATCTGGCGGCCGCTCAACAACCCGCGCCGCACCGTGGCGTCGGCCTTCGGCGATGACAACCCGCGCGGCTTCGGCCTGTTGCAACGGGACCGTGTGTTCGAGAATTATCAGGACGGCGTGTTCTACGAGCGCCGCCCCTCGCTGTGGGTGGAGCCCATAGGCAACTGGGGGCGCGGCGCGGTGCAGCTCATTGAAATTCCCACCGACGATGAGATCCATGACAACATCGTGGCGGCGTGGGTTCCCGAGCAACCCGTAAAAGCGGGAGACAGCTTCCGCTTTGCTTACAAGCTGCACTGGCAGGCCGACGAGCCGACGCCCACGTCGCTGGGGCGCTGCGTCGCCACGCGCCTGGGCAACGGTGGCCAGCCGGGCACAGATCGCCCAAGAGGTGTGCGCAAGTTCCTGGTGGAGTTCAAGGGCGGCCCGCTCGCCAACATCCCCTTTGGCAAAAGGCCTGAGGCGGTGCTGTCCACCTCGCGCGGCACGTTCTCCTATGTGTTCACGGAGGCCGTGCCCAATGATGTTTCGGGCCATTGGCGCGCGCAATTCGACCTCACGGCAGAGGGCGATGAGCCGGTGGAACTGCGGTGCTTCTTGAAGCTCGGCGACGAGGTGCTGACCGAGAGCTGGCTGTATCAATACTGGCCGTTTTGATTGTTCAGGTGATCGGTAGCACCAATGCGTTGCCATAACCGGGGCGCGCCGCAAGCCTCGCAATCCAGGCCTCCACATGCGGCGCGGGCGGGCGCGCAATCGGCATGTTGAGCCAACGAAAGATCGTGGGGCCCAGCGCGATGTCACCGATGGTGGGCTGATTGCCCGCAAGCCATTCCTTGTCCGCTAGCTCTGCCTCCAGCATGGCCATCAGCGGATGCGTCTTGGCGAGGGAGGCTTCGATGGCCGCGGCATCGCGCTTCTCCGGCGGGGTGCGGATGAGGCCCATGAAGGCGGGCGCATAGGCCGCATAAAAGCTGAAGGCTTGCCAATCCATCCAGCGGTCTGAGAGCGCGCGCTGCTTCGGGTCGGTCGGCCAGAGCGTGCCCGCGCCGTACTGCGCCGCCAGATAACGCACGATTGTGTTGGACTCCCACAGCACAAATTCCCCATCGATCAGAACAGGCACCAACCCGTTGGGGTTCATGGCGAGGTAGGCGGGCTCCTTCACCTTGCCGAAGACGCCGCCCGCATCCAGCCGCTGGTAGGGCCGCTTCAACTCCTCGCAGGCCAGCACGACCTTCTGCACGTTGATGGAGTTGATGCGGCCGTGGATGGTGAGCATGGGGGTTTCCTAGCGGATTTGATGGACCTTAACGCCCAGCTCGACCTCTGACCACGCTCTGTCAGCCGTTATCACTGGCAAGGACCAGCGCAGCCCTGTGGCCAGACAGGCGCGATCTCCGAAAGAAATGTCGCTGTAGCGGGTTGCCGCCCTCATGTGGCCCGCAAGCCGGGCGATTTCCTGATCAAATACGAAAATGGTTGGCGCCAACTGTGCGATGCGACGTTCGGCCCAGCCCATTTCGGCCCCGCGATCGGACAGCTTCGCCAACGCTTCCGACGCATTGACGGCTGACATCGCGGCGTCAGTTCCGTGGCGTAATATGGCATCAACACCCGGCTCACCGAAGATCATCGCCAGCAGGGCCGATGAATCAAGAACGTGGGTCGGCAACGAACGGGCCCTTTCCGCTGCGGGCACGCTCGGAGAGCCATTCGTTCGATTCAACCGTTTCTTTCCATGCTTCCAGATGGCGCTCTGCGATCAATTCATCAGATGCCAAAAGGCCCGGAACAGCAAACGCCGCCGCCTCGCGCTGCGTTTCCCGCAGAATCTGCAGATATCTTTCCATGTCGGGTGCTAGGGCCACTGCCTCGCCGACGATGTGGCGGAGTTCACTTTCCACGCTGCGCCCGTTCGCTGCCGCCTTTAGGCGCAGCGCCTTATGGGCCTCATCGGGGAGATTGCGGATCGTGAGTGTGGCCATGCAAAAGTGATAGCATTGATAGCATTGCAGTCAATGCTTCTGGCATTCCTCACGCCGACTTGGCAAACAGCTCCCGCCCGATCAGCATGCGGCGGATCTCACTGGTCCCCGCGCCAATCTCATAGAGCTTGGCATCGCGCAGCAAACGCCCTGTGGGATAGTCGTTGATATCGCCGTTGCCGCCGAGCAGCTGGATCGCATCCAGCGCCATGCCGGTGGCTTTTTCCGCCGCAATTAAAATTGCGCCGGCTGCATCCTCGCGCGTGGTTTCGCCCCGGTCGCAGGCCTTGGCGACGGCGTAGACATAGGCCTTGCAGCTGTTCATCGTCACATACATGTCGGCGACCTTGCCTTGCACGAGTTGAAACTCGCCGATGGCTTTGCCGAACTGCTTGCGCTCGTGAATGTAGGGCAGCACCACGTCCATGCAGGCCTGCATGATGCCCAGCGAGCCGGCGGCCAGCACCGCACGCTCGTAATCGAGGCCGGACATCAGCACGTTCACGCCCTTGCCCAGGCCGCCCATGATGTTTTCTTCGGGCACCTCGCAATCCTGGAACACAAGCTCGCCCGTCTCCGAGCCGCGCATACCCAATTTGTCCAGCTTCTGCGCGATGGAAAAGCCCTTGAAGCCCTTCTCCACCAGAAACGCCGTGATCCCGCGCGGGCCAGCCTCCATGTCGGTCTTGGCGTAGATGATCAGCGTGTCGGCCGAGGGCCCGTTGGTGATCCACATCTTGGAGCCGTTGAGGATGTAACGGTCGCCCTTCTTGTCGGCACGCAGGCGCATGGAGACGACATCAGAGCCTGCATCCGGCTCGGACATGGCGAGCGCGCCCAGATGCTCGCCCGTGACCAGCTTGGTGAGGTAGCGCGTCTTCTGCTCCACCGTGCCCCAGCGGCGGAGCTGGTTGACGCAGAGATTCGAATGCGCGCCGTACGACAGGCCGACGGAGGCGGAGGCGCGCGAGATTTCTTCCAGTGCAATGCAATGCTCTAGGTAGCCGAGGCCCGCGCCGCCCCATTCTTCCTCCACCGTGATGCCATGCAGGCCCAGATCACCCATTTCGGGCCAGAGGTGACGGGGAAACCAGTCTTCCTTGTCTATTTTCGCAGCCAGCGGCGCGATCTTGTCCTGCGCGTAGCCCGCAACTGTTTCGCGGATGGCGTCAGCGGTTTCGCCCAAGTCGAAGTTGAATCCGCGCGGTGCATTGGCCAGCATGTGTTTCTCCCGGTGTGGAAATGAGACGTACCAGTCCACGCAGGGTCGCTCAATGGCTGTGCGTGCCGCAGGAGAGAGAATACGAGTCGGCTATAATACCAGTCGGGGTTAATACCAGTCGGCGAGAATACCAGTCGGCCTGTAAGCCGGGTTCTGTATGGCCGGGTTGCCCCGGCGCGGCGGCCATTCATCTGGGACGACGCTTGCGCGCCGCCTCAAGCAACCAACCCGGACGGCAACCTGAAAACAGGTCTGATCACCCCGCGAGGGGCGCGCGTGCCATCCCTATTCGGTTTTGCTCCCGGTGGGGTTTGCCCTGCCAGTCCTGTTGCCAGTCCTGCGGTGCGCTCTTACCGCACCTTTTCACCCTTACCTCACGGGATATTCCGCGAGGAATTCCCGAAGGCGGTTTGTTCTCTGTGGCACTGTCCCTGGGGTCGCCCCCGGCGGCCGTTAGCCGCCACCGTGTTTCCATGGAGCCCGGACTTTCCTCTGCGGTTGCCCGCAGCGGCCGCCCAGCCGACTGGTGAACTTCGCGTAAGCGCTGGGGGCAGCAGGGTCAAGCGGGGCGGTGTGCGCTGAAAGCTTGCCAAGCGCAGCCGACTGCACTAAGGCCTCCCACTCAATCCATCCATTCTGATCGCAAGGGAGACCTCATGGCGCGCGTCACCGTCGAGGACTGCATCGACAAGGTCGATAACCGTTTTGAACTCATTCTGCTGGCGGCCCACCGCGCCCGCATGATTGCCTCCGGTTCGCCCCTGACCATCGACCGCGACCGCGACAAGAACCCCGTGGTGGCCCTGCGCGAGATTGCCGACGAGACCATCACGCCCGACGACCTGAAGGAAGAGTTCATCCATTCCATGCAGAAGCAGGTGGAAGTGGACGAGCCGGAGGCTGAAAGCGTGCCGATGATCAGCTCCGCTGGCAGCCAGAACCGCACGCAGATCAACGAGGTCAACGATGCGGATGTCTCGTTCGACCGCATGTCGGAAGATGATCTCTTGCGCGGACTTGACGGGCTGGTGGCCCCGCCGCCTTCCACAGCCGGACACGACGACGACGGCGAAGACTGAGCTTCTCGCATTTTCAAATTTCAAAGGCGGCGCAAGCCGTCTTTTTTATTGGTTTGTCGAAGGCAATAAAAAAGGCCGGTCCCAGGACCGGCCTTCCATTTGTGCGGTGAGCTGCGCCTCAGCGCATCACGACAACCTGTGCGCCAACCTTCACGCGCTCGTAAAGGTCGATCACGTCTTCGTTCAGCATCCGGATGCAGCCCGAAGAAACAGCCTGGCCGATCGTCTCGGGCTCGTTGGAGCCGTGAATGCGGTAAAGCGACGAGCCCAGGTACATGGCGCGCGCGCCCATGGGATTCTCGGGACCACCTGGCATGAAGCGGGGCAGATCCGGACGGCGGCGGATCATCTGGGCTGGCGGGGTCCACGAAGGCCACTCGGCCTTGCGGGTGATGGTCTTGCTGCCACCCCATTCGAAACCGGGGCGCCCGACGCCCACGCCGTATTTGAGGGCGGTGCCGTTGGCTTCCACCAGATACAGGCGGCGCTCGGCAACGTTCACGATGATCGTGCCGGGACGGTAAGAGCTCTTGAAGCTCACCTGCTCGCGGGGGATCGGCGTGGCGGCTGCGCGCCCGCCACCGGCGTTGGACGGGGTGGCAATCACGTAACGGCCCGTCAACGGGTCATAGAGACCCTGATTGGGGTTGGCTGTGGCAGCGGTGATGGTTGCACCCAGACTCATGAGTGCGGCGGCGGCCAGAAGGCGCATGCGAATCTCCAATATCAAGCGATTTCCCCGGAAATCATACTCCATGTTGTACAAACCAACTCCGGTGTTTTGGCAAGCAGCCCAACGGTCACGGAGGCGTGATTGTGGCAAGCGCCGCTGGACCGTGACCGGATTGCAACAAGGTGGTCTGGCCCCTGACGTAGACGGATGCGTATTTATCCATATAGACCTCGCGCCATCCGGGTGACTGCGCCAACAGCATCTGCTCCGGGTTGCCGGTGATCACGAAGGCCCAGCCCACGTTGAACCGCGCCACCATCTCGTCGAGATAAGCTGTGTCGCGGGCCGACAACTGCTCGGCGTAGCGGGTGAGAAACCCGCCCAGAAACAGCTGGTCGCTGCGCCCGTCGATGAAGGTCTTGACCCCCTGCCCGATCAGGAATCCCCCGAGGTTGTAGCTGTTGAACACGTTCTGCTGGCGCACCTTCGCAGGCACGGCTTCAAACGCCGCCATGGGATAGCGCGTTTCGGGTACGCGGGCCGGGTTCATGATGGACAGCGCCACCGCCGCCACCGCAGCCCCGCCCAGCGCCGGCGGCCAATGGGCGGCGACGCCTGCGCCCAGCTTCACGTTGTTGCGACGGATGAGAAGGCCCACGCTGTTCGCGCTGATGATCGGCAGCACCATGCTGAGCATCATCACGAAGCGCTCGTGACGAAAGGCCAGCCAGGTCACGAAGAGGCCCAACAGGAGGCGCGCGCCGTTGCGGCGGAGGTCTGCGAATGCCATCGCCAGAATGAGCGTTGCAGCAGACAGTCCAATCAGGCCTGCGCGCCAGCCCCAGGCAATCGGCGTCCATTCATCGATGAGGGGCACGCCCTCGTTGGCGCCCGCCATGTGGAAGGTCAGAAGGATCGACGACCAGCCGTAAGGGTTGAGCATGGATGCGCCAACCGCCAGCACGCCGAAGCTGCCCCAGCCGAGCGCCGTGCGCAGACGCACCGCCGGGGCTGCGCGCAGCAGCGCATCCAGCGCCAACGCCCCCAGAATGATGAAGCCCAGCGTGAACGCCGCGTGCAGATTGGCCCAGAGCATCATCAGGCCCAGCGTGGCCCAAGGCGGATGCGCCTCCCCCCGCGCCGCCGCGTTGGAGAGCACCAGGGTCCACAGCACCATGACCGGCAGCGTGATGATGTGCGGGCGCGCGATGATGGTGGATTGCAGCGTGATGAAGATGAGCACCGACACCATCAGGCCGATCAGCACATTGCCCGTGCGGTCGAGGATCGACCAGGAGGCCACCGCGATGCAGAACGCCGTGCAGGCAATCGCCAGCGTGGCCAGCGCGTGCCAGCCGCCCAGCGCGTAGGCGCCGTTCATGATGACCTGCGAAAGCCACTCCTTGGCGATCCACGGATGCCCGGCAAAGGTGTGGGAGAGCTGATCCATGACAGGCACGCGTCCGGCGTCCCAAATCATGCGGCCCACGACCACATGCCACTGGGTATCCGGGTCAGCCAGCAACTTGCCGCCGATGTTGGCGAGCTTGGCGAACACCAAGAGGCCCACGACCGCCGCCCAGCCCCGCATGTTGCGGCGGGTCGCCGCATGGGAGGTCTCAGGCTTTGGCGACATGAGGCTCTCCGAAGACGAACAGCGACAGCATGATGAAGTTGACCAGCGGAATGGCCGTGCAACTGGCCAGCGTCGCCAGATGGGACGACCAGCCCAGCGCATCGGTCATCACGGCAGGGATGAGGAACGCAAAGCCGTAACCCACCGCGCTCGTCAGCATGAAGCGCGGGGCGGTCTGCCCATGGGCGCGTGCCGAGTTGAAGGTGAAAAGCCTGTGCCCGGCATAGGACACCGGCATGGAGAGACCATAGGCCAGCAGCGAATTGACCCCGGCAGGCAGTGGCAACCAGTGGTTGGCCAGCGTCACGAGCAGCGCATAACTGAGTGTCGCGGTGCCCCCCACCAGCAGGAACCGCAACATGCGCGATCGTTGCGCAGCCGCGCGCATCAGGCGGCAAACCGATCTGCCTTGCGGCGGCGGGCGGTGGTGATGCTGGGTTTCTCGGCCATTTGGCGGGCAAAACCCACCTCGCGGCTCACTACATAGAGCGGGCGCTGCTTCGCCTCGTTGTGGATGCGCCCCACATAAAGACCGATGATGCCAGTGGTGATCAGGTTCACGCCCGCGAAGAACGAGGTCAGCACCACGAGACTGGTCCAGCCCCGCACCACGGTGGGATCGAAGAACGACATCAGGGCCGCATAGCAGCCATAGAGCAGCGCGCCGCATGACACGATGGCGCCCAGCCACAGCGCAAAGCGCAGCGGCACATCGGAAAAACCGATGACGCCGTCCGAGGCCAGCCGCAGCATCTTCTTCAAAGAGTATTTCGTGATTCCGGCCACCCGCGCCTCGCGGTGGAATTCCACGGCGGTCTGCGTGAAACCAATCCAGCTGAACATGCCGCGCACGAAACGGTCGCGCTCCGGCATGGCGAGAAATGCATCGAGCGCCTTGCGGTCCACCAGGCGGAAATCGCCGACATTCTCGGGAATTTCGACCGCCGTCAGCTTGCGCAAGCCCTTGTAGAACAGGCGGGCCGTCAGCAGTTTGAAGCGGCTCTCGCACTCGCGGCTGAGACGGCGGGCATAGACGATCTCATAGCCCTCCTTCCACTTGGCCACCATGTCGAGCGCCACCTCGGGCGGGTCTTGCAAATCCGCGTCCATGACGATGACGCATTCACCCAACGCGCGGTCCATGCCCGCCGTGATGGCGATCTGGTGGCCGAAATTGCGCGAGAAGCGCAGGTATTTGTAGCGATTGTCATCGCGGGCGCGTGCCGCTGCGACGATGCCGCAGGTGTCGGTGGAGCCGTCGTCGATGAAGATCACCTCGGCTGGTCCATCGAGCTTGGCCATCAGTCCGTCGAGCCGGTGCAGCAGAACGGGCAGCACGGCCTCTTCGTTGAAAATCGGAACAACGAAGGAATAGCGGGGTTGTATTTCTGACGCAGGCAGGGAGGACGCGGACAAAGGATGCTCCTGATGTGCGCAACACCCTAAGCGGGCGTCGTTACAATTGGCTTAAACCGCGCTCCTCAAGCCAACACAGGTGCACATGTGCGCTCCCGTGTGCGAGATGAACGGAAAGGCAGGAATCCTGCATAATCCGTTCAGACCCGTGTCAGGTGTGCCGAAGTAGAACACTATCCACACCGGAACAGGGAAGATTGTCTTGCCTGCAGCCGGACCCAAAGGAGAAAGACCATGTCGAATATGATCTCTCGCGTGAAGAAAGTCGGCGTTGGCGCCCTTGCTGCCGCGACGATCGTGACCGGCGTCAGCATTGCCTCGTCAAGCGATGCGGAAGCACAATGGCGCAACCGCAACCGCGGACCTGCCATTGCGGCCGGCATCATCGGCGGTCTGGCGGCTGGCGCGCTGATTGCAGGCGCAACCCGCCCCGCGTACGGCTATGGCTACGCTCAGCCGAGCTACGGCTATGCGCAGCCGAGCTATGGATACGCGCAGCCGAGCTACGGCTATGCGCAGTCGAGCTACGGCTATGCGCAGCCGCACTATTCATCGCAGAGCTACTACGCGCCCACATCGTACGATCAGGGCTATGGCTATGCGGCGCCCCGCTGCTTCACCCGCCGGGTGCGCGAGCAGGTGGACTACGACACGGTGGTGATCCGCCGTGTGCGCGTCTGCGAGTGAGCTTGAGTGATGAAAAACCAGAAAACCCCGCTTCGGCGGGGTTTTTTGTTGTCTGCGGTCAGCCGCGCTTTTTCAACCGCACCAGCTTGAAATAGGCCCCGGCTTTCACCTCGACCAGTTCCACATCGCCGCGTGCCGTCGCCCAATTGCTTACGCGCGAGACCTTGAAGGATGAGGACCACCCCACCCGCTTCATCAATGGCGCGATGAGGCGCTCGACAGCAGCCTGGGGACCGCCTTCCGCTCCAAAACGCGAGACGATGACGATTGCGCCGCCGGGCTTCAGCACACGGGCGATTTCATCCAGCGCACCCTCGGGGTTCGGCACCAGCGTGATAACGAAAGGCACCGACACCGCATCGAAGCTCGCATCGGGAAAGCCGAGATTGCAGGCATCCATCGCCACCAGGCCGCTGACATGGGCCAGCTTCAGATCCCGCACCTTTTCCTGGGCCTTGCGCAACATGGGCACGGAGAGGTCCGCGCCCACCACGGCGGTGTCCGCCCCGTAGTAACGCAGCACGAGGCCCGTGCCGACGCCCACTTCCAGAATGCGCGGGCCGGAAGCGCTCGCCGCCTCCGCGACGCGCCGCTGCGAGGAGGCCAGCATTTTCAGATACATCCTGTCGTAGAAGTTCGCCCAGCGCTCGTAGACGCGCTCCTGCTCTTTCAGGTCATATTGAATGGTCATCGGGAAAACCTCAGGATCAGGCGAAAGCGCTGGTTGCGGCCCGTTCAGTCGCGCGCGGGGGCTGTGCAAGGGGTGAGATCGAGCCGCCGCCCAGCACGCGGGCATCTGGCGCGGTCGACTCGTAGAGCACGCAGGCTTGCCCAGGCGCGACGCCCTCCTCGGGATCGAAGAGCTCGACGATCATCTCCCCGCCGCACAGGCGCAGCAGGCCGGGCTTGGGCGCACGGGCCGAGCGCACGCGGGCGGCAATTTCCACGCCGTCCGCCGGCCAGAAGTCCGGGGCGACATCGCCCAGCCAGTTGACCTCCCGCAGGCGCAGCGCACGGGCTTGGAGCGCTGCGCGCGGACCGACGATGATGCGCCGGGCCGCCGCATCGATGCGCACGACATAGAGCGGGTCTGCCGCCGCGATGCCGAGGCCCTTGCGCTGGCCGACGGTGTAGCCAATGACCCCTGCATGGTGGCCGAGGACGCGGCCATCCAGATGCACGATCTCGCCAGGTTCCGCCGCATCGGGCCGCAGCTTCTGCACCAGTTCGGCGTAACGACCCTCGGGCACGAAGCAGATGTCCTGGCTGTCTGATTTTTCAGCCACCTCCAACCCGTATTTGCGGGCAAGCGCACGCGTCTCGTCCTTGCTGGTCAGGTGCCCCAGCGGAAAGCGCAGGAGATCGAGCTGTGACTGCGTGGTGGCATACAGGAAATAGCTCTGATCACGGTCGGGGTCCGCCGCCCGCACCAGGGCGCGATGGCCGCCTGGGCCCAACCGGCTCTGCACATAATGACCCGTCGCCAGCACGTCGGCCCCCAGCTCGCGCGCGGTGGTCAGCAAATCGCGGAACTTCACGCGCCTGTTGCATTCCACGCAAGGGATCGGCGTCTCGCCCGCCACGTAACTGTCGACGAAGCGATCGATCACCTCCTGGCGAAAGCGCGTTTCGTAATCGAGCACGTAATGCGGAATGCCGATGCGATCAGCCACATTGCGGGCATCGTGAATGTCCTGCCCTGCGCAGCACGCGCCCTTGCGGTGGATCGCCGCCCCGTGATCATAAAGCTGCAAGGTGACGCCGATGACCTCATAGCCTTCGTCCGCCAGCATGGCCGCAACGACGGACGAATCCACTCCGCCCGACATGGCAACGACCACGCGGGTTTCATGAGGAGCCTTGGGCAGATCGAGTGAATTCAGCATAATGCCAACCTCTAGCGGTTTCCGCACCCGCATGAAAGAGGCGGATCAAGCGGCAAATATTGCCGGGAAGAGCGCAAGCTGCCGGGTCGGCGCGCGCGCGCATTGCACTAACAAATTGATGTGAAACGCTTTTTTATTGGCCCCGCGCTTGCAAAACCTTTTGGGCGAAGTTGCGTGGAGTTTTCATGTCAATGCCATCGGCCACAACCCAGATGCTGGAACTCAATACCGCACGCGGGACAAGGCAGGGCGCGGCTGTGCGCCGTGGACCTCCCCCACCGCCCGCGCCCGGCTTCGCCCTGGCGCTGAAAGACACCGCTGGCACGCAGCCGGTCGCGCCCTCGCAGCGCAGCACCGATATGGTGCGCTCCGACAAGGTTGGCCCCCGGCCCTGGTCGGACGACCGCAAGGTCGAGCCCAAGGTGCACACCTATTCATATCGGTCGGACCGCTCCGACGACCGCATCTTCCGGTCAGCGGATACGAAATACGCCGATCAGACAACGGCGTCACAGGATGACACGGACACCGCGCTGCGGGCCAAACCCGCATCCGACGTCGCGCAGGATGGCGGAGCCGGTCCGCGCCGCGAATCGAAGGACGACACCAGCGTTCCGCAAGATATGGCCAAGACGGCTTCATCCGAACTTTCAAACGCCGCGCCAAGCGCCGCCCTCCCCCTGCCTATCCTTGATGTGGCGGTGCAGACCCCCCTTGTGCCCGCCGCCCCCCCGCTTGTGGCAAGCGTTCAGCTGCCCGTAACCACCCCGCCCGATGCATCAGCCATCGTTGCCACGGCTGTGCCGCAAGCCGCCAAAGGCATCGCCTCCGCCAAGCTTGGCGTGGCAACTGAAACCGCGACCAAGGAGAGCGCAAACACGGCCCGAACGGGCGCGCTTGAGGGCGATAGCCTTTTGCAAAGCGCCACACCCCTGCTCGCCACCGTGAAGGCGTTGGGCGGCAAAACCGACACCCTTGAGGGCAAGACAAGCGGCACGGAACAAGCCACCCCAAGCGGCGCGGAGACCAAGACTGCCAAACCCGGCGACGTTGTAAAATCTGATTTTGCTGTCACGCTGGCGCAGGCCTTTGCCAAGACAGAAGGTGCTGATGCATCGCAGAGCAGCGTCCTCACCGCGCCCGCTCAGGTTCAAGCACGGGAGATTGCACAAAGCGGTGCGCCGCAAACCACGGCCCCTCTCGCACGCGCTGACCAACCCGTGCCTCTGCAAGCGCTGGCGGTGGAAGTGGGCATGCGCGCCATGCGCGGCTCGAAGGAATTTCAAATCCGCCTTGATCCTGAAGATTTGGGCCGCATCGATGTGCGCCTTGAGATCGACGACAGCGGCGGGGTGCAGGCCAAGCTCGTGGTGGAGCGCGTGGACACGCTCCACATGCTCCAACGCGACGCCAAGACTTTAGAGCGCGCCTTCGATCAGGCGGGGCTCAAGACCAATCCGGATGGCCTGCAGTTCTCGTTGAAAAGCGACAGCCAGAACGGGCGCGGGCAGCAGGGTGGCCAGGACGGGCCAACCAGCACCAGCCGCATGACCGTTGAAGCCCCCCTTGAGGCTTTCGACACACGCACCCTTGCCTACCGCATTCCGGGTTCGGGTGCGGTCGACATCAGCATCTGAGGAGAGACAAACATGTCTACGGGTAACAATGTCTCCATCGCCAGCAGCGCCGCGCGCCTCGCCGCAAGCGCCACCAACGCCACAATGTCCAGCGCGACCTCGGCCAGCGCGACATCAACGAACGACAGATCGCGTAAATCCATTGCGGATAACTTCGATGCATTCTTGTCGTTGCTCACCACGCAGCTCAAGAACCAGAGCCCGCTGGATCCGCTGGATGCCAACCAGTTCACCCAGCAACTCGTGCAGTTCTCGGGCGTGGAGCAACAGCTCAAGACCAACGATCAATTGGCCATGCTGGTGAAGAATTCCACTGGCAGCAGCAGCACGAAGCTCAACCCCGCCTCGGCCGCGGCCTTGATCGGGCGGCGCGTTTCTGCCGACGCCTCGACCCAGCGCCTCGGCCGGGACGCCAACAACCTGCCGCGCGGGGAGTTTCCCGTGAACGTGCCCACGGGCTACAGCAACTTTGAAGTCACCATCACCAACAAAGCGGGGCAAGAGGTGTTCAAGGGGCCCTGGCGGCCCACAGGCACCGGCGAGCAGGTGCTGACCTGGGACGGCCGCAGCAGCAACGGCACCGCCGTTGATCCGGCGGGAGAATACACCGTTGCCGTCACAGGCCAGACACCCAACGGGCTGAAAGCGCTGCTTTCCTCCGAGCGCAGCGGCATCGTGACCGCTGTTGATCTCTCGGGATCGGAAGAAATGGTGCAGTTCGGCAGCTACACGCTGCCCCTCTCGCGCATCAAGAAGGTGTCGAGCGGGGTGTGATGCACTTCTGATTGAAGCAACAAAAAAGGGCGGCCCGTGAGCCGCCCTTTTCCTTATCTACTTGAAGCGTTGGATCAGAAATCCGACCTTGATCAGAAGTCCATACCGCCGCCGCCGGGCATGCCGCCGCCGCCCATGGACGGTGCGTCCTTCTTGGGGGCTTCGGCGATCATGGCTTCCGTGGTGATCAGCAGGCCAGCCACCGAGGCGGCGTCCTGGATCGCGGTGCGCACGACCTTGGTGGGGTCGATGATGCCGGCCTTGAACAGGTCGCCGTAAACGCCCTTCTGCGAGTCGTAGCCATAGGCGTAGTCGGTGCTTTCCATCAGCTTGCCCACGATCACGGCGGAATCGTCTCCGGCGTTCTCGATGATCTGGCGGGCTGGTGAGGTCAGCGCCTTGCGCACGATGTCCACGCCGATGCGCTGCTCGTCGTTGATGGGCTTGAGCTTGGCGAGGCTGGCCACCGCACGCAGCAGCGCCACGCCGCCACCGGGCAGCACGCCTTCTTCCACCGCCGCACGGGTGGCGTTGAGGGCGTCATCCACGCGGTCCTTCTTTTCCTTGACTTCGATTTCCGTCGCGCCGCCCACGCGGATGACGGCGACGCCGCCCGCCAGCTTGGCCAGACGCTCCTGGAGCTTCTCGCGGTCATAGTCAGAGGTGGTGTCCTCAACCTGGGCCTTGATCTGCGCCACGCGGGCTTCGATGTCCTTTTTCTTGCCGGCACCGGCCACGATGGTGGTGTTCTCTTTTTCAATCCGCACCTTCTTGGCGCGGCCGAGATCCTTGATCGTGATGGTTTCGAGCTTGATGCCGAGGTCTTCGGAAATCATCGTGCCGCCCGTGAGGATGGCGATGTCTTCCAGCATGGCCTTGCGGCGGTCGCCGAAGCCCGGTGCCTTGACGGCTGCGATCTTGAGGCCGCCGCGCAGCTTGTTGACGACGAGCGTGGCCAGAGCCTCGCCTTCCACGTCTTCCGCGATGATGAGGAGCGGCTTGCCGCCCTGCACCACGGCTTCCAGGATTGGCAGCATGGGCTGGAGCGAGGAGAGCTTCTTCTCATGGATGAGGATGTAGGGGTCTTCGAGTTCGGCGATCATCTTCTCGGCGTTGGTGATGAAGTACGGCGAGAGATAGCCACGGTCGAACTGCATGCCTTCGACCACATCAAGCTCGGTCTCGGCGGTCTTGGCTTCTTCGACGGTGATCACACCCTCGTTGCCGACCTTCTGCATCGCGTCGGAGATCATCTTGCCGACGGTGGCATCGCCGTTGGCGGAAATGGTGCCGACCTGTGCCACTTCCGCGTTGGACGTGACCTTCTTGGAATTCTTCTTGAGGTCCGCCACAACGGCTTCGACCGCAAGGTCGATGCCGCGCTTGAGGTCCATCGGGTTCATGCCCGCGGCCACAGCCTTGGCGCCTTCACGGACGATGGACTGCGCCAGCACGGTCGCGGTGGTGGTGCCGTCACCGGCGTGGTCATTCTGTCGCGAGGCCACTTCGCGCACCATCTGCGCGCCCATGTTCTCGAAACGGTCCGAGAGCTCGATTTCCTTGGCGACGGTGACGCCGTCCTTGGTGATGCGCGGGGAACCGAACGACTTTTCGATCACGACGTTGCGGCCCTTGGGACCGAGCGTGACTTTCACGGCGTTGGCGAGGATGTCGACGCCGCGCAGCATGCGGTCGCGCGCGTCGGAGGAGAACTTGACGTCTTTGGCAGCCATTGGACTGTCCTTTCAGTGCGGTTGAAACGGGAAGAAGGCGAAGAGGGGCGAGAATTACTTCTCGATCACGCCCATGATGTCGGATTCCTTCATGATCAGGAGATCCTTGCCGTCAATTTTGACTTCGGTGCCCGACCACTTGCCGAACAGGACGCGGTCGCCCTTCTTCAGGTCGAGCGGAACAAGCTTGCCGGCTTCATCTCGGCCGCCGGGGCCAACACCGACGACTTCGCCTTCTTGCGGCTTTTCCTTGGCGGTATCTGGAATGATGATGCCACCCTTGGTCTTGTCGTCGCCATCGAGGCGGCGGACAACAACACGGTCATGGAGAGGACGAAACTTCATAAGTTCCTCGTTTGATTGAGGCCGGACGAGAGCGCCCGGCGTTTGTTGAAAAGTCTGTTAGCACTCACCACAGGCGAGTGCCACGACGACCGCGATATGATGCCGACGGCGCTGCGAGTCAAGAGTTTCCCTGTTTCTGGTCCATCACTTTTCTGGTCCATCACGCTCCCGCCCGTCACTTTCCGATCCATCACGTTCCCGCCCGTCACTTTTCTGGCCCGTCATTGCCAAATCGCGATGCGCCTCTAGTTAGCCACTTCGATACAACCGGGTGATAAAAACCGGATGCGAAAATTGGGGTGGGAGGACGGCGTTTGAACCTGAATGGCCAGAGCGACGGGCCCCCTGTGGGGTTGCCCGCGACGATGAATGACCTGCATCTGGTCGGAGATATCGCCCACGCAGCCGCGCAGACCTACGGCGCAAAGACAGCCTACACCGTCGTCATGCCCAACGGAATGTACGGCAAGATCAGCTTCACCGAAGTCGACCAACTGTCTGACGATTTTGCTGTCTATCTGCGCGAGGATCTCGGCCTCGAGGCGGGAGACCGGGTGGCTCTGCAGGTGCCCAATGGCCTCACCTTCCCCATCGCGGCCTTTGGCATTGCCAAGGCGGGGCTCGTGCTGGTCAACACCAACCCGCTCTACACCGGCGAAGAAATGGGGCGGCAGTTCGCAGATGCGGACATTCGCGCGTTGGTGATCATCGACATGTTCGCAGACAAGCTGACCCAGGCACAGGCCGTCTTTCCCATCGAGCATGTCATCATCGCGCGCATCAGCGAGCGGATGCCAAGGGCGATCCGCGGTCTTGTGCGCCTCGTGCAGCGCTACTGGGATCGCTCGCTGCCGACCGTTGCCGGAGCCCATCATCTCTTCGCCGCAGCCTTGGCCAAGGGAGCCGAGCTGCGTGCCGCGCGCGGCATCCGCGTGGCCGATTACACAGCCAGCACGCGGGGCGCAGATGTCGCTGTCCTGCAATACACAGGGGGCACGACCGGCGTCGCGAAGGGCGCGATGCTCACCCATGCGAACCTGATGTCGAACATAACGCAGGGGGAGACCTGCTTCAAAGGCGAGATACGCGCGGGGGAGGAGGTGATGCTCACCGCGCTGCCGCTGTATCATATCCTCGCCTTCACCGCGAACATGCTGATGTTTCACAAATGGGGGGCGCAGAACATTCTCATTCCGAACCCGCGCCCCATCGCCAACCTCAAGCGCGCGTTCGAAAACCACAACATCACCTGGATGACCGGCGTGAACACGCTGTTCAACGCGCTGACCAACGAATTCTGGTTTGCGGAAGATCCGCCCCGTTCGCTGCGCGGGGTCGTGGCCGGCGGGATGGCGCTGCAGTCAAGCGTTGCAGAGCGTTTCAAGGCGATCACGGGCGTCGATGTGCTGGAGGGGTATGGCCTCACGGAGACCTCTCCCATCGTCACGTTCAACGCGCGCCAGAATTTCAAGCCGGGAACGATCGGCCAGGCCATGCCGCAAACCGAGATCCAGCTTGTGGATGACGCGGGGCGCGTGGTGGCTTTGGGCGAGCCGGGAGAACTGTGCGTGCGCGGCCCGCAGGTGATGGCCGGGTATTGGCAGAAGCCTGCCGAAACTGCCGAAACGCTGGTGAACGGGTGGCTGAAGACAGGCGACATCGCCACGGTTGACGCCGATGGCTTCTACCGCATCGTCGACCGCAAGAAGGACATGATCCTTGTCTCGGGTTTCAATGTCTATCCCAATGAGGTCGAGGATGTCCTGACAGCCCATCCCGGCGTCCTGGAGGCAGCCGTCATCGGATTGCCGGACGGCGCAGCGGGAGAAGCCGTCCATGCCTATGTGGTGCTGCGCGGCGCCGGCGGACCGACCGCCGAGCAATTGCGCGCGCATTGCAAGGCGCATCTGACCGGATACAAGGTGCCAAGGCACGTGACGTTCCGCGAGAGCCTGCCGAAGTCGAATGTGGGCAAGATCCTGCGAAAAGATTTGCGCGCGGACGTTTCAGGGAAGGTGGCGTGACATGACAGGAGGCACGACATGGCAGGAAGCGTGACATGGCAGGAGGCGTGACATGGTAGGTGGCTTCGAGCAGGCGGTTCTGGCCGCCATGATCTTCGTGATCATGCTGGGCATGGGCGCGTCGCTCACCCCGCGTGATTTCATCATGGCCCTCAAGCGGCCTTATGGCATGCTGATCGGGCTGATCGCGCAGTATGGCTTCATGCCGCTGATCGGACTCACGCTGGCCATGACGCTGCCTGTGTCCGACCCGGTCAAGCTCGGCATCATTGTCATGAGTTGCATGCCAGGCGGAACAACCTCGAACATCTTCACGTATTTCAGCCGCGGCAACCTTGCGCTGTCCGTGCTCATGACCATCAACTCGACCGTTTTTGGCATTGTGGCCATTCCACTCCTGATTGTGAGCTACGTGGCCATTCTCAATGCCACCGGTGTACTTTCAATCGTGATTCCTGCCGAAAACATCATTGTCACGCTTGTGCTGCTGCTTGTTCCCGTGGTTGTTGGCATGGCCATCCGCCGTTGGAATGCCAATGTTGGCGCGATCGTTGAATTCACAGGCAGTGGTTTGGGTCTGGTTTTCATACTGCTGCTGCTGGTCACTTGGGTGCCGCGCAACTGGCAATTTTTGATGAACACACCGATAGCGGTGTTCTTGGGCGTCATTGGTCTCGGTCTTTTGGGCTTTCTGGCGGGTTACATGTTTTCAAGAGCCTTGAAGCTACACCCACGCGATGCGCAAACCATTGCTCTTGAGATCGGCATTCAGAACGGGCCACTTGCCATCGCGATCGTGGTTTTCACCTTCGTTGGTCCGCTGCAGGCCATTCAGCAGCAGGTCATGGCCGTGCCGGCGCTCTACTCGCTGTTCATCGTGATCTCTTCAACGTTGCTGACCTTGTGGTTCCGCCGCGCGAATGCCGCCGGGGAGCAGAAGATGCCCGACGGGCTGCTGTGACAGCACGCCGCTAGGCCGCCTGCACATCGGCGAGGAACGCCTGGATCGCCACGCGCAGCCGATCGGAGCCGGATTGCACGTTGCTCGCGCCCGCCTGCGCCGCATCGGCGGAAGCTTCCGAACCGCGCGCCACATCGACCAGCAGCGCGATGGCGCGGTTGAGTTCATCGGCTCCGACCGCCGCACGCACCGCATTGTTGGCAATCTCGCTGGACACGGCGTCCTGCTGCTGCACGGCGGAGGCGATGGAGCCGGTCAGGCTGTTCATCTCCCCGGTGCGCGTCACGATATCGGCGATGGCGCTGGCCACGGCGACAGTGACGCTTTCGATCTCGCACACCTGTTCAGCGATGGAGCGCGTGGCCTCGGCGGTATGCGAAGCGAGCGATTTCACCTCTTCGGCGACGACGGCAAAGCCGCGCCCTGCGGCACCCGCGCGCGCCGCCTCGATGGTGGCGTTGAGGGCGAGCAGGCTTGTCTGTGCGGCGATGTCACCGATCATGCTCGAAACCGAACCAATCTTCGATGTTGCCGCCTGCAGGGATTGCATGGTGCTGCCCACCGCTGCGGCCGAGGCGTTCGTCTTGTCGACCGCCGTGAGTGCGTCTGTCGCGCGCATCGCGATGTCGCGAACGGATGTCTTCATTTCCTCTGTCGCGGAGGCGACGGTCGAGATGGCAGCCGTGACGGATTCCGTCGCCTCGGCGGTGGACTGCGCCTCGCGCGTGGCCTCACGGGCGCTGGCCGCCAGATCGGTTGCGAGCGCACCCAGCGCTTGCGAGCGCCCTGCAAACCGGGCGAGTTCGTCGCGCGCCATGGTGCGGAACGTGCCGATGGCCTCCTCGATCTTCCGGTGACGCTGTTCGCGCAACTGGCGCTCGCGGTCTGCATCTGCCGCCAGCGCACCGCGTTCGACCACGGACTGGCGGAACATCTCCGCCGCGCGGGCCAGATCGCCGATCTCGTCGTTGCGATCGGCTCCCTCGATGATGTGCTCCACACGCCCTTCGCTGAGCGCCAGAAGTGCGGCGTTCTGCTGGCGGATCGGCCCGACGATGGCCTTGCGTACGAACATGAAGGCCCCTGTGCCGCAAGCCAGCATGAGCAAGGCAGCGACGGCGGCGAAGGTGTTCATCCAACCCACCAGCGAAGTCTGCCCGGCAATGCCCGCGGCGAGCCCCTTGCGGATGCTGCTGGCTGCCGCGTCGATCTCTGCCGTCAGCGCGTCGAACGCAGCGACGGATTCCGTGCGGCCGGTCATGATGCGAAAATCGCGCTCGATCTCCTGTTCCCAGGCGGCATGGCGGCGTGCGATGGACCCCATTCCGGCCACATCTTGCGTTTGCGCAAATCTGCTGTGGACCTTTTCGGCGACCGAACGAAACTCTTGACGCGCCTGCTCATTGGCTGTCGCAATGAAACTCTGCGCCCCGGCATGTTGCACATGAGCCAAATTCAGCACGCTGTGATAGGTCTCGACCGCATCAAACCGGGCTGTCACTTCGGAAAACTGTTTTGTGGCGCGCGCCGAGAACACAACAAGGCCGAGACACAACACAATGCTCACGACGGTCATGATGCCCAGAGGCCAGGCCAGACGGGATTGAAGGCTGCCATGTCGCTTTTTCATGTGACCCATCCGAGTTTGCAAGGTTGCAAGTTGACGCAACGCAACCCAAGCACAATCAGACGTTGAACCAGAAAGTCCTAACAATTGGGAAATCAGGTGCGTGAAAAACCCTCGATAAATACAAGGTTTGCAAGTGAATTGATCGCAACTTGTCGTGGAACAGGGCTGGCGCAGCATGCCCTTGCACAGCTTACCCTTGCAAAGCTTGCTCTTGTACGGAGGCGTTTCACATCAAGCAGGTCTGGTCATGGTGCAGCCCAGAGTTGCCAACACGAGCAACACCCAGCGCGAACCGTGGATGGAAAAAAATGGTGGGCGCGACAGGGATCGAACCTGTGACCCTTCGCGTGTGAAGCGAATGCTCTACCGCTGAGCTACGCGCCCGAACCGGAATCTGCGGTGCGTCGCTTTCGCCTTGATCGGCGCCGATGTCAAGGAACCTCACTGGTTTCAATCACCCAGGGCTCATGCGCCGCATCCTTTGCCCATAGCTGCCACGCGGGCAAGGCCATCATCGTGTCCATGTAAGCCTGCGCTGTCGGGGAGCGGGGCACATCGTAGACATGCAGCCGGTTGACCACCGGTGCGTACATCGCATCGGCGGCGGTGAAGGGCCCGAACAGGAACGGGCCGCCGCTGCCGAAGCGCGTGCGGCAATCGCTCCACAGCGTGTCGATGCGGGCAGCATTGCGCTGTGCCTCCGGGCTGAGTTCATGCTTTCTGACCGCCCGGCGGATGTTGAAGGGGCAATCGCGGCGCAGCGCGGCAAATCCCGCGTGCATCTCGCAGGCCACGGCGCGGGCGTGGGCACGCGCAGCCGTGTCCCTGGGCCAGAGGTCGGCATCAGGATACTTGTCGTTGAGATATTCAAGGATCGCCAGTGTCTCGAAGATGGTCACATGGCCGTCGATCAGCGTGGGCACGAGGCCGGTCGGTGCGTACTTCAGCATCTGTGCCCGTGTCTCGGGCTGCGCCATGGGAATGACGATCTCGTCGAAGGTCAGACCCATCTGCTTCATGGCGATCCACGGGCGCAGCGACCATGACGAGTAAGCCTTGTTGCCGATAACGAGTTGCATGGAAGCCTCAAAGGTTCTTGCGGTAGACGATGAAGGAGGAACGCGGCGTGATGGTGTCATAGAGCGAGCGGGCGGGCGCGTTGTACTCCTGCGTCTGCCAGTAGACGCGGAAGCAGCCCTTGGCGCGCGCCACCTCTTCGCAGGCCAGGATCAAAGCTTTGGCCGCGCCGCCGCCGCGCGAGGCGGGATCGACATAAAGGTCCTGCAGGTAGCAGATGGGCCGTGTATCCCAGGTGCTTTCGTGCAGCACATAGTTGCAGATGCCGATCACCTGTCCGCCCCGCTCCGCCACCAGCGCTTCGACGGGACTGGCGGGATCCAGAATGCGCCGCCATGTTCCGGTTGTGATCTCCTCGCTGACGGAGCTGCGGTAGAACTTCACATAGCCCTGCCAGAGGGCGGTCCAGGCCTCAAGATCGGATGGCGCAGCGGCGCGGATGGTCACATCATTCACAATGCAGCTCCGGAATTGGCACGCAGAGTGGCAAAATAGACGCCGCAATCCAGCGCGTTGTTGCGATGGCTCTTATCAAGAACGGTGATGACATCACGCTCCTGCCGAATTACTGCCCGGATTCGCGCCGCTGCTGGCGCAGGCGCAGCATGGTGGCCAGGACATCGGCATGCATCTCGGCATCCGCCCGTGCGCCGTGGGTCTCCATGCGGTCGCCGCGCCATTCGGGCGGCAGGCGGTGGATTTGCGAATCCTGATAGGTCCGCCCCGTCACCCCCATGACGAAAGTGGCCAGATCAAGCCCGGCTCCGGCAAACAAAGGCTCGCCCGCATAGGGGCCGCGCACCAGGCCGTGGCCCGTGAAGCGCCGGAGGTAGGCATCCACCCATAGCCCGGTCTGGGCCAGCGGCGCGGCCACCACCACAGGCAGGCCGGGCAGGCCCTGCACCCAGGCCACGAAGGCCGGCATCGCCATGCGGGGTGGCTGGGCGTCCACCGTGTTGATCCGCCAGGCATCCGGGTGTTCGCGGTAAAGCGCGAGCACCTTGGGGTCGGAATGACGTCCCTCCAAAGATTGCAGCACCGTGCCAAAAGCCGCGATGCGCGTGCCGCGATCATCGAGCGCAATCGCGGCCAGCGCGCGCAGGGCGTTGCGGTTCACATCACCGCCATCGGCCTTGGCCTCGATCACGACATAATTCAGCGGGCGCGGGTCTTCATACCAGCGGCGGCGGGGGCGGAAGGGCGTATAGGGAATGTCGCTCATGGTTTGGGGGGCGTGTCGGCTCTGGGTTTTGGCTCTTCCACCGGCAGACCTGCGGCTTTCCAGGCGCCAAAACCACCGGTCATGTGGGCGACGGGTTGGAGCCCCATGTCCTGCGCCGTCTTGGCGGCGAGTGCCGAACGCCAACCGCCAGCGCAGACAAAGACGAAGGTCTTGTCCTCCTGAAACAGGGGCTTGGCGTAGGGGCTTTCGGGGTCAATCCAGAATTCCAGCATGCCCCTGGGGCAATGAAAAGCGCCGGGCAGGCGCCCTTCCCGTTCCAGTTCGCGCGGATCCCGGATGTCCACAAGCACCACATCGGCGCGCCCTGCCATGGCGCTGACCTCTTCAACGCCCAGCACCGTGACATCCGCCTCGGCCTCGGCAAGCAGGGTTTTATATCCCTTCGTGATGGTCTGGGGCATGGCGACTCTCTCCTTGCGCATTGTCTCCACGCGGCGGGAACATGCAAGCCTCACGTTGGGGCAAGCTTGACGCCGGGAAACGAAACGCCGATCAGCGGGCTATGAGCACCGATCTGAACCTTGTCGAAACCACCATGCTGAGCCTCATTGCCGAGCGCGGGCTGGAGAAGACCCTCTGCCCCTCCGAAGTGGCGATTGCGCTGGGCGGCAAGCACCCCGATGGCTGGGGGCCGCTGATGCAGCCCGTGCGCATGGTGGCGGTGCAGTTGGCGCGCGAAGGAAGGCTCGTGATTTTGCGCAAGGGCAAGATCGCCGACCCCGATGATTTTCGCGGGGTGTACCGGCTGGGATTGCCAAGGGAAGATTGAGGGCGCTCAGGCGAGCGCACTCACCTTTTTCCCCTCCGCCACACGCGCCAGATCGCCCATGAGGCGGCGGGTTTCGCGCAGTCGGCGACTTGGTTTCTCAAATTCGCCGATGAACACAACACGCATATCGGGCCGCACCTTGGCGAAGGTGCCGCGCTCCGCCACATAGCGCACCAGCGCATCGGGGCGTGCAAAGGAATTGTCGCGGAAGGCGACGACGATGCCTTTCGGCCCCGCCTCCACCTTTTCCACATTGGCGCGGCGGCAGAGCTGCTTGATCGCCACGATGGACATGAGCAGGTCAACTTCCGGCGGGAGCGGGCCAAAACGATCAATGAGTTCGGCCGCAAAACTCTCGATGTCGGTTTCGTTCTCCAACGTCGCCAGGCGGCGGTAGAGCCCCATGCGCAGGTCAAGATCCGTGACGTAGCTCTCAGGGATCAGCACCGGCGTGCCCGTGACGATGGTGGGGGACCAAGGCTCTTCATCGGGTTCTTCAACGCCGGCTTTCAGCGCCGATACGGCGTCCTCCAGCATCTGCTGGTACAACTCGTAGCCCACCTCCTTGATGTGGCCGGACTGTTCGTCGCCCAGCAGATTGCCCGCGCCGCGAATATCGAGATCATGGCTGGCGAGCTGGAAGCCTGCGCCCAGGTTATCGAGCGACTGGAGCACCTTCAGCCGCTTCTCGGCCTGCGTGGTCACGGGCTTGTCGGCGGGCAGCGTGAACAGCGCGTAGGCGCGGGTCTTGGAGCGGCCCACGCGGCCGCGGATCTGGTAGAGCTGCGCCAGACCGAACATGTCGGCGCGGTGCACGATGAGCGTGTTGGCGCGGGGGATATCGAGGCCTGATTCGATGATGGTGGTTGAAACCAGCACATCGAACTTGCCGTCGTAGAAATCGTTCATCACCTGCTCAAGCTCGGTGGCGGCCATCTGGCCATGACCGACACAGTAGCGGATTTCCGGCACGTTCTTGTCGAGAAAATCGCGCACGGTGCCCAGGTCTTCGATGCGCGGCACCACATAGAAGCTCTGCCCTCCCCGGTAGCGTTCGCGCAGCAAGGCCTCGCGGATAATCAGCGGATCAAACGGCGTGACAAAGGTGCGCACGGCGAGGCGATCCACCGGCGGCGTGGCAATGATCGACAGCTCGCGCACGCCCGTCAACGCCAGTTGCAACGTGCGGGGAATGGGCGTCGCGGAGAGCGTGAGCACATGCACCTCGGCGCGCAGCTCCTTCAGGCGCTCCTTGTGGTTGACGCCGAAATGCTGCTCCTCATCGACGATCACCAGGCCGATGTCGCGGAAGGCGATGGATTTGCTCAGCAGCGCATGGGTGCCCACCACGATGTCCACCGTGCCATCGGTCAGGCCCTTCTTGGTGGCCGCGAGATCAGCGGAGCCTACCATGCGCGAGGCCTGCGCCACGCGGATGGGCAGGCCCTGGAAGCGGTCGGCAAAGGTGCGGTAATGCTGGCGCGCCAGCAGCGTCGTGGGCACGACCACAGCCACCTGCTTGCCGGACAGTGCCACGGCGTAAGCCGCGCGCAAGGCCACCTCCGTCTTGCCGAAGCCCACGTCGCCGCAGACGAGGCGGTCCATGGGGCGGCCGGCGGCCAGGTCATCCAGCACGGCGTCGATCGCACCCTGCTGGTCATCGGTCGTGTCGTAGGGAAAACGCGCCACGAAATCGGCATAGCTGTTGTCGTTGGCCACGAACTTGGGGGCCTCCCGCAAGAGCCGCGCTGCCGCGATCTTGATGAGTTGGCGCGCCATGTCGCGGATGCGCTTCTTCAGCTTGGCCTTGCGGGCCTGCCATGCACCGCCGCCGAGGCGATCCAGCTGGACTTCCGTGTCCTCGCCGCCGTAGCGCGACAGCAGTTCGATGTTCTCGACGGGCAGGAACAGCTTGTCGCCGTTGTGGTAATGCAACTCCAGGCAATCATGGGGCGAGCCCAGCGCCGTCACGGCCTTGAGCCCGATGAAGCGGCCAATGCCGTGGTTGACATGCACGACGATGTCGCCCTGCCCGATGCTGGACAGCTCCGAGATAAAATCCTTGGCGCGCTTGGTGGTCTTGCGCCCGCTGCTCAGGCGCTCGCCCAGGATGTCCTGCTCGGCCAGCACAGCCAGATCCGGCAGTTCGAAGCCGGCCTCCAGCGGCAGCACCGCAAGGCCGACCTCGCCCGCGCCCAGGTTCTTGGCCGCCGCCAGTGAACCCACGGGCTTGTGCGCCTTCAACTTGTGATCCGCGAGTACCGTGCCCAGCCGCTCGGCGGACCCTTCCGACCAGCCCGCCAGCAACACGCGCTTGCCCACTTTTTGCAGCGCCTGCACATGGCTTGCGGCGGCGTCGAACACATTGACGGTTTCATCACCCCGCTCGGCGGCAAAGCTGCGCCCCTTGCGCGCGGCGAGGGAAATCACTTTCCGGGAGTCACTACCTCTGCCGCCATCGGGCACGGCGAAGGGCGTGAGCCGCACGGCAGGGGCCAGGCCCTCCGCCAACTCGTCGTCGGTGAAATACAGCGCCGCGCGCGGCAGCGGCTTGTAGGGCACGCCGCCGGTCAGCGATTCAAGGCCCGATTTGCGGCTCTCATAGTAATCCTGCGCTTGCACGAGGCGCTCCTGCATGGCGTCGCCGGCCTGATATTCGAGCACGGTCACGGCCTCCGGGAGATAATCCTGCAGGCGGTTCATCTTCTCGTGAAACAGCGGGGCCCAGTGCTCCATGCCCGAAAAGCGCCGCCCCTCGCTCACCGCCTCATAGAGCAGATCGCCCTTGGTGGCAGCTCCGAAGGCGGCGAGATAACCCTGACGGAATCGGCGGATCGCCTCGCTCGTCATCTGGAATTCGGCGGTCGGCACCAGCTCCAATGCACGCAGCTGGCCGGTGGAGCGCTGCGTTTCGGGATCGAACACGCGGATGGATTCCAGTGTGTCGCCAAAGAAATCCAGTCGGATCGGGCCGAGCAGCCCGGGTGCGTTCAAATCCAGAATGCCCCCGCGCACGGCGTATTCGCCCGCATCACGCACCGTTGTCGCGCGCTGAAAGCCGTTGTGCTCCAGCCATTTGATCAGGTCATTCAGATCGAGCGCATTGCCCGGATTGGCGGCGAGGGCCTGCGCCGCGACCCAACTGAAGGGCGGCACGCGCTGCACCACGGCATTGGCCGTGCTGACAACGACGCGCGGGCGCTCGCCGCCCCGCGTGCGCACCAGCCGGGAGAGCGTCGCCATGCGCCGCGCCACGATGCTGGCATTCGGTGATGCGCGGTCATAGGGCTGGCAATCCCAGGCGGGAAACGACAGCACCTCGATCTCGGGCGCAAAGAAGGCCAGCCCCTCCTCGATGTGCTGGGCGCGTGTCGCATCACGCGCCACCGCCAGCACCAGCGCGGGCGCATCAACGCCCGCCTTGAAACGCCCGCGCGCGATCTCGGCAATGGCCAGCGCCTCCGTGCCATCGGCCACCTCGGCGAAGGTGAAGGGTTGGCCGGATTGAAGCAGCAGTGGAGGCAGAAGCAGTGCAGGAGTAAGCATGGAGATGGGTGACTTCACTCAACCGCGCGAAGGATCGGCATGAACGGGCTTGTCATGGGAGTGAAAGGCCTTGAGCGCGCGGTAAACCTCCGTGTCGTAATTGATCGGCACCGGCTCGCGGTTGGTGATCCAGGCCAGCAGATCGCGATCAGGGGCCTCGATCAGCAGTTCGAATACATCAAGGTCTGCTTCGCTCATCGTATCGGCGTTGTGCTCGAAAAAGCGACCCATGATCAAATCCATCTCGCGCATGCCCCGGTGCCAGGCGCGAAAGAGGATCTTCTTGCGGCGCGGGTGCAGACCATCGGTGGAGCGGACAAGGCCGGACATGGACAAACCTGTTCTCTAAAGCAATAGCCAAGGCTATAGCGCCCGCCGCCTCGCCTGTCAGTGATCAATATGGTCGCGCGGCGGGAAACAAAAAAGGCGCCCCAGCGGAGCGCCTTGATCTGTCTACAGCGAACGATTTCAAGCCGCCTTGAAACTCAAGCCGCTTTGGCCTGAGCCACAATCGCCGCGAAGGCCGCCGGTTCCGACATGGCGATGGCCGCCATCATCTTGCGGTCAACCGCAACGCCGGCCTTGGTGAGGCCGCCGATCAGCTGCGAGTATGTGAGGCCATGCTCACGGGCCGCCGCGTTGATGCGCTGAATCCAGAGGCCCCGGAAATCGCGCTTCTTGAGCTTGCGATCCTTGGTGGACCACTGCATGGCGCGATCGACAGCCGCCTTGGCCGTGCGGATCGTGTTCTTGCGGCGACCATAAAAGCCTTTGGCGGCCTTGAGGGTCTTCTTGTGTTTTGCGTGGGACGTTACGCCCCGTTTGACGCGAGCCATTTTTCAGTTCTCCTCGGGGTTCGGTCAGCGTGAGCCGGGCAGGCGATACCAGATGACGTTATCGCCATCGGTCTTGAACATCACCTTGGTGCCGCGGTGGTCGCGGATCTGCTTCTTCGTGCGCTTGATCATGCCGTGACGCTTGCCGGACTGCTGGTACTTGACCTTGCCGCCCGCCGTCACTTTGAAGCGCTTCTTCGCACCCGAGTGCGTTTTCAGCTTGGGCATTTTACTCTTCCTGGCTGTGGCAGACTCAAAGAAAAGTCCGCGCATGTGATTGACACGTTCGCGCAACCGCCGCGGCAGCCCATTACTGGCCGGGCGATTGGGAAGCGGCGGCTATGGCGGAAATGCACGGCTTTGGCAAGCGCGCATGGAGGATAAAGCGCGTCAGGGCGCAAATCCGGCGCGTTTCAACCGCGTGAGGGCCAGATCGAGCGCAGAGAGAAAGGCAGAGCGGTCCCGGGGGCCAAACGGCGGTGGGCCGCCGGTGATTCCACCGGCAGAGCGCAACTGATCCATCAGATTGCGCGTGGCCAGCGCCATGCCGATGGATTCTTCTGTGAATGCGCGGCCATTGGGGGCGATCACATCCGCCCCCGCCTTCACGCAGCGCGCCGCCAGCGGCACATCGGTGGTGACAACAACGGCCCCGCGCGCGGCGCGTTCGGCGATCCAGTCGTCCGCCACATCCGGCCCGGCGGCCACCACCACGCGCTCGATCAGGACATCTCTGGGCACATGGATGAAACTGTTGGCGACGACGAATGTTTTCACACCGTGGCGGATGGCGACCTTGTATGCCTCGTCCTTCACCGGGCACGCGTCGGCATCAATGAAGAGCTGGATGGGTTTTGTCGGCACAGTCATGCGCAAAGCTCGTTGCGCTCCGCGCGCGCTGCGTCAAGCACACTTCACAAGTCGCGCGCCGTTCTGTAAAGAGAACGCATCGGCCTTCAGAAAGGTCCAAGTTGTCAAAGTCACACGCCCGCTCCCCCCTTCTGCTTGACCCTGCGGCGCAGGCCGATGCGCCGACAAGCGAAGTCGCGCGTTTTGGCGTGAATCACCCGCTGGTGCTGGATTCGGGCGCGAAACTCAATCATCTCCAGATCGCCTACAACACCTACGGCACGCTCAACGGGGCCAAATCCAACGCCGTGCTGGTCTGCCATGCGCTGACGGGCGATCAGCATGTGGCCAATGGGCACCCCGTCACGGGCAAATCCGGCTGGTGGGAAACCCTGATCGGGCCGGGCCGGATCATCGACACGAACCGCTACTTCGTCATCTGCTCCAACGTGCTGGGGGCCTGCATGGGCACCACCGGCCCCGCTTCGCTCAACCCCGAGACGGGCAAGCCTTGGGCCATCGATTTTCCGCTGGTCACCATCCGCGACATGGTGCGGGCACAGGCCATGCTGGTGGATCACCTGGGCATCGAAACACTGTTTGCGGTGCTGGGCGGATCCATGGGCGGCATGCAGGTGCTGGAATGGGCGGCGACCTACAAGGAGCGCGTCTTTGCCGCCATGCCGATTGCCACGGCGCACAAGCATTCGGCGCAGAACATCGCCTTTCACGAAGTCGGCCGCCAAGCCGTGATGGCAGACCCCGATTGGCTGGCCGGACGCTACCGCGAGCAAGGCAAGCGGCCCGAAAAAGGCCTCGGCGTGGCGCGTATGGCCGCGCACATCACCTATCTCTCCGAGCCAGCTTTGCAGCGCAAATTCGGCCGCAATTTGCAGGATCGCGCCGCGCCGACCTTCACCTTCGATGCGGATTTTCAGGTGGAGAGTTACCTGCGCCATCAAGGCTCCAGTTTCGTGGAGCGCTTTGACGCCAACAGCTATCTCTACCTCACCCGCGCGATGGATTACTTCGATCTCGCCGCCGACCACGACGGTGTGCTGGCGCGGGCCTTCGCGGGCTCCAAGACCCGCTTCTGCATGGCTTCTTTCAGTTCGGACTGGCTGTTTCCGACCACGGACAGCCGCGCTGTGGTGCACGCGCTCAATGCGGCGGGCGCGCGGGTGTCGTTTGTGGAAATCGACACGGACAAGGGCCACGATGCTTTCCTGCTGGAGGAGCCGGAGTTCTTCGCCACGCTTGGTGGGTTTGTGGCGGCGGCGGCCAAAGCGCGAGGGTTAAATTGAGTGCGCTTTATCTCCTTCCTTCTCCCCTTGCGGGAGAAGGTGGACTTCGCGTCTGCGAAGGCCGGATGAGGGGATTGGTGCCAGTCATCCTCTCCCGGCTCAGCTCTTTTGAATGTCGAAATGCTCGCTCAGCGAGCCCCCTCATCCGACCTGCTTTGCAGGCCACCTTCTCCCGCAGGGGGAGAAGGGAGAGAGCTTCATGGCCATGACCGTCTCTGATCCGCACCTTTCCTCCGGTCCCGGCGCGCGTGTCGACCTCCTGATGATCGCCGACATGGTGGACCCGGGCAGCCGCGTGCTCGATGTGGGCTGCGGCGACGGCGCGTTGCTCGACCTGCTCACCTTCGGCAAAGGCGTGGACGCGCGGGGCATTGAACTCTCCAAGGAGGGCGTGGCGCGCTGCGTGGCGCGCGGGCTCGCCGTGATCCAGGGCGATGCGGATGCGGATTTGCGCGATTACCCGGATGACTCGTTTGATTACGTCATTCTCTCCCAGACCATCCAGGCCACGCGCAACCCGCGCCAAGTGCTCGAACAGATGCTGCGCGTGGGGCGGCGCGCCATCGTCTCGTTCCCCAATTTCGGACACTGGAAAGTGCGGCGCGATCTGGTGTTCAAGGGTCGTATGCCGGTGACGGAAAACCTGCCGGATACGTGGTACGACACGCCCAATATCCATTTTTGCACGATCCGCGATTTCGTGGACCTCGTGGGCGAAATCGGCGCCCAGATGGAGCGCGCGCAGGCGCTGAACGCGGCAGGACGTGTCATCCGCCTCACCGCGCCGTGGTGGTTCTGGAACCTTTTTGGCGAGCAGGCCGTGTTCGTGCTGAAGCGCAGCTGAGCGACAGTGAACGGTTGGCCGGCCGTGTTTCCGATAAATCTGATTTATCCCTTTTGACAAAACGTTAATTCATTATAAAGTACTTATGCGAGGTATTTATGTCTGGACGTGACGAGACCACATTATCCATCGGGCGATCTGATTCTCCACAGCGCGGCGCGCAGACCGGCGGGGAGATAAGCTTCAGTTCATTCGTGAAAGCCTCATTCGCCAGCGGGAGTGCCCTGGCCACAACGGCGCCATTGACAGGGACGGGTACGATATCCCGGGGCGAGCCAGGCACTGCGTTCGGGCTGTCAAAGATGAATGCCGCGCCGCAGAAACTGCTGACGGGCGCCGATGCCAACGTCGCAGCGGATCGGATTGCCAACCAAGCCTGGCACCCGCCAGCGGCGATGAGGGCTCCGGCAGACGAGCAGGACCCCGGCTACACATCCTTGAAAGACACGCTGAAAGATGCGCGCAAAAACGGCAAATCCGTCGTCGCAACCTACGGCGAGATGATTTTCCTCGGCGATGGCAAGACACCCATGGCAACGCAGCAGCGCAATGTCAGCGCTGCCATCGCCAAGCTGCGGGAATCGCCCACGGGCCGCGATCTGGTCGATGGCATCGCCGACAAGAAGGGGCTGCCCATGCTTGTCACGCTCAACACTGCCGGAAACGCCGAGACGCAACCTGCCGAAACGCAGATCACCGTGCAGGGTAAAAACGGCAAGCCGCAGCAGTTGGCCGTCCATGCCGCAAACTATGACCGCATCGATTGGGACCCCACGGTCGGCATGGCTTCCAGAAATGGCACCGCCCCGCCCTGGCTCATCCTTGGCCACGAGTTGCAGCATGAAAAGCAATTCAATGCACTGCGCGACCGCAACGTTTCGAAAACCTATCCCGACGGCATGATCCAGAGCTTCAAGAGCTGGGAGACGGATGCGCGCGGTGCGGGCAATTCCAAGCGGCCCAACGGCATTGCCGACATCGAGGACGATGCGACCAACATTGAGAACCGCATCCTGCGCGAGATCGGACGCCCACCCGCACGCACGAAATACGACGAGGATTTCACCCTTGTGCGCGTGCCGGATGCGGTGTCATTTCCCAGGAACCGCAAGAAATGAACAATGCTGATCTGCGGCGCCACATGATGGCGCCGCTTTAAAAAAGGCAAAGCGCCTGTGCGGAGGATCTGCCTTAACGCCGCTAAAAATTCCATAAACTGATATTGACCGTTATTTTGATACAGTGTATCCGTTTTATTGAATAGGGATACACATGGCGTCTTCATCCACCTCCTTTGGCTCAGCCGACACGTTTCTGGCCTCGGATCTCTGGCGCAGCCGAGACCTAATGGGTGCGTTTAGCCGCGATGTGAGCTTGCCCAGCCCCGCCCAGGTGCAACGCCAGCAGGTTTCGCTGTTCCAGAGCTCACAGTTCTCGCGGTCCGCGATGAACGTCTCGGGACTGTTCGCAACCCGCGAAAGCGGCTCCGAGGCACCGCGCGTTCTTACCGGATTCAAGGCCAGTGCCGCCGCCGACCGCACCGCCCGCGAGGCGTGGCAGCCTTCCTCCGGCGACCGGGCGCCGGCTCTGGACGGCAAGCCGGGTTATACGGACCTTTCACGCACACTCGATCAGGCCCGCGCAGATGGCCGCCCCGTCATCGCCACATACGGCGAGATCATTTTTCTGGGCGACAAGGGCGTCGATGCGCGCATGCAGCAGCGCGATGTCACGAACGCCATCGCCGCCATGGAAAAATCCTCCACAGGCCGCAGGCTGCTACGTGACCTCGCCGGGTCAAAGGGCCTTCCCGTGGTCGTTCAGCTCAACAACAACCGCGAGAACGAGGCGACCCGTGCCGAGAGCTCGGGACTGGGCCGCCCTGACGGCAAAGGTGGCTTGAACCCACTCAATGCGCGCAACTTCGATGACGTGAAATGGGATCCGACGACGGCTTTCGTCGGCACGAACGGCATTTCTCCGCCGTGGGTTGTGCTGGCCCATGAGTTGCGCCACGCCCAGCAATTTGCCGAAGAGCGTTCCAAGACACGCACACGCGCCAATCCCGATGGGCGGATCGTCGACAACACCAACCTCGTCGCGGACCGTGATGGAAACGGCGTGCGCGATATCGAGGACAATGCGGTCAGCATCGAGCGCAGGATCATGCTGCAGGTCGGCCTGACGCCCGCGCGCCGGACCTATGGTGATCCGCTGCGCGCGATCGAGGTCAACGGGGCCACCGCGATGTCTGCGCTGGACAATGCATTTAGCTGACCTTGCGCATCGGCGACGCTTGAAGAACCATGCAGGTGCGTTGCATGATCTGCCGCATGACCAAGCTGCTGCATTTTCCCGAATCGCCCAAGACCGATATCCAGTTCTTTCCAACGGCCGCCGCTGCAGTGGCGCATCTGACCGAGTTGTACGAGGCGGCGACGGGGCACCTGCGCGCGGCCTTTGATCGATTCATCAAGGGGAATCGGCCAGCCAACCACGTGCGAGCCTATTATCCCTATGTGGCGGTGACCATTCCTGGCTATCCGCAGATCGACAGCCGCCTCTCCTACGGATTTCTCGGCCAGCCCGGGCGGTATTCCACCACGATCACGCGGCCCGACATCTTCGAGAGCTATCTTACGCAGCAGCTGTCCCTCATTCTCGCCAACCACGCGTGTCCGATCGAGATCGGGTATTCGGACGTGCCGATGCCCGTGCATTTCGCGTTTCCGGTCGGCATGCATGTGGAAGGTACGATGGGCCGCGATTTCGACATCTGGCTGCGCGATGCCTTCGATGTGCCTGACCTTGGCGTGATGGACGACGCCATCGTCAACGGCAGCCCATTGCCGCAAACGGGGGCCGAGCCGCTGGCCTATTTCACCGCGCCGCGCACCGATTATTCGCTGCAAAGGCTGGCGCATTACACCGGCACGCAGCCGGAGCATTTCCAGAATTTCGTGCTCTTCACCAACTACCAGTTCTACATCGATGCCTTCATCGTCCACGGGCGGCAGCAGATCGCGGCGCGGGCCGAGGGATACGAGGCCTTCGTGGAGCCGGGCAACATCATCACGCAGTCAGGCGAAACAACCGGCACGGGGACGCCCCTGCCCCGCATGCCGCAGATGGCGGCGTATCACCTCAAAGCCCCCGGGCACGCCGGCATCACGATGGTCAACATCGGCGTGGGGCCATCCAACGCCAAGACGATCACCGACCACATCGCCGTGCTGCGCCCCCATGCCTGGCTGATGCTGGGCCACTGCGCCGGCCTGCGCGGCTCGCAGCGCCTCGGCGACTACGTGCTGGCCCATGCCTAGGTGCGCGAGGACCATGTGTTGGATGCGGATCTGCCGGTGTGGGTGCCCATTCCCGCACTGGCCGAAGTGCAGGTGGCGCTGGAGGAAGCCGTCGCGGATGTCACCGGCCTGCCCGGCTACGAGGTCAAGACCGTGATGCGCACGGGCACCGTCGTCACCATCGACAACCGCAACTGGGAGCTGCGCGGCCAGGCGGAGCTGGACGAAAAATTCCGCCAGTCGCGTGCCATCGCGCTTGACATGGAGAGTGCCACCATTGCCGCCAACGGCTATCGCTTTCGCGTGCCCTACGGCACGCTGCTGTGTGTCTCGGACAAGCCGCTGCACGGTGAGCTCAAACTGCCCGGCATGGCCTCGGCCTTCTACCGCCGCCAGGTGGACCAACACCTCGCCATCGGCCTGCGCACGCTGGAAAAACTGCGCGCGCTCAAGCCGGCGCAGCTCCATTCGCGCAAGCTGCGCAGCTTCAGCGAAGTGGCGTTTCAGTAGGGCGTTGGCGCGCGGGCTTGGCGGCTGCATTCGCCGTTGATCGCCAGCGCGCGGCGTCCTATGCCCACGACCAGATCTTTCTCGTCCCGCGCGCCCGCGCATGGGACCCTACCTCAGAGTTCGCACCATGAAATTCACGCTCGCCTGGCTCAAGGACCATCTCGAAACCGATGATCCGGTCGAGCGCATTGCCGACACGCTGACCCGCATTGGCTTGGAGGTCGAAGCGCTGGATGATCCGGCAGCCAAGCTCAGCGGATTCACCATCGCGCATGTGATCGAGGCCAGGCCTCACCCCAATGCGGACCGTCTGCGCGTCTGCCTGGTGGACACGGGCAGCGGAAATCCCGTGCAGGTGGTCTGCGGGGCACCCAACGCCCGCACCGGCATGAAGAGCGTGTTCTCCCCGCCCGGCACCTACATTCCCGGCAAGGACATCACGCTCGGCAAAGGCGTGATCCGCGGCGTGGAGTCGGGCGGCATGCTGTGCTCGGCGGCGGAACTGCAGCTTTCGGATGATCACGACGGCATCATCGATCTCCCGGCGGATGCGCCTGTCGGCGTGCCCTACACGCAGTGGCTGGCAGCCTCCGGCATGACAGCGCTCGACCCCGTGATCGAAATCAACCTCACGCCGAACCGGCCCGACTGCACCTCCATCCATGGCATCGCGCGCGATCTGGCGGCGGCTGGCAGCGGCAGGCTCAAGGGCGGCGAGCCCAAGGGCATCCATGGCCAGTTCGATTGCCCTGTCGGGGTGAAGCTCGATCTGCCGGCGGAACAAGCGTTTCTTGCCCCCGCCTTTGCCTTGCGGCTGGTGCGCGGCGTCAAGAATGGCCCCTCGCCCGCTTGGATGCAGGCGCGGTTGAAGGCCATCGGCCTGCGCCCCATCAACGCGCTGGTGGACATCACCAACTACATGACCTTTGATCGCGGCCGCCCGCTCCATGTGTTTGACGCAGACAAGGTGAAGGGCCACCTTGTGGTGCGCCGCGCGGCCAATTGCGAACAGGTGACGGGTCTTGACGGCAAGACCTATACGCTCGACGCGGGCATGATGGTGATCGCCGATGACAACGGCGTGGAATCCATCGCCGGGATCATGGGTGGCGCGGCATCCGGCTGCGATGACAGCACGGTCAATGTGCTCATTGAATCCGCGCTGTGGGATGCGCCCAACATCGCACAGACCGGGCGCAAGCTGGGCATCATCACCGATGCACGCTATCGTTTTGAACGGGGCGTGGACCCGGCCTTCATGATTCCGGGCTGCGAATTGGCCACTCAGATGGTGATGCAACTGTGCGGCGGCGTTCCTTCCCATCTCGTCATCGCCGGCGATGTGCCGACCCATGACCGCATCATCGATTTTCCCTGGAGTGAAACGCGCCGCCTCACGGGCCTTGACCTGCGCCCCTCCGAGCAGAAAGCCGTGCTGAACGCGCTCGGCTTCTGGGTCTCAGGCAAGGATGACCATGTGAAAGTGGCGCCGCCCTCGTGGCGTCTGGATGTGGAGGGCAAGGCCGATCTGGTGGAGGAAATCATCCGAATCACGGGCCTCGAGCGCATCACGCCGCACCCGTTGCCACCGCAAACCGCCGTCAATGGCCCCGTGCTGACGTTGCTGCAAAAGCGCACACGCCTGGCGAAGCGCACGCTGGCCGCACGCGGCATGATGGAGGCGGTGACCTGGTCGTTCATCTCGTCCGAGCAGGCCCGACTTTTCGGCCGCAGCGAGGCGGCGGCCCCGCGCCTCAAGCTCGCCAACCCGATCGCTTCCGATCTGTCCGACATGCGGCCCTCGCTGCTGCCGGGCCTGCTCACGGCGGCCCAGCGCAATGTGGACCGCGGCACGGGCGATCTCGCGCTGTTTGAGGTGGGCCAGATTTTTCAAGGCGACGGCGAGACCGAGCAGAAGATCGTGGCGACCGGCCTGCGGCGCGGCCTGGCTTCAGCTGCCGGAACGGGCCGCCACTGGACGGGCAACGCTGCGGCTGATGTGTTCGACGCCAAAGCGGATGCGCTGGCGCTGCTGGCCAGCCTCGGCGTGCCCACCGGGGGCTTGCAGGTGGTGGAAGGCGGCCCCGCTTTCCTGCATCCGGGCCGCTCGGCGACGCTGCAGTTCGGTCCCAATGGTGGCATCGGGTGCTTTGGCGAGTTGCATCCCGCCACGTTGAAGGCGCTGGGGGTCGATGGCCCCGTCGTGGCCTTTGAAATCATGCTCGATGCCCTGCCTGCCCCCAAAGCCAAGGCGACGAAGATGAAACCCAAGCTGGAACTCTCCAGTCTGCAACCCCTGGTACGCGATTTCGCCTTTCTGGTGGACCGGACCATACGGGCCGATGATGTGCTCAAAGCGGCGCGGGGCGCTGAACGCGCGCTCATTGGGGATGTGCGGCTGTTCGATATCTATGAGGGCAAGGGCGTCATGCCTGGCCAGAAATCGCTGGGTGTTGAAGTGACCCTCGTGCCCAAAGACAAGACGCTGACGGATGGGGAAATCGAGGCCATTGCCGCCCGCATCGTGGCGGAAGTGGCGAAGAAAATCGGCGCGACGTTGAGGGGCTGATTCACAGCGTTTCGAGCAACCGTGCCATCAACTCGGCACGGGGGCCAAGCGACGAGACATAGCAATGCTCGTGCAGCGTGTGTGCGCCGTCACCGTCACAGCCCAGCCCATCCAGGGTGGCCGCGCCCAGTGCAGCGGTGAAATTGCCGTCCGATCCACCGCCGGTCATGGTGGTTTCAACCAGATCCAGACCAAACGCTGCCGCCACCTTCACGGCATGCGCATACAGCCCCGCATTGGCGGGCGTTCTGGGCATGGGCGGGCGGTTCATGCCACCCGTGATCATCAGCTTCACGTCCGGATCATGAGGCTGCAAGCTGCGGATCATGTCGGCGAAAAAGGCACCATCCTCGGCGTTCGTGACGCGCAGATCGATGGAGAACCAGCAATCCTTGGGGATGACATTGGCCGCCGTGCCGCCGCGAATTTCAGCCACCGTCGTGGTCACGCCGCGCGGATAATCGGTCAGCCCCTCGATGAAGGTGATCTGCCGCGCCGCCTCGCGGATGGCGTTGCGCCCATCGGCATGACGCGAACCCGAATGAGCGGGGCGGCCCTCCAGCCTGGCTTCAAACCGCCCGACACCCTTGCGTGCCGTGACGATGCGTCCGCCGTCGCGCGCGGGCTCCGTCACCAGCACGGCTGCGGCGCGCCGACCCTCGGCCTCGATCAGCGCACGCGTGGTGGGGCTGCCGATCTCTTCGTCCGGGGTGAACAAATAGACCACGGGACGTGTCAGCCCACCGGACGCAACAACATGCCGGAAGGACGCGGCGGCCAGATACGCCCCGCCTTTCATGTCGTAGATGCCGGGGCCATAGAGCTTGTCCCCGTCGCGGCGGATCGGCAGGTCGCGTGTCAGCGTCCCGATCGGATGCACCGTATCCACATGGGACATCATCAGAATGGGTGCTTGGCCGTTGGAAGGCCCGGCGGTGATTTTCAGCGTGTCGCCAAGGCCATCGCGGCCCGCGATGCGCTCGATGTCCACGGCGCATCCGGCAAAGAACCCCATGACATGGTCCTGCATGCGGTTGACGGCGGCAGCATCATGAGAGGGGCTTTCCTCCGCCACCCAGGCCGAAAGACCTGCTGTCATTGCCTCGCTGTCGAACCGCATCAGGTCTGCTCCTCAGAATGGAATATCATCATCCATGTCGTTGCGACCACCGGCTGGTGCAGGGCGGCGCTCCATGGGGGCGGAGCGGCCAAAATCACCGGCGCTTGAGCGATCATCCATGGCAGGAGCGTCACGCCCCCCGCCTTCACCACGCCCGTCAAGCAGGGTCATTTCACCACGGTAGCGTTGCAGCACCACTTCGGTCGTGTAGCGATCCTGCCCCGTCTTGTCCTGCCATTTGCGCGTTTGCAATGAGCCTTCGAGGTAAACCTTGCTGCCCTTGCGAAGATATTGCTCCGCGATCTTGGCCAGGCCGTCGTTGAAAATCACCACCGTGTGCCATTCGGTCTTTTCGCGGCGCTCGCCCGACTGCTTGTCCTTCCAGGTCTCGGATGTGGCGATGCGCAAGTTGACGACGGGCTCGCCGCTGCCCATGCGCCTCACCTCCGGGTCCGCACCCAGATTGCCCACCAGAATCACCTTGTTCACACTGCCAGCCATGATGGCCTCCACATTGGTCCTGAACCCACCATAGACGTCTTGGCAGCCCGTGGCGAACGCGGCGTCGCATTGTCCACACCGATGCGCGATGATCTCGGCGCGGGCTCAATATTGTTCTTATTATGTTCCTGTCAAACGGTTTTTTCGCAAAGAGACCATGGCAAGGACGTTGCTGCGCTGCAAAAAATCACGCATGAAATTCACATAAAAATCGGGGTTAAGCGATGCCGCAACGCGGACCGCACGGAATTGGTTTGGTCGAAACGGTCGAAGGCCTGCGAAAGCAGGTGGCGGCATGGCGGCGTGACGGCGCGCGCATCGCGCTGGTGCCCACCATGGGGGCGCTGCACGCAGGGCACATCAGCCTGGTCAAGATGGCGCGGCGGCGCGGTGCGAAGGTCATCGTCTCGATCTTCGTCAACCCGGCCCAGTTCGCGCCGACAGAGGATTTCTCGAAGTATCCGCGCACCTTCGATGCGGATTGCGCCCAGCTGGTCGAGGCCCATGCCGATACGGTCTATGCCCCCGGCGCAGCCGAGATTTATCCCGATGGGTTCGCCACCACCGTAACCCTTGGTGGCCCGGCCAAGGCGGGACTGGAGGATCGTTTTCGCCCCACGCATTTTGATGGTGTCGCGACGGTTGTGGCCAAGCTGCTGACCCAGTGCCGCCCGGATACCGCGATTTTCGGCGAGAAGGATTACCAGCAACTGCTCGTGATCAAGCAGATGGCGCGTGATCTCGACCTTGACGTCACCATCGCCGGGGCGCCCACCGTGCGCGAGAGGGGCGGCCTCGCGCTGTCGTCGCGCAATGTTTTCCTCTCGGACGCCGACCGCGCCGCCGCTGTGCTTTTGCCTGCCACGCTGAAGGGTGCCGCCTCAGAGGTGCGCGCGGGAGACAACATCGGCGTTGTGGAAGCGCGCGCGCTGCAAGCACTCGAAACAGGTGGCTTCGTTGTGGATTACGTGGCCGTGCGCAACGCCGCCACGCTGGCACCCGTCAACGGGCTGGCCGAAGGGCCGCTGCGCGTGCTGGCCGCTGCCAGGCTGGGAACGACCAGGCTCATCGACAACATGCCGGTATAGGACAGGGCATGTAGGCGCGGCCCGAAAACCGCGCTAAAGCGCTTCGATGCAACGCTCGTTCTACTTTCTCATCGTCGGTGGCATCCTCATGCTCTGGGTGGGGCAGAAGCTGCGCCTCGCCGTTCGCAGGCTTGGACTCAATGCCTCCGGAGGGCCGGCGCTCGACATGCGCCTGTTCGGCTACACCGCCCAGGAGGCCAAGCATTATCTCGCGCTGCTGGGCGAAGAGGGGCGGCGCTATTACCTGCGGACCCAGACGCGGCTGGAGCTGCCCTTCATCATCGGATACGGCCTTACAGGCGCGGCCATGGGGGCATGGCTGTCGGCGGGGATTCATAAATCAGGCTGGTCACTCGCCTCCTGGGTGCCGCTGATCGGCGGCTTGCTGGTGGCGGCGGGCGCGGTGGTGGACCTGGACGAGGGCCAGGCCATCCGCAAATTGATCCGCGCCTTTCCGAGGCTGGATGAGGCCGCCGTGGCGCGCAGCGCAGGCAAGACACGGCTCAAATTCGCGCTGCTGTTTGTAGGTGCCGTGCTGGTGCTGGCCGGTATTGTGGTGGCGGGCGCAGCGTATTTGAAGAGCTGAGGCTCCCTGACATTCCGGGGCCGCGTAATCGGAGCCCGGAATCCAGATTTGCAGGGCTATGAGAAAAAGACTGGATTCCGGGCCTCGCCTTCCGCGATCCCGGAATGACACCAAGGAAATGCCTTCAAGCACCTTCCAGTCGGCTCACTCTTTGGTGAGGGCCGCGGCCTTGTGGACCACACGTTTGCCTTCGTCGGTTTCGACAACGAATTGTGGATTTTCCTTGGAGGCCGCGGCTTTGTGACCCTTGATCTGGACCGGTTTGGTCACCTTCTTGATGACCTTGCCATGGGCTTCCCCACCCGCGCTTTTCCAACTGACCGCATCACCGCTTCGAGGTTCTTTCGCCATATACTGAACTCCGTGTCCCGGCATGCACAACATCCGTCAAGCCCATGGGTTCCCTCCTGACACCATGAGCCGAAATGTCGATCAGACCGTGAAATCGGCCTTTTTCCGGCACATGGCAGCCGTTGCGGAGCCCCATGCTTTGCATTAGCCACTTAATCCCCCCGCCAGTGTCGGCAGATCGAGCGGGCGGAAGCCATAGTGCTGCATCCAGCGCACATCTGCCTCGAAAAATGGCCTCAAGTCGGCCATGCCGTATTTCAGCATGGCGAGGCGGTCGATGCCCATGCCCCAGGCGTAGCCCTGCACTTCGTCGGGGTTGAGGCCGCAGTTACGCAGCACATTGGCGTGCACCATGCCGCAGCCGAGAATCTCCAGCCAGTCGTCGCCCTCGCCGAAGCGGATCTCGCCGCCCTGGCGGCGGCACTGAATATCCACCTCCACCGAGGGTTCCGTGAAGGGGAAGAACGAGGGGCGAAAGCGCATCTTGACGTTTTTCACTTCAAAGAACGCCTTGCAGAACTCCTCCAGCACCCAGAAAAGCTGGGCCATGTTGGCGCTCTTGTCGATGACGAGGCCTTCCACCTGGTGGAACATGGGCGTGTGCGTCTGGTCGCTGTCACAGCGGTAGGTGCGGCCGGGGCAAATGACGCGGATGGGCGGGGCTTGGCTGAGCATGGTGCGCACCTGCACCGGAGAGGTATGTGTGCGCAGCAGCTTGCGCGCACCGGTCTCGTCCGGCGCAAAGAAGAAGGTGTCGTGCATTTCGCGCGCCGGATGGCCGACGGGGAAGTTCAGCTTGGTGAAGTTGAGGTCATCCGTCTCGATGTCGGGGCCTTCCGCCACCGCAAAGCCAAGGTCGGCGAAGATGGCGGTGAGTTCGTCGATCACCTGGCTGATGGGGTGGATGCGCCCCATCTCCAGCGCGCTGTCACGCACGGGCAATGAAATATCCACGCGCTCGGCAGCCAGCCGCGCATCCAAGGCAGCGGAACCCAGCATCTCCTTGCGGGCGGCCAGCGCCTGCTGCACGCGGTCCCGCAGGGCGTTGAAGGCCGCGCCTGCCGCCTTGCGCTCCTCGGGCTGCATCTTGCCCAGCGAGGCAAGCAGACCGGAGATGGTGCCGGATTTGCCCAGGGACGCCACGCGCACGGCTTCCAGTTCTGCCTCATCGGCGGCCGCAGCCACGCGGGACATGAGATCGGTTTCAATTGCAGTCAATTCGCTCATGATCCGGCTTTTGTGCGGGTTCCGCGGAAGCGTCAAGCGGCTGGTTGGCCCTCGGCAGGACCACTCGCCGCTTCTATGTTGTTTGGATGAGCGATCTGCACGAATCACACAAGCCGAGCCTGCCGTTCAAGCTGGCGCAGCGGGTGTTCATGACCCTTGCGCGCTTCACGCGGGGCATGACTCTGGTGTGCGCGCCCTAGTGCTGACGCCAGACAACCGCATTTTTCTCGTGCGCCATTCCTATGTGCCGGGCTGGCACATGCCGGGCGGCGGGGTGGAGGCCGGGGAAACGCTGGAAGAGGCGCTGGCCAAGGAACTCGGCGAAGAGGGCAACATCACGCTGACCGGACAGGTTGTATTGCTGGGCGTTTATCTCAACCGCCGGGCTTCCGCGCGCGATCACGTGGCGGTGTATGTGGTTCGGAATTTCGACCAGTCCGCCCCCCATGTGCCGGACCGCGAGATTGTCGAGACGGGTTTCTTTCCGCTGGATGCCCTGCCCGAAGGCACGACCCAAGCCACACGGCGGCGCATTGGTGAAGCGCTCCATTCCATGGCGATCACGCAGGAGTGGTGACTCACGCCTTTACCCTGCCGCAATTTCAGGGTCGGAAACACATCGTTCACCCTGTTCAGGCGCAATTCAGCGCCTTCGGTGTTGTGTGTCTCACTCAACCGGAGATTTCCATGGCTTCTCGCGTGTCCTCACTCCGCACGGCTGCCCTCCAGGCGCTGTTCGTGTCCTGCAGCCTGATGCTCGTGGCTTCACCCGCATCGGCTCAGTGGTTCGCCAGCACCTACCGCCCGCCGGTGATCATGGACGAGTTGTCGCCGCGCGAGATCGCTCAGGTTGCGGCACGCCACGGCTTCACCCACGTCTCCCGCCCGGTCTACGGCGATGATTTCGCGGTCGTCAGCGCAACCGACCGCAACGGGCGGCGCGCACGGTTGACGATCGACAGTTTCTCGGGCCGCGTGCTGCGCGCCGTGCAACTGCCGGGCAGCCCGGAGCCGCGCAGCCCGGATTCGCGCTCGCGCGAGCAGGTGGCTCAGGCGCGCACGCCCGCCGTGGCACCGGCCGTGCGCCAGGCCGTGCCGGATACCGCCACGCAGACCCGCGCCACGCCGGACAAGCCCACAGTCGTGCGCCGCGAACCCATGTTGCCACCCCAGCCGCTGATCCAGAACCCAAAGGCTGTCACTGCGCCGCCGCTGGCACCCAAGCCGCCCCAGGCCGCCGTGCAGCCGCGCCGGATCGATATGCTGCCGCCGCCTGCAGAGCTTGATGCGCCGCCGTCAGCGCCGCGGGGGCCCGCGCCGGCCCTTGCTCCGATGGTGCCGGTGGCGCCGCTTGAATGAGAAAAAGGGCACCGCGAGGGTGCCCTTTTCCACTGTTGATGGATGACGTGATCAGGCGGCGACAGCCGTGATCGCCTTGGGCTTGGATTTGCCTGACGCCTGCTTCTGACCGATGCTGACGGTGCGTGGCTTCATCGCCTCGGGCACCTCGCGCACCAGATCCACATGCAGCAGACCGTGTTCCAGCGTGGCCCCGGTGACCGTCACATAGTCGGCGAGCTGGAACCGGCGCTCGAAGGCGCGTGCGGCAATGCCCTGAAACAGGATGTCGCGAACCTCAACCTCGGCAGGTGGCTGCTTCACACCCTTCACAGTCAGGGTGTTGGCGGCCTGTTCAATGTTGATTTCCTCATCCGTGAAGCCTGCCACAGCGAGCGTGATGCGGTAGGCATGATCACCCGTCCGCTCGATGTTGTAGGGCGGATAGCTCGGGGCGGCGGCAGCGTCCTGCCCGCTTGTGGCTTGATCCAGCAGGGAGAACAGCCGGTCGAAACCGATTGTGGTGCGGTGATAGGGAGACAAGTCAAAATGACGCATATCAGGGTCCTTCCTTGAAGCGACGATGCGGTTTTCGGTCTGCCTGGAGACGTTTCCATGCCGCTTGGGGCGCGCATGACAACCGTTCCGGGCGGTGGCCGCAGCCAATATGGCCTGCGGTGATGCAGAGTTGGGAAGTGGATTTTGCCTTTTCAAGGGGGCGAAGCCGACGCATCCGGACCATTTCTGGCACACGCCGCGCGGCCTTAAACCTGGGATGAACGGAGGCGAACGGGGATGTTCAGGCTCGCGGCATTACAGGTTGCGCCATGATGTCCGCACCCTCTTCCCGCCATGGCCTGCTGGCCACCGTCATCCGGCTGCTGCTGGTGGTCGGCGCGATCCTTGTCGGCATCGCGCTCGTGGCCAATCGCCCCCGTGCGGCGGAAGCCGTGCCCCTTCCCGTCAGCTTTCCACTGGCTGGCGTTGCGCCCGATACGGATGTTGCGCGCCTTCAGCGCAATCTGCAGCGCGATGGGTTCGTTCTTTCCGACGATGCCCGGCGCAAGGGCCAGATGGTCATCGTGACCGGCGTGCAGCGCAGCGTGCACCACAATGTGCCTTGGCGGCTCGTCATCGACGTGCAATCGGGCGAAATCGTCGGTCGTCGTCCGTTGGTGGAAATCCTGCGCGGCGACTGAGGAGAGACAATGTAAAGAGTCGTGATCCTAGGCCGTGAACTCATAAAAGGAGGGATATTTGACGCGAGGGAATGGGAAGATCAGGTTTTGTTGGCTGATCCGCCGTCAACCGTCCGGTTTGCAAGGAGCAGGCGGCAAAAAATGGCCCTCTTTTTATGAGTTCACGGCCTAAGGTGATGCTATGAAAATGCTGCTCACCTGCATGGCTCTCATTCTGGGCGCGACGCCCACGCTGGCTGTTGATTATCTCCCCCCCTTCAGCACGCGTTTGCCCGATATAAAGGCAACGAGCCGCCCTTGCGCGCCTTTGAGCGAGCCCGTCATCGGCCTTGATCTGCCCTCCAAATACGGGGCAGCCCGACCGGCCTCGGGCAGCCGCCGCGACACGGTGGACAGTGCAGCGGAAGCGGCATTTTCCGAAGCGATGGCGCCCGTCAAAGCCTTCATGGGCGATGTGGTGAAGGCCGCAAATGACTATCAGCGCACAGGACGCATGAGCGCCGCGCACTGCGCACTTGATCATCTGGTGCATTGGGCCAGGAATGGCGCATTCAGCGAGCGGGCAAGCCATACATCGTGGTTCAAATCGGCAACGACGGTGGCCGGACTCTCGGCGGCTCTGATGCAAGTGGAGCCCGCGCTCGGGGAGCGTCAAGCGGATATGGATTTGGTCCGCCTCTGGTTGAAGGGCCATGGGCTCGCCATCAGCGGTTACTTCGACGCGCTGCAGATGCCGCGCGCCGCCCGTAACAATCACCGGGCCTGGGCCGGGTTGGCCGTCGCCTCTGCGGGCGTGGTGGCCCGCGATGCCAAGCTGGTCGCCTGGGGCGCGGACTCGCTGCGCCTCGTCGCCTGCCAGGCCACGGCGGAAGGGGCGCTGCCGCTGGAACTCGAGCGCGGCTCCAAGGCGCTGGATTATCACCTCTATGCGCTGGCTGCCCTCATGCCCCTTGCGGAGATCACGGCGCGGGGCGGAGCCAAGCCCTATGAGACCTGCGCAGGCGCGCTGCATCGCATTGCGGATGTGACCGTCAAGGCGCTCGCCGATCCCACGTCGATGGCTGCTCTGACGGGGGCTACGCAAACCGACAAGCCACCCTCCCCCTCGAAGCTCGTGTTTCTCGAACCATACCTCGCGCGTTTTCCCGAACGGCTGCCCGACGCGCGCCACCTGCTGAAGCAACGCCCGCTCGGACTGACAGATCTGGGCGGCAACCAGACGCTGCTTTACCGCCGGTAGTCCACCGGGAGCGTGCGTGATTGTTGCGTCATGCCGCCGACCGTTCCCGCGCCTCGCGCTGGGGCTCGACCAGTTGCAGCGCTTCCATGATCGCCCGCGCGCTCACGGGCTTCTCCACGAAGCCATTGGCACCGGCACTGGCGAATGCCTCGCGATCGGCCGCGCCCACGCGCCCGCTTACGGGAATGACCGGGACTGTCGCCGTGGGGCCCTGCATGCGCCGGATCGCCTCCAGCGTCTCGACTCCGCTGATGCCGGGCAACGTCTGGTCCATCATCACAGCGGCGACGGCGCGGTCCGCCAGGAGCGCCAGCGCGGCTTCGCCACTGGCCGCCTCGATGCAACCATAGCCGAAATGCTCCAGAATGGCGCTGAGGATCATGCGGTTGGTGGCATTGTCATCCACCACGAGAATGGGCAAGCGCGACTGCGCGGGAATGAGCGGCGCGGGTTCACAGATTTCGGGCACCTGCACGACAGCTTCCGCCAGTTTCAGGCGCAGCGTGAACCAGAACGAAGCCCCCTGCCCCGGCTCGCTGGCGCAGCCGGCTTCGCCGCCCATCATCCGGGCAAACTTGCGCACGATGTTGAGGCCCAGCCCCGTGCCTTCGATGCTGTCATCGATGCGGCTGAAAGCCTTGAAAAGCTTGTCGCGTGCCGCGTCGTCAAATCCCGGGCCGGTGTCGCTCACGACAAAGCGCAGGCCAATGAAGGCCCCGCGCGTGTCCACGTGCTCAAGATCGAGAGAGATGGAGCCACGCGTAGTCACCTTGACGGCGTTGTCGATGAGATTCTCAAGCATCTGGCGAACCCGCCGACCATCTCCCAGCAACGGGCGCGGCAAGGGTTCCGGTCGCTGGAGGCGAAACGCGAGGCCCTTGACCCGGGCGCGCGCCTCCGCAGCAATGCCCACCGCATCCACCAGCGCCCCCAGATCGAACGGCTCCTCGCGCACATCGAAGGTGCGGCGCATAGGACCATCGGATTCGATCACCGTGTTGGCAACCGCCCGCAGATGCGCCGATGCCGCCTGCAGACCTTGCACGAGGCGGGCTTGCTCCGGATTGAGACCCGATGTCAGGAGAAGCTCGGTCAGTGCCTCAAGGCCACCCAACGGCGAGCGCAACTCATGGGCCACCTCGGCGAGAAAGCTCGCGGATTTCGTATTGCCCTGCTTCAAAACGCTGGTCATTGCCCTGTCCCACCGCTCATGCACCTGATCGGCAGGGTCGAAACTACAGAAGGGCCGTTACGGCAGGCCTAAGAAAAGAGCAGGTCCATGATTTCGTGCGGACGTTGCAAATTTTTCCTTTCACGATCAGCTTAAAAGCGGCACGCCTCTTTCATGTTCGACACACCCGCCTTCCAGACACTGGCCATTGTGCTGCCCATCTTCGTGCTGATTGCCTTTGGTTACGGTGTCGCCGCTTTGGGCTGGCTCAAGGACAACGTGGCGGATGCGCTGTCGGAATTCGTGTTCATCGTTGCCATTCCCATCCTGCTGTTTCGCACGCTGGCGACCGCGCCCTGGCCGGAAAGCCAGCCCTGGTTCTACTGGGCCGCATATTTTGGCGCGCTGGCGCTCATCTGGGCCCTGACCACGGCTTTGGCCCGGCGTTTATTCGCGCTGTCAGGACAGGATGTGCCGCTGGCCGCCTTTACAGCCGCGCAGTCCAACACAGTGTTCGTAGGCATTCCACTGGTGCTCAACGCTTTCGGCGATCAGGGCTCCGTGCCGCTGTTCCTGCTGCTGGCCATCCACCTGCCCATCACGATGACAGCTGCGACGCTGCTGGTGGAGAACAAGGGGCTGGGCCTCACCCAAAGCCGCGAGATGCTGATGAAGCTGGTGGCGCATCCCATTCTCATCGGCATCTTTGCGGGCCTCGTCTTCCGCGTCTCGGGCCTGGCCATGCCCGCCCCTGTCGCGATGGCCTCCAAACTCATGGCGGATGCGGCGGCCCCGACTGCGCTGTTCGCGCTCGGCATGACGCTGCGCCGTTACGGCCTTGGCGAACCGCTGGAGCTGGTCGCGTTGATCTCCGGCTTGAAGCTCATCGTGCATCCGGCGCTGGTCTATGTGCTGGCCTTCCACCTGCTGCCCATGCCGCCGGTCTGGGCCGCCGTGGCGGTGTTGTTTGCGGCCTGCCCCTGCGGGGTGAATGCCTACTTGCTGGCGCAGCGCTATGACAGGGGTGTGGCGTTGTCCTCGGGCGCGATTGCGCTGTCCACCCTGCTGGCGGTGGTGACCGCGAGTTTCTGGGTGTGGATGGTTTCAGGCGTCCGGTAGGGCGGCCCGCCGTCGCACGTCATCGGCCCTCACACCCGCCGCGCGCAGATCAGCCAGCGCAGGCGAGCCACGGCTCTTGGCAAGCTTGTCACCATCTGTGTCCAGAACCAGGGCGTGGTGGTGATACTGCGGCGCGGGCAGGCCAAGCAGCGTCTGCAGCACCCGGTGGATCGCCGTGGCGTGATAGAGGTCGCGCCCGCGCACCACATGGGTCACGCCTTGGGCCGCATCATCCAGCACGACCGCGATGTGGTAGCTCGCGGGAAATTCCTTGCGGCGGATGACGGCATCGCCCCAGGCCGCCGCATCGCCCTGCACGGCATGCGTTGCGCCCGGCAGCCCTTCTTCCCAAGCAAGGGCAGCGCCGATGCGGGCCAATGCGTCATCCATTTTCAGGCGGAGCACATGCGGCTCGCCCAGGGCCAACCGGCGAACCACCGTCGCTTCCGGCAAGTGGCGGCAGAACCCATCATAGCGGTGTATTGAATCGGGATCGCGCGGGTGGTTGCGCGCATGCCCACTCGCCCGCTGCAGCAGCGCCGCACGCGTGCAGAAGCAAGGGTAAGTCAGGCCTTGCGCGGCTAGCTTGTCCAGCGCTTCGGCGTAGATGGCAAAACGCGTGGACTGGCGCAGCACAGGCTGTTCAAAGCGCAGGCCGAGCCAGGCGAGATCGTCGAGGATGGCCTCTATGAATTCATCGCGCGCGCGGGCGGTGTCGATGTCCTCGATGCGAAGCAGCAGTCGACCGCCCATGCGCTCTGCCAGCCGGGCATTGAGCAGCACCGAGGCCGCATGGCCCAGATGCAGGCGGCCATTGGGGCTGGGGGCAAAGCGGAAAACGGGTGGCGACATCGCATAGGATCTAGCAGAAACTGTTGTATGGATGGAAACGCATGCACCGCATTATTGCCACGACAGATGACATTCTCGAAGGCATGACCGCGCTGGCGGAACGCTGCGAGGTCGTCCGTCGCCTGCAAGGGCAGACCAACATGCCTCCGCTGCGCCGCAGTCTCGTCGGGCTGGATGGATTGCTCAAGATCATCGTGGGGCAGCAGGTCTCCGTAGCGGCGGCCAACGCAATCTGGGCCAGGTTCGTGGGGCAGTTTCCCGCGCGCGGCCCCGAAATTATGCTTGCCGCCACCGATGAAGCGCTGCGCAGCGCGGGTTTGTCCGCCCCCAAGGTGCGCACGATCCGTGCGATCGCCGCCGCCTTGCAGGAGGGCACGCTGGTGCTGGACGATCTGGCCGTCATGTCCGCCGATGCGGCCAAGGCGCAGATGGTGATGGTGAAGGGCATTGGCCCCTGGACCGCCGACATCTACCTGATGTTCTGCCTGGGACATGCCGATGCCTTTGCCCCCGGAGACCTTGCCTTGCAGGAGGCCATCAAAATCGCCTTCAAACTGCCTGAGCGCCCCGATGCGCGCGAAACAGCGCTGATCGCGGAACGTTGGCGGCCGTGGAGGGCCGTCGCGGCGCGCTGGCTCTGGGATTATTACAAGGTGGCCAAATCCCGCGAGGGTGTGGCGGGGTGAACGCAACCCTGCTATCCGGGTGGCGTCATTGGAGCTTTGCATGACCCCTCTTGATGGACCAGTTCTTGATGGACCGCGCCTGGCCCCCAAGTCCGGCAGCGCCAAACAGCTCGTGGTGTTTCTCCATGGCTACGGGGCCGATGGCAACGACCTCATCGGCATTGGCCGCCAGTGGGCTGCGCTGATGCCCGATGCGGCGTTTTCATCCCCCCACGCACCCGAGCCCTGCGTCATGAATCCATCGGGCAAACAGTGGTTCGGCCTCACCTTCCGTGACCCCAACGAGCGCTGGGTTGGTGTCAACCAGGCGCGTCCGGCGCTCGATGCTTACCTCGACGCAGAACTGGCACGCTACGGGCTGGATGACAGCAAGCTTGTGCTCGTGGGCTTCAGCCAGGGCACGATGATGGCCCTGCATGTGGGCCTGCGCCGCGCCAAGGCCGCCGCCGCGATCGTGGGCTATTCCGGCATGCTGGCGGGGGATGAGCATCTCAAAGCCGAGGCGACCGTGAAGCCGCCCGTGCTGCTCATCCACGGCGATCAGGATGAGGTCATTCCGGTGCAGGCGCTGTTTGTGGCCGCGAATGCCTTGGGCGCGGCGGAGATACCGGCGGAGTGGCACATCTCGGCGGGCCTGGGCCATGGCATCGACCCCGAGGGCCTGATGCACGGCCTCACCTTCATGGCGAAGGCTTTGAAACTGCGGATCGGTTGAACGTCAAGCAATTTGATAGAAAAGCAGCTTCCTGTGGCTGCCGGTCTGCTTGAACAGGCCTTCGCGGGTCAGCTTTTCCACGATCGGAGCGGTGTTCTTCCAGCCATCCGAGCCGGTATAGAACACGATCTCGCCGTGCGGGTTCATCTGCTCGCAGAGGCGGCGCAGCACATCCTCATCGGTCATGCCGCCGTAGCTCGCGGTTTTCTCGCTCCAGAATTCGCCCAGATGAAACATCGTGGCAATGTCGAATTTTGGCAGCAGCTTGCCATTGAAGAGATAGATGTCGCCGAAATGCATGGTGTAATTGCGCGACAGGCGCGGCTCGGCAATCGCCATCTGCACGAAGGCTTCGGTCTCACCGGGCGAGGCCGTGACGCCGATGAAGTGGTTCGGCTCGCCGTTCTTCAGGTTCTCGACACCCACCAAATGATGGCTGCCGGTTCCGAAGTGGTAGATGACTTTGCCCATGATCCCGGTGTCCTTGATCCATTCCATGAAATGCAGATCGCAGGGGCACAGATCGAGATTGAGATCCCAGCTGGCATCCCAGAATTGCATGGTCATGGCGGTGTCTCCGAAGGGCCTCGTCGCTCGTTAGCCGAGACATTGTGACCGGGAGTTGAATGAACTAATTGTGCGCGCGCTTCAGCGCCTGATCGAGATCGGCAAAGAGATCGCCCGCATCTTCGATGCCGGCCGAGAGGCGCAGCAGGTTCGTCGGGCAGGGCGAGCCCGCGCCTTCGATGGACGAGCGGTGTTCGATCAGGCTTTCGACCCCGCCCAGCGACGTGGCGCGCTTCCAGAGCTGCACCTCCGCCGCCGTACGGATGGCGCCCGCCTCCCCGCCCTTCACGCGGATGGAGAGCATGCCGCCAAAGCCGCCGCGCATCTGCCGCGCCGCGATGGCATGGCCCGCGAAGCTGGCGAGACCCGGATAGAGCACCTCCTCCACATGGGGATGCGCCGCGAATGCCTCTGCCAGCGCCTGCGCGCTTGCACAAGCCGCCGCCACGCGCAGATGCAGCGTGCGCATGCCGCGGATGAGCAGATAGGCTTCGAATGGCCCCAGAATCGCGCCGACATTTTTCCGCACCATCTTGATGCGCTCCCAAAGCGCCGTCGGCTCGCGGACCGCCAAGGCGCCCGCCACCACATCCGAATGGCCGTTGAGGTATTTGGTGGCCGCATGCATCACGATATCCGCGCCCAGCGCCAAGGGTTGGCTCAGCACAGGCGTGGCGCAGGTGCTGTCCACCGCAAGCCTGGCACCTGCCTTGTGGGCCAGGTCTGCCACGGCAGCGATATCCGTGATCGACCAGAGTGGGTTGGCGGGCGTTTCGGCCCAGACCAGCGCGGTTTCGCGGGGGCGCAGGGCGGCTTGCACAGCGGCCAGGTCCGTCATGTCCACGAAATCGACGACAAGCCCCCAGTGCCGCCCCTCGGTCAGCAGCCAGTTGCGCAGCGCCCAGTACATCACCTTGGGGGCCACCACATGATCGCCGGGCTTCAGCGCCAGAAAGCAGGCGATTGCCGCCGCCATGCCCGAGCCGAACACCAGCGCCTGCGGCGCGCCCTCCAGCATGGCGATGATCTCCTCCGCCTCGCGCACGGTCGCGTTGTCCGGGCGGCCATAGATGTTGCCGCTGGAATAGGCATTGTCGGCATCGCGGATGAAGGTGGTCGTGATGTGGATGGGAGGCACGATGGCGCGCGTCGCCCCATCCACATGGCCCATGGCCTGCGCGGCCAGGGTGCGGGGTGTCCAGTTGGTCATGGTGTCTTTCTTCAAACGGAGTGTTTCGCCAGCTTAGGCCGCGCGGCACTCGGCAATCAAGCGGCGCAAGAAGGCGTTGCAATTGTCGAGTTCGGACAGGGCGATCCATTCATCGGGCTTGTGCGCCTGCTCGATATTACCCGGCCCCACCACCACGGAAGGGATGCCCGCGATGGATTGGAACAGACTGGCCTCGGTGCCATAAGCGACCTTCGCGTGGTCGTTGCGGTTGGCAAGGCGCTTGGCCAGCGTCACGGCATCATGGTCAGGCGCGGTTTCCAACGCGGGCAGTTGCGGGCGCAGCTCGAAAGAAAAACCCGCCTCGGGGTCGATTGCCTGCATCCTGGGCGTCAATTCATCCTCGGCGTAGCGAATGAGCTGGTTGATGTAGGTCATGGGATCATCCGCGCTGATGGAGCGGCACTCGAACCAGCCCTCCGCATGATGCGGCACGATGTTGGGTGAGGTGCCGCCGCTGAAGACGCCGCAGTGCAATGTGGAATGGGGCACGTCGTAGAGCGGGTCGCGGCGTCCGTCGGCTTCCAGCGCCTCCTCCATGTCCTTCAGGCGGGCGATCACCCGCGCGCCGTATTCGACGGCATTCACACCCTGGGGCGCGATGGAGGAATGCGCCGCCTTGCCCCGCACCTGCATGTGCACGCGCTGGCCGCCCTTGTGGCCGATCACCACCTGCATGGAGGACGGCTCGCCGATGAAGGCGGCCAGAGGCTTTGGTTCACGCGGGGCGATCTTGTGCAGCATGTCACGGACGCCGATGCAGCCGACCTCCTCATCGTAACTGTAGGCGAGGTGGATGGGTGTCTTCAGCTCAGCCTTCACCATCTCGGGCACCATCGCCAGCGTGCAGGCGAGAAAGCCCTTCATGTCGCAGGCGCCGCGCCCATAGGCACGGTCTTCGCTCACGCGCAGCGCAAAGGGGTCCGTGGCCCAGACCTGCTCATCCACAGGCACCACGTCCATATGGGCCGAAAGCACGTAGCCGGGAACGTCCTTCGGGCCGATGATGGCATAGAGGCTGTGCTTCTGCCCTGTGGCATCCGGAAAGCGCTCCACTTCAATGCCGTACCGCGCAAGGTAATCCGTAATCCAATCCGCACAGGGAATGTTGCTGTTGCGGCTCGTGGTGTCGAACCCCACCAGCGCAGTCAGGATCTCGAGGGTGGTCGTGCGGTCAGTCATGACAGGCTTTCAGTGCACAGGTGTGGAGAGGCCATCCGCCGCCTGCTCGCGGCGAATGAAATCCGCAAAGCGGCGGGCGGCGGGCGGAGTGGGAATCGCGGCTGGAAAAACGAAGGCGGTCTCGAAGGGCACCAGCGGCGCAAAGGGGATAAGCGCCACATCCCCATCGCCCCGAAACGCCACCGGGAACGGATTGAGCAGCGTGAAACCCAGGCCGCTGCGGGCCAGTTCATAGGCCACGGCGGAGGTGGCGGCCTCCACGACAATCCGCGGGCGCACACCCTCAGCGGCGAAGATGCGATCGAGAATCGCGCGCACGGCAAAGCGGCGCGTCAGCGCAATGAAGTTCTCACCGTCGAGATCGGCAGCCTTGAGTTCCGCCATGCCCGCAAGACGGTGACTGCGTGACACGACCACATGAATACGCGCCCGCCGGAACGGCTCAAACACGACAGTGGGCACAGCCGGCTGTGCATCGCTGATGCCGATGTCGAAGCTGCCCTCGGCGGTTTTGGCGAGGACGTCGCCCGTGGTGCCGACCTCGATCAGCAGATGTGTCTGCGGCTCGGAGCGCGCGAAGGCCGCCAGCAGCGGCGGCAAAAACCGATGCGCGATGGTCGGCGGCGCGATGAGGCGGATGCTGGCGGGCTGGCCTTTTTCCGGGTTGCTGCGCCCCACCCGGTCCAGCGTGTCGAACACGGGCTGCGTGGATTGATAGAGGATCAAGCCTTCGGGCGTGGGCACAAGCCGCCCGCCCTCGCGCACGAACAGTTGCTTGCCGATGCGCGCCTCCAGTTGTTGAATCGCACGGGAAATGGCGGGCTGCGACAGGCCCAGCAGACTGGCCGCCGATGTGGTCTTGCGCGATTCAATCAGCGCATGCAGCGCTTCAAGCTCCCGCAGTGTCGGGCGCTGATCACGGTTGTGTTGGCTTAAATGCATATTTTTATGCGCTCATCACATACTTATCCGGCTTTACAATGCTATCAACGCATATAGCATGCCGTCAACTGCCACTCCCGCATTTCGCCCTTGAACACGGCGCGCAGGAGTGCAGATTGAAAAGAATGTGGGCGGGAAGCCGATAAGGCCTTCCAGGCGCTCGTGATCATTTGAGGGAGTTCAGGAATGCTCAACCGGACACTGCTACTGGCCAGCGCCGCTTTTGTGGCTGCCCACACGTTGCAACCCCAAGCCGCAAACGCGCAGGAATTGCGCGTGGGCATGTCCTCCGAGCCCAGCTCGATCGACCCGCACTATCACAACCTCACACCCAACAACATGCTGTCCCGTCAGGTGTTCGAGCCGCTGGTCGGCCAGGACAAGACACAGACGCTCGTTCCGGCCCTTGCCGAGAGCTGGAAGGCGATCGACGAAACGACCTGGGAATTCAAGCTGCGCCGCAACGTGAAGTTCCACGATGGTTCGGATTTCACGGCCGATGACGTGGTCGCCACGTTCGAGCGGGCGCCCAACGTGCCGCGCAGCCCGTCGAGCTTTGCACCCTATATTCGCGGCAAGACGCTGGAGAAGGTCGACAGCCACACCATCCGCATCAAGACCGCCTCGCCCGCGCCCCTGACGCCGACGGACCTTTCCACCTTTGGCATCATTCCCAAGACCTGCAAGGACACGACGACCGAGGATTTCAACGGGTTGAAATGCGCGGCGGGCGGCACGGGGCCTTACAAGTACACCGATTTCAAACCGGGTGACCGCGTGGTTCTCGCGCGCAACGATGCCCATTGGGGTGGCAAACAGCCTTGGGAGAAGGCCACCTTCCGCTTCATGTCCTCGTCTCCGACCCGCGTGGCGGCATTGCTTGCGGGTGATGTCGACCTGATCGAGAACGTGCCGACGGCCGATGTCGCGCGCCTGAAAGCTGATCCCAAAATCAATGTGGTCAGCACGGTATCAAACCGCATCATCTACTTCCACATGGACCAGTTCCGCGATGTGTCGCCCTACATCAAGGGTCGTGACAATGCCGAAATCAAGAACCCGCTCCTCAACGTCAAGGTGCGCCAGGCGCTCTCCATGGCGTTGAACCGCCCGGCCATCGTCGAGCGCATCATGGAGAAGGAAGCGATCCCGGCCGGGCAGCTGCTGGCGGATCAGTTCTTCGGCACGTCGAAGAAGATCAAACCGACCGCATTCAACCTCGACGGGGCGAAAAAACTGCTGACCGAAGCGGGCTACCCCAACGGCTTCAAGATGAAAATCCACGGCCCCAACGGGCGCTATGTGAATGACACCCGCATCATCGAGGCGGCCGCGCAGATGTGGACGCGCCTTGGCCTTGAAGTGGAGGTGGAAACGCTGCCGCCTGCCAACTTCTTCTCGCGCGGCTCACAGGGCGGCGCAAACAACACGCCGGAATTTTCGCTCATCCTCGTGGGTTGGGGCGCCGGCACGGGCGAAAACTCCGACTCGCTCAAGGCGCTGCTGGGCACCTTCAGCCGCGAAAAGGGCATGGGTGCGGCCAACCGCGGGCGCTACTCCAACCCGGCCTTCGATGCCAAGGTCGAGGAGGGGCTGCGCACGGTGGACGACGCCAAGCGCGCCGCGCTCTTCGCGGAAGCCACCGACATCGGCATGGCGGATGTGGGCGTCATTCCCTCGCATTACCAGCTCAACACCTGGGCCAAGCGCCGCGACATCAACTACGAGGCACGCTCGGATGAATACACCCTTGCCATGAGTGCCAGCCGCGCCCGCTGAGCCCATCAACACTGCCCCTGCCTGCGGGCAGGGGCCACGCCCCACCCTCCGCCAGTTAACCGCCCTTCGCCAGTTGACCGTCCTCCGCCCGAGGGCCAAGGACCCCGCGCATCCCATGTTTGCTTTCATCCTCAGACGATTGGCTCAGTCCGCCGGCGTGATCCTGGCGATGATCGTCATCGTTTTCTTTGGCGTGAACGTGGTGGGCGACCCCACATGGATGCTCGTATCCCCCGACATGCCGCCCGACCAGGTGGAGGAAACGCGGCGCAACTTCGGACTCGATCTGCCGATCTACCATCAGTTCTGGATCTTCTTCAAAGGCGCGCTGACGGGCGATCTGGGGCGTTCGTTCGTGCACGGCGAACCCGCCATTCATCTCGTGCTGTCGCGTATGCCGGCCACGCTGGAACTCGCACTCGTCGCGCTGTTTCTCGCCATCCTGATCGGCCTGCCGCTCGGGCTCTATGCCGGCCTCAGGCCCGACAGCAAGGGCGCGCGCGCCATCATGGCGGTGTCGATCCTCGGGTTTTCGCTGCCGACGTTCTGGGTCGGTCTGATGATGATCATGGTGTTTTCGGTCTCGCTCGGCTGGCTGCCGGCAACGGGGCGCGGGGCGACCGCGAGCCTGCTGGGCTGGCAGACCTCGCTGCTGACGTTCAATGGCTGGAGCCATGTGCTGCTGCCCGCGCTCAACCTGGCGCTCTTGAAAATCAGCCTCGTTATCCGCCTGGCGCGGGCCGGGACCCGCGAGGCCGCCTTGCAGGATTACGTGAAGTTTGCCCGCGCCAAAGGTTTGTCGCCCCGCCGCATCGTGGGCGTGCACATCCTGAAGAACATCATGATTCCCATCGTGACGGTGCTGGGCCTCGAACTGGGTTCGCTGATTGCATTCTCGGTCGTGACCGAAACCATCTTCGCCTGGCCGGGCATGGGCAAACTGCTGCTGGAATCCATCCAGCGGCTCGATCGCCCTGTCATCGTGGCCTATGTGATCGTGGTCGTGGTGCTGTTCGTGACCATCAATCTTCTGGTCGATATCGTTTATTCGCTGCTGGATCCGCGCGTGCGGGTCTCCGAGGCCAAAGCATGAGTGCCGCTCTCCCGACGACACGCGAGGAGACGCCGTTTGCGCGTTTCGCCAAGCAATTCCTGGAGGACCGCGTGGCCCTGACGGGCCTTGTGCTGATCCTGATCATCGTTGCGCTGGCCCTCCTGGCGCCCGTGATTGCGCCGCAGAACCCCTATGACCTTGCCAGTGTGGACATCATGGATGCGCGCCAGCGCCCGGGCACGGTTGCGAGCGACGGCTTCACCATGTGGCTCGGGTCGGACGGCGTCGGCCGCGACCTGTGGTCGGGCATTCTCTACGGCCTGCGCATCAGCCTTGCGGTGGGTGCGCTCTCGGGCCTGCTGGCAGCCAGCTTCGGCATGACGGTTGGGCTCATCGCAGCCTATGCGGGCGGGCGCGTCGAGAGCATCATCATGCGCATTGTCGATCTCCAACTGTCGTTGCCTGCCGTGCTGGTGGCCCTCATTCTGGTGGCCTCACTGGGCAAGGGCATGGACAAGATCATCATTGCCCTCGTGGTGGTGCAATGGGCCTACTACGCCCGCACCGTGCGCGGCTCGGCGCTGGTGGAGCGGCGCAAGGAATATGTGGAGGCGGCGCAATCGTTGGGCCTCAGCCATACGCGCACGGTGTTCAAGCACATTCTCCCCAACGTGCTGGCCCCGGTCATCGTCATCGCCACGGTGCAGACGGCCCATGCGATTGCGCTCGAAGCCACGCTGTCGTTTCTGGGCGTGGGCCTGCCGCAGACCGAGCCGTCGCTGGGCGTGCTGATCTCCAACGGCTTTCAATACATGCTGTCGGGCAGCTACTGGATTTCGACCTTCCCCGGTATTGCGCTGCTGCTGACCATCGTGGCCGTCAATCTGGTCGGCGACCGCCTGCGCGATGTGCTGAATCCGAGGCTCGAGAAATGAGCGAGCCGGTCCTCTCCGTCACCAACCTCAAGACGCATTTCTTCACGCGCGGCGGCGTGGTGAAGTCGGTCGACGGCATCTCGTTCGACGTCAAGCGCGGCGAAGTGCTGGGCCTTGTGGGCGAATCGGGCTCGGGCAAATCCGTTACCGGCTTTTCGATCATGGGCCTTGTCGATCCGCCGGGCCGCATCGTGGAAGGCTCCATCAAGCTCAATGGGCGCGAGATGGTGGGCGTGCCGGACAGCGCCATGCGCCGCGTCAGGGGCAAGGAGATCGCCATGATCTTCCAGGACCCGATGATGACGCTGAACCCGGTGCTGCGCATCGACACCCAGATGATCGAGGCCGTCACCGCCCATGATTCCGTCAGCAAGGATATCGCCCGACAGCGCGCGCGCGATGCGTTGGGCAAGGTCGGCATTCCCTCGCCCGAGGAGCGCCTCAGCGCCTACCCGCACCAGTTCTCCGGCGGCATGCGCCAGCGCGTCGCCATCGCGATTGCATTGCTGCACCAGCCTGCGCTGATCGTCTGCGACGAGCCGACGACCGCGCTGGATGTCACGATCCAGAGCCAGATCCTGGCTGAAATGCAGAAGCTTTGCGCCGCAACCGGCACTTCGCTGATCTGGGTGACCCATGATCTCACGGTTGTTGCTGGCCTCGCGGACCGTCTGGCCGTGATGTACGCCGGGCGTATCGTGGAACTGGGCGGCATTGACGGCGTGCTCGATCATCCGCTGCATCCCTATACCGACGGCCTGCTGGGCTCGGTGCCCTCACGCGCAGTGCGCGGCGAGCCGTTGCGGCAGATTCCGGGCTCGGCCCCCTCGCTCGGGCGCTTGCCGGAGGGCTGTGCCTTTCGCCCCCGCTGCCCGCGCGCAACCGATATCTGCCGCGAAGTGCCGGGCGAGAGCGCCTTTGGCGGCGGGCGCATGGCGCGCTGCTTTCATCCGCTGACAGGCGCAGAGCAGGCTGCATGAACATGACACAGCCCATCATCGCGCTCCAGAATATCTCCAAGCGCTTTTCCAAGCCGCTGGATTTTGCCGCCAAGCTCGCCAACCGCCTCGGGGCCAACAACCGCGCCATCACGGTGCACGCGGTGGACGGCGTGGATCTCGCCATCCAGCCCGGTGAAGTGGTGGGCCTTGTGGGCGAGTCCGGCTGCGGCAAGTCCACGCTCGGGCGCGTGGTGGCGGGCATTCACGCCCCCTCGGCTGGCCATATGCTGTGGAAGGGCGAGGAGGTCAGCACGCTCTCCCATGAGGCCCGCAAGCGGGCGACGCTGGCCGTGCAGATGATCTTCCAGGATCCCATGTCGTCGCTCAACCCGCGCATGCGGGTCAACGACATCATCGGCGAGGCGCCTGTGGTGCACGGGTTGATTTCTGCGCGCGAGCAGGACGACTACGTGGCCGAAATGCTCGCCAAGGTCGGGCTCGACCCCAGCTACACACGGCGTTATCCGCACCAGTTCTCGGGCGGGCAGCGGGCGCGCATCGGCATTGCACGCGCGCTGGCGGTGAAACCGGAGTTTCTGGTCTGCGACGAGAGTGTCGCGGCACTCGACGTCTCGATCCAGGCGCAGGTGCTCAACCTGTTCATGCAGCTCAGGCGCGACCTTAATCTGACGTATCTCTTCATCAGCCACGATCTGGGCGTGGTGCATCACATCGCCGACCGCGTGGTCATCATGTATCTGGGCCGCGTGGTGGAAAGCGCTCCGGCTGACGCGTTGTTCAAGGCCCCCAACCATCCCTACACGCAGGCGCTCTTGGCCAATGTGCCGCGGCTTGATGCGCGCAAGAAAACCTTTGCCGTGATCAAGGGGGAAATCCCCTCCCCCATCAATCCGCCCGGCGGCTGCCATTTTCATCCGCGCTGCCCATTCGTGATGGAACGCTGCAAGAGCGAGCGGCCAGCCCTGCGGGAGATCGCGCCCGGCCGCATGAGCGCCTGCCACCTCAACGGGTGAGGTGATGGGACGCCATTGACTTCTGCGGAAATTTATTGTAATAGATATTTCTATGGAAATTGTTTCTTTTCGACAGGGTGCGGCTCCTACATCGGCTGCCGACGGAGCCATCGTGACAAAGGCGGTGGTGCGCGCGGCGGACCGGCTGGGCCTGTCCGGCAAGGATGTGGCGGCCACGCTGGGCATCAGCGAGGCCACGCTGTCGCGCATGCGGCGGGGCGATTTCATCCTCACGCCGGCATCAAAACCCTACGAACTCGCCCTCCTGGTGATTCGCCTGTTCCGTTCGCTGGATGCGATCACCGGCGGACAGGAGTCTGTCGCACAGGCCTGGCTCACCAATCCCAACTCGGCGCTGCAGAGCATCCCCGCGCTGCAGCTGCGCAGCATCACAGGCCTCATGGATGTCATCGCCTATCTGGACGCCCGCCGCGCTCTTGTCTGAGCAGCAGCCCTGGCACGGCACCGGCTGGCGCATGGTGGAAGCGCAGCATCTTGTCTCGACATTGAACCTCACCGATACTCTGGATGAGCAGGCGCGCCTCGAATTGCTGCTGGAAGAGACAAAGCCGCGCATTCCGGCGGCGTGCCAGCATCTGGATTATCTCCTCGCCACACCGTTCCGGTATGGTTCAGTTTATCCAAAGGGCTCGCGCTTTCGCCGCGCCGGACGCACCGAAGGCGTGTTTTACGCCGCCGAAGCGCCGCAAACAGCCGTGGCGGAAATGGCCTTCTACAGGCTGCTGTTCTATGCGGAATCGCCGCAAACCGCCCCGCCGGATGTGGCCACCGAATACACCGCCATCGCCGCCGCGCTTGCCACGGATGCGAGCCTCGATCTGACTGCCCCTCCGCTCGCCGCCGGACATGGCGCATGGACTCACCCGACCGACTACGAGCCCTGCCAGGCGTTGGCAGAAGCCGCTCGCGCTGCGGGCACCGCCATCATGCGTTACCGCTCCGTGCGCGATCCAGGCGGAGGTCACAACCTCGCCGTACTCGCCTGCGCGGCCTTCGCCCGCCCCGCTCCGATCGAGCGGCAGACCTGGCGCATACGCTTGCACCGGCGCGGCGTGCAGGCCATCTGCGAGGCTCCCCGTCAGCGGTTCGAGCTGCCCATCGCGGGTTTTGCCCGCGACCCGCGACTTGCGGCGCTGGCGGCATCTGACTAGAGGGTGCACTGCACAACCCCGTCCGGACAGCAATGACCCACCCGCCCACGCCGCGCACCGCATCCACCTATGCGGTCAAGGAGATTTTCCTGACCCTGCAGGGCGAAGGCGGACAGGCCGGGCGTCCGGCCGTGTTCTGCCGCTTTGCAGGCTGCAATCTGTGGTCAGGCCGCGAAGCCGACCGCATGAAGGCCGTCTGTCAATTCTGCGACACGGATTTTGTCGGCACCAATGGCACCCTGGGTGCGCGCTACACCGATGCAGCCCATCTGGCGGAGACCATTTCCGCCTGCTGGACCGCAGGACATGATCACCGGTTGTGCGTGCTCACGGGCGGCGAACCGCTGCTTCAAGTCGATGACGAGCTTGTCGCGGCGCTTCATGCCCGTGGCTTCGAGATCGCGGTTGAAACCAACGGCACCATGCCCGCCCCCGAGGGGCTGGACTGGATCTGCGTGAGCCCCAAAGCCGATGCGCCGCTCGTGCTCACCAAGGGGCATGAATTGAAACTGGTGTTTCCGCAGGCCAGTGCCCCGCCGGATCGTTTCGCCCATCTCGATTTCGAGCGGTTTTCCTTGCAACCGATGGATGGCCCCGCCGTTGAAGAGAACACGCAACGGGCCATTGCCTATTGTCTCCAGCACCCGCAGTGGCGCCTCAGCGTGCAGACGCACAAGCATTTGGGGATCAGATAATGCAACTGGGAATCCGATAGTGATCGAACTGACCAAATCCTTCAACTTCGAGGCGGCGCATACCCTGCATCGGGTGATTGATGCCGAGCCAAGCCGGCGCATCCATGGGCATTCCTACCGCGCCGAAATCACGCTGCGCGGAGCGCCCGAGGCAGAGAGCGGCATGCTGATCGACCTGGCCATTTTCGAACAGGCGCTGGAAGAAGCCCGCGACGGTCTCGACCACCGGTTTCTGGACGAGGTGGCGGATTTGGGCCCCGCAACCCTAGAAAACCTTTCGATCTGGATCTGGCGCAAGCTCGGCTCGCGGTTGCCCGGCCTGCATGCCGTCACGGTCTGCCGCGACAGCGCGCGCGAAACCTGCCGTTATTTCGGACCCGCCGCGTGACGACACCCGGCGATGACAAGGCGCTCGTGCTGTTCTCGGGCGGGCAGGATTCGACAACCTGTCTGGCCTGGGCGCTGGACCGCTTTTCGCATGTGGAAACCCTCGGCTTCGATTACGGCCAGCGCCACCGTGTGGAACTCGAGGTGCGGGCGCCTGTGCTTGCTGCGCTGCGGGGGCTGGACACCGCCTGGTGTGACCGCCTCGGTGCAGACCACCTGCTTAACCTCTGCGTGCTGGGACAGGTGAGCGATACGGCCTTGACCCGGGACGTGGCCATCACGATGGAGGCGACGGGTCTGCCCAACACCTTCGTGCCCGGCCGCAACCTCGTCTTCCTCACCTTTGCTGCCGCACTCGCCTATCGGCGCGGCTTGAAGCACATCGTGACCGGCGTGTGCGAGACGGATTATTCCGGTTACCCCGACTGCCGCGATGACACCATGAAGGCGATGCAGATCGCGCTCAACCTGGGCATGGAGAGCCGCTTTGTGGTGCACACGCCCCTGATGTGGATCGACAAGGCTGCGACGTGGGAACTGGCCGAGACGCTGGGCGGGACGCCGCTGGTCGACGTGGTGCGGGACGAAACCCACACCTGCTACACCGGCGACCGGACCCACAATCATGACTGGGGCAAAGGGTGCGGCGCTTGCCCGGCCTGCGATCTCAGACGAACGGGCTGGCTGGCCTACATGGACCGCAAACGCGGCTGAGCGGTCATTTCTTGCCGAGAACCTCTATGATCGCAGGGCCGAGAATCACCACGAACAGCACGGGCAGGAAGAACAGGATCATCGGCACAGTGAGCTTGGGCGGCAAGGCAGCCGCCTTCTTCTCGGCCTCGTTCATGCGCTGATCGCGGAATTCCTGGCTGAGCACACGAATGGCAAGGCCCACGGGCGTGCCGTAGCGCTCGGCCTGGATCAGCGCGAGACAGACCGCTTTCACGCTGTCGAGGCCAGTGCGCGCGGCGAGGTTTTCGTAAGCCTGGCGGCGCTCGGAAAGATAGGACAGCTCCGCCGTGGTCAACGTCAGCTCTTCGGCCAGCGGGATGGACTGGATGCCGATTTCCGTCGCCACCTTGCGGAAGGAGGCCTCCACCGACATGCCCGATTCCACACAGATCAGCAGCAGGTCCAGCGCATCGGGAAAGGCCTTGCGGAACGAGGCCTGGCGCTTGCCGATCTGATTGCGCAGGAACAATTCCGGCGCCTTGATGCCGGCGTAGGCTCCCGTGATGCCGATGCCGAACTTGATGATCACGCCCTGCTCGGCCGCCATGAAGGCAAAGGCATAGATGATGGCGGAGAAGAACAGCACGATCGGCATGAGCATGCGGAAGAACAGGAAGGTGTGCTCCGCCTGCTGACCGCGATAGCCGGCCTGCTGCAGCTTGAGCTTCGCCCCCTCCGTGCCCAGCCAGTCGCCCAGCTTGTAGTCCTCGACAATGCGGCGGATGAAGGCCTTCTGCTCGTGCCGTATGCCCTGCTGCTTGCCGCCTTGATTGAGGCGCTCGCGCGCGCGCACACGGATGCGGTCCCGCTCCAGTGCCACGTCGCGCATGCGTTGCGCCAGTTCCTCCTTTTCGAGGAAGGGCATGGCAAACGTCAGCACGGCGGCGGCAGCGGCGATGGCTGTCAGCAGCATCGCCAGAAAGCCGGGATCGGTCAGTTTGCCCAGGATGGCACTTGTCATGATGCGTGTGCCTCAGATGTCAAAGTTGATCATTTTCTTCATCACGACCACGCCGCAGATCATCCAGAAGGCGGAGCCAAGCAGCAACATGTGGCCGAACTGGGTGTTGAACAGCGGCGCAATGAAGCCGGGACTGGCCGCCTGAACCATGGCAGCGACGATGAAGGGCAGGCAGCCGATGATCCAGGCCGAGGCTTTTGCCTCCATGCTCATGGCGTTGATCTTGGCGCGCATCTTCTTGCGCTCGCGCAAGACGCGCGACAGGTTGCCCAACGCTTCGGCCAGATTGCCGCCAGCCTTCTGCTGAATCTGGATGACAATGACGAAGAAGTTGGCCTCGGGGATCGGCATGCGCTTGAACAGGCGGGAGCAGGCATCGCCCACCGTCAGGCCCATGGTCTGCGCATCGACGATGGCGCGAAATTCGGATTTGAGCGGCTCCTGCGATTCCCCCGCAATAATGCGCAGGCAGTCGCCCAAGGGCAGGCCGGATTTGATGCCGCGCACGATGACATCGATGGCGTTGGGGAACTCCAGCACGAACTTGCCGACGCGTTTCTTGTAGGAATACGACAGGAACCAGTTCGGCAGGCCGACTCCGCCGACGATGAGGCCCATGGCGGCAGCGATAGGGTTGTCGAAGAACAGGTAGATCAGCACGGCCAGAGCAAAACCGGCGCCCAGACTGCCCATGTAAAAATTCTGCTTGGTCCAGGTGAAGCCGGCCCGTTCGATCTTGTCTTCCAGGCTGACGCGGCGTTTGGCGTTCTCGCGCTCGTCCAGGTCCTTGAGGCTGTCGGCCACGGCCTTCTTGCGGTTGTTGGTGGCTTCAGCCACCCGTTCCCCGGCGCGGCGCTGGCTGCTGGACAGGCTGAGCGCATCGATGCGCTGGTCCGTGCGCGCCTCACCCGAAAGGATCGGATAGACAAAGGCGAAGAACAGCCCGCCAACGGTGAGGGCCGCCAGAATGCCTATGGTGAGGGTTTGCAGATCCACTTGGGTCCTCGTTTGCTCAAGCCGTCACGGGCTTGTCTTCAGCAGCATCCAGAGCGGCGGCGAGCTGTTTTTCCATCCCGTAATAGCGGGCGCGATCCCAGAATTTCGGACGCCCGATGCCGGATGACTTGTGCTTGCCGATGATCTTGCCGTTCGCATCTTCGCCGGTGATGTCATAGGTCATGAGGTCTTGCGTGATGATGACCTCGCCTTCCATGCCCAGCACTTCGGTGATGTGGGTGATGCGGCGGGAGCCATCGCGCAGACGCGCGGCCTGCACGATCACGTCTATGGAGGAGGTCATCATCTCGCGGATGGTCTTGGAAGGCAGCGAAAAGCCACCCATCGTGATCATGGATTCGATGCGCGACAGGGCTTCGCGCGGCGAGTTGGCGTGGAGCGTGCCCATGGAGCCATCATGGCCCGTGTTCATGGCCTGCAACAGGTCGAAGGCTTCAGGTCCGCGGACTTCGCCGACGATGATGCGCTCCGGGCGCATGCGCAGGCAGTTCTTGACCAGCTCACGCATGGTCACGGCGCCCTGCCCTTCCAGGTTCGGCGGGCGGGTTTCAAGGCGCACGACGTGGGTCTGCTGCAGTTGCAATTCGGCCGCATCCTCACAGGTGATGATGCGTTCGTCGTCTTCGATATAGGCGGTCAGGCAGTTGAGCAGCGTCGTCTTGCCCGAACCCGTGCCGCCCGAAATGATCACATTGCAGCGCACCTTGCCGATGATCTTGAGGACATCCGCGCCTTCCATGGAAATCGAGCCGAAGCGCATGAGCTGATCGAGGGTCAGCTTGTCTTTCTTGAACTTGCGGATGGTGAGGGCCGCTCCGTCGATGGCAAGGGGCGGCGCGATGACGTTGACGCGTGAACCGTCCATCAGACGCGCATCACAGATGGGCGAGGCTTCGTCGACGCGGCGGCCGACCTGGCTGACGATGCGCTGGCAGATGTTCATGAGCTGGCTGGCGTCGCGAAAGCGGATGTTTGTCAGCTGGATCTTGCCGCCCACTTCGATGAACGTGCGCTCGGGACCATTGACCATGATGTCGGCGATGTCATCGCGGGCCAGCAGCGGCTCCAGCGGACCATAACCCAGCACATCGTTGCAGATGTCGTCGAGCATTTCCTCCTGCTCGGCGATGGACATGACGACGTTCTTCAACGTGACGATTTCACCCACGATGTCGCGGATTTCCTCGCGGGCGCTCTCCACATCGAGCTTGGCGAGCTGGCCAAGGTCGATCGCCTCGATCAGGGCGCCGAAGATCATCGCCTTGGTCTGGTAGTACTCGTCGGGCTTGCGGGCAACCGATGCGATCGGTGCCGAGGCCTTTGGCATCTGGCCCATGGCCGACGCGGGTGCGCGTTCGGGCTCACGTGTCGAGGCCGCGGACGACGCGCTGGAGGCTGCCGGCGCTGGTGCGCCTGCTGCTGTTGCGCCAAATGTGGCCCTGCGACCGAACATGCCGTGCTACTCCAATGTGGTCTTCTGGCCTTTTCAGGCGGCCTTGGGCTTGAAGCGCATGAGCAGCGGATCAAGGAATGATTTCTTCGCCATCTTGGCTTCCGAGCGACCCGTGACGCGGCGGGCAAGCTCCGTGATGCCGTCGACGGTCTTGGATTTCGCCTGCACTTCCACGAGCATCTGCCCGTTGTTGGACGCTGTGCCGAACAGAGCCGGATCGAAGGCAAAGGCTGCCACGATTTCAGACTCGAGCGCCTTGGCGAATTCGGCCACGCCGATCTCCGGCCTCTTGGGCACGCCCACCATGTTGAGCACCAGCAGCGGCTTCACATCGTTGGGCCGCGCCTGTTTGAGCGTGTCCAGCAGGGTCTTGGCGTTGCGCAGGTTCGCCAGATCCGGCGCAGCCACGATGACGACTTCGTCGGCCCCCACGAGCAGGCGGCGTGACCAGGATGTCCACAGATGCGGGATGTCGTAGACAATGTTTGGTGTCGAGCTGCGCAGGATATCCGACAGGTTGTCGAAATCCGTCTCGCGGAAATCATAGGTGCGTTCGAGGGTGGCGGGCGCGGCCATCAGATTGAGATTGTTGGTGCACTTGGCCAGCAGGCGGTCGACGAAATTGGTGTCGAGGCGGTCGGCGGAGAGCACCACATCCGCAATGCCCTGCGCCGGGTCCTGGTTGAAATCGAGACCGGCGGTTCCGAACGGCAGATCCATATCCACCAGGGTCGTGGCGGAATCAAAGTCTGTCGAGATGGCGAAAGCCAGGTTATGGGCGATGGTCGATGCGCCCACACCCCCCTTGGCGCCCATGACCGCGATGTTGCGGCCCAGAGTCTTGCCATCCTCGGCGGTGAACATGGACCCGAGGGCCGCGATGAAATCCATCATGTTCACCGGCGCGATGAGATATTCGCTCACGCCGCGCCGCATCAGGTCGCGGTAGAGAATCACATCATTCGTATGCCCGATGACAAGCACGCGTGTGCCCAGGTCGCAGTACTGCGCCAGTTCGTCGAGGCTGGAGAGAAGCACGCGCTTGTCGACGCCCGCTTCGATGACGATGACATTGGGTGTCGGCGCGCCGCGATAGGCCTCAAGGCAGGTGACGATGCCGCCATCCTGCACCTTGAGCATGGTCTTTGACATGCGACGGTCGGATTGCGCGGCATTGATGACGTTCTTGATGTCCGCCGTTTCGCAGAACGCCTGGATGGTGACGCGCGGCAGTGGTGGAATGTGATCGGCGAGGCCAACCAGGGCGGGATCAGGCTGATGCATCATGTGCCTCCCACCGCATTGCGGATCGATGTGCCGGATGGCTTGAGTTCCTGCATCTGGCCATCGCGCATGCGCTCGATCGCCTTGACACGCTTGTTGACATCGACCGGGCCATCCTGGCGCGGGCGGATGAGATCACGCGGATCGTCGATCTGGGCGGCGAGGTTCTGCTGGTAGGAGCAGCCGAAGTTGTAGGGCGAGAGGTTGCTGTTGCTCTGCTGGATGGTGATCGGCGTGATGCTGTCGCCTTCATAACCGCATTTGTGGGCGACCTGCGCCTTGAGGCGCGCATAGGCAAGGCGAATGGGAGCGGCGCCGCCGTGCTGGGGCTGATAATGCGCGACCTGCAGGCGCCCACTGGCACCGCCCGCGGCAAGCACCTTGCGAATGCTGTTGAGCCCCTCGGAGATATGCGCCCCGTTGGCGCCTGTCGGCAGATAGGCGATGAGCGGGCCCTGGCCGTGGGTCATGTATTGCTGGCCGAAACTGCGGACATCTTCGGTCTGGCGATAATCCATGGCCCCGCGCCCAGCGAATATATCCATCGTCTCGTTGGAATGACCAAGCGTGATGGGGTGACGGTCGCGGTAATCGGCAGGAATGCTCGACGTGTAGTCCTGGCCGCCCTTGGCGCAGGCACCCAGCGCCAACACGGATGCCACCAGAGCGGCCAGCCCCATGCTGTTGGTGCGATGCCCGTTCTTTTGCGCAGCCATCGGCTGAAACTCCCCTGACTTACTCATGAATGAACCCCACCTTTCCGCGCCAGCCCTGTGGCGGAGCCGCGCCACCCGCCACCCCGTAGACACGGTTCAGGCGGCCCAAGAGAACAGCGCTGGCGTCGGTCGACTCGACGAAACCATCGTCTGGACGCGCGAGAGCCGCAGGCGCGCTTGGCTTGGCGATGTAGGGCGTGACCATGATCATCAACTCGGTCTCTTCCTTCAGGAAGTCGCGCGAGCGGAACAGGGCACCCAGGACCGGCAGGTTGATGAGCCCTGGCACGCCGTTGACGGCCTGGCGCGACGATTGCTGGATGAGGCCTGCGGTCACCAGCGATCCGCCCGATGGCAGTTCGATCGTGGTGTAGGCCTTGCGGTTGCGGAAGCCCGGGACGGAAGCCTTGCCGATCGACACGGAGTTGGCCGCATCGACTTCGCTGACCTCGGTGCCGACACTGAGCGAAATGCGCCCCTCCGAGAGAACAACGGGCGTGAAGTTAAGCATCACGCCATAGGGGCGGTATTCGACGGTCAGGCGGCTCGTGCCAAGGCCCAGCAAGGAGGTGCCGTTGGTGGTCTCCTCCGAACGTGGCACGGGGATTTCGCCACCGGCGGTGAATTTGGCGGTTTCGCCCGAAATGGCGGTCAAGGTGGGCTCCGCCAGTGTGCGCAGCAATCCGTGGCGTTCCATCGCCTTGATATCGATGGACTTTTGCAACTCGCTGCCAAGCTGGGCCCCTGCACCGAACACGCTGGTGGGGATGCCGTTGCCGGCCGAGAGCGGGTTGTCGATGGAGCCGCCGAAGGTCTTGCCTCCGATCTCCCAATTGCCCCTGAGGTTGACGCCAAGCTGCTTCAGCGCTGTACGCTTCACCTCGGCGATGGTCACCTTCAGCATCACCTGGTCCTTGCCGCGGACCGTCAGGGAGTTGATGACGCGGCCCTCGACGTTGCCGTTCGCGGTCTGCGACAGGCCGACGAACCCCTTGGCGATATCAACGGCTTTCTGCGCATCCAGAACGGTGTCGACCATGCCGGTCAGCACGATCGAATCCCCGACGCTGACAGCACGGACATCGGCATTGGGCATGGCGGTCTTCAGCGTCTTTTGCAGCAGGCCAGGCTCGCGGCCGATCTGCATTTCGAAAGCAGCGATCTGTCGCCCTTCGGCATCGAGCGCCATGATGGTGGTCGCGCCTGTGGCGACGCCGATGACGAACAGCTTGCGCGCCGAGCGCACGACCGCGTTGGCAACGGCTGGATTGGCAACGAAGACTTCCTTGGCGTCACGCGGCAGATCGACGACGATCGAACGGCCGACACCCATCTCGATGCTGCGGGCGATCACCTGATCCTGTGCGCCGGTGGCCATGCGGGGCGAGACCGTCCGGGTGTAGGGCACCCCGTCCGTGTCACGTCCCGATTGTGCATCGGCAGACGGCATGGTGGCCAGTGCGGCGATCACGAGGGCGCTCGCGCCAAGAAGCACGCGCATCCGGCGGGTTGAAGCTCTGTCCGAGCGGGGGTCCACGGCGTGCATTGCAACAAACCTCATTTCTTGCCGATGGTCTGGGAGACGCCGAAGCGGACGATTGTCAGCCCCGCTTCTTCCTTCGTGACCGGTGTTTCCGATGCGCTCATGTCGGCGATGGAGCGCAGCACGAGCGACAGTTCACCCGTGCGCTGGGCCAGCGTGATCAATTCTGCCTGCTTGGGATCGAGTTCCAGCGTCGCTGTTTCGCCGACGACGACACGCTCGCCGTTGCGCTCCTGCACGTTCTGCCCGATCGCCAGGATACGAACATTCTGCAGGATTGTTTCCGAGACAAAGACATCGGCCTGACGCGAGCGGGTCGCATCATCATCGCGGCCGGTGCGCAGCACGTCGACACGGTCGTTGGGCAGGATGAAACCACCGGCCGTGCGGGCACCGCTCGACACGATGTTGATGGCGACAGCACGCTTGCCCGAGGGCAGGATCGCCGACATGAAGGCCGTGTTGCCGCTCTTGATCATCTTGTCGCGACGGATCGGCTCGCCGGCCATCGAAGGGGCACGGGAGACCGAGCCGGAAATATCTTCAAGCGCAGTTGGCGACGCATCCTTGGTGATCATGGCCTCTGACAGCGAGGACCGCGGCCAGCGCTGCCAGCGCAGTTGCTCGGCATTGACGAGCGAGCCGACGCCAAGGTCAGCCCCCGCCACCAGCACATCCGCCATGGGCGTGCTGTCCGCCGGCCCCGCGACCTGCTGGACCACGACCTGGGGCGCACGCAGCCCGGAGGTCAACCAAATCGCGGAGAGGCCGGCGACGCCGGCCACTCCGATTGCCATCAACTTTGCAGGTTTCATACACAGTATCCCGCTGAACGCCACGAATGCAGTCAGCCGGATATGATCAGGTAAACGTCAAAGTATGGTTAATCGAACGTATCAAACTTGGAGATTGCCATGAAATCGGTGCCAAGCCCGATCAGATGATGGCTTTCCAGACAGCGCTGTGCGGGAAAAGCACCAGTGCCGCAATACCCAGCGCAATGCCGTAAGGGACGCCTGCCTTGGAATCATGCAGGCGCATGATCCATGATTGGCGTGCCGCAAAGGCAGGCAAGGGATGCTGGCGCATGAGGAGGATTGCAACGGTCAAGGCCCCGCCAAAAACCGACGCCAGCACGAGATATTCCACGAGTTGGCCAAAGCCGATCCAGACCGCCAGGGCCGCCGTGAGTTTGGCATCGCCGCCACCGATGAACCCGGCGGCGAACAGTCCGAAGGTCACAACGAGCACCAGCATCCCCGCCAGCATGTGCCAACCGAAGATCGTCCAGCCCATGCCGACGGACAGGGCGAAAATGGGAAACAGCGACAACACCGCCAGCGACAGGCGGTTGGAAATGCGCATGGAAAACATGTCCGAGAAGCACGCATAGGTGCACAGCAACGGCAGCGCGATTGTGAGAATCATGCCGGCCAGGGACGGGCTGATGAGTGTCATGTCCATCGCCATGGTGCGCCCCTTGACCTTCGTTTCAGCCCTTGAGGCCGTTGGAAATCTGAATGTAGAGATTCGTGTAGCCATCCTTGATGGATGTTAGGGACAGGATGATGCCCAGCGCGATCGTGCCTGCGATCAAACCGTATTCGATGGCGGTCGTGCCGCTTTCATCTTTGAAAAACCTGCGCGTCGCTGCAATCATGACACCCTCCCATCCCTCTTCAGACAAATGGCCCCCGCTCCTGAGGGAGACGGAGGCCACCTGTTTCATATCGTCTGCAAAGGGCTCACTTGGCCTTTGCGAGCTCGCTGCCGATCGTGCTGAACTTGACGTTCAGTTCCGACTTCACGGTGCCCAGAGCGGCGATGATGCCCACGCCGATGATGGCGGCGATCAGGCCATACTCGATAGCGGTTGCGCCGGATTCGTCTTTGACAAAACGCGAGAAGAGAGACTTCATGGTGATACTCCTGACTCCACTGATGGTTCACCCGCCGACCCTTATCTGGGCCGTTCAGTACCGACGCCAGTTGTAGGCCTCATCCGTTGCGGCACGGTTAATTTCGCTGCGCACAAAGCCCCTGCAACGGGCATTTGCGGCGGATGGTTAAGACTTTGACGCTCTCGCAACGTCAATTCCTGCGGCTTAGAACTTCCGCATCAATGTCGTGATTCACCTAGAACATCAGTGACTTGAGCTATGATTTTTTCGCATCGGGCCGGCAGATGAGGGCCGTTTGGGCGCGGCACCCCTGCGCGGTCCGCCCGTGCGCGCACCACAACCTCACGGCGGCGATGCAGATATTCCTCAGGTTGCAGAGCCCGTTCAAACGCCCTGTCGGAAATGCTTGCTCAGCCGCAGGCCCTGGGATTGGTAATGGGAACCCGGCAGCGCGCCGTAGAGCATGTCCGGCTCTTCGGACAATTTCTCGAACACAAGACGGCCAATGGTCTGGCCATGCTCCAGCGTGAAGGGCACCTCGAAGGAACGGACTTCAAGCACAGCCCGCGCCCGCTGCCCACCGGCCCGCGCACTGCCAAAACCGGGATCGAAGAAGCCCGCGTAATGCACACGGAAATCACCCATGACCGGATCGAAAGGCACCATCTCGGCGGCCGCTTCGGGCGGGATATGCACCGTCTCGCGCGAGGCGAGAATATAGAACTGGCCCGGATCGAGGATCAGCTCCGGCCGACCGCGAATTTCGATGGGCTCCCAGAAGTCATGGATCTCGT
>JANMMT010000074.1:0-1858 GCA_031373545.1 Hyphomicrobiales bacterium
AGGCCCGAAGCGCCGCCCTAAACCCTCTACCGCTCTTTGCGGTCAGTGTCGGGTAATTCACATTTAATATTTGAGATTTTGGAAGGTTAACAATGAAACTCAGAATTCTGATTGCTGCAACACTGCTGAGCGCTCTAGCCCCTGTAGCCCCTGCATCCGCCGAGAACATACAACACACTCAACAATTACTAGCCACCCGACAGTGTCCCAACTGCGACCTCAACGGTGCTGGCTTAGTTTTAGCCAACTTAACAGGTGCTGACCTCAAAGGTGCTGACCTCAGAGGAGCCAACCTCAGCAGAGCCAACTTGTCTGGGGCTGACCTCAGCGGAGCCAACCTCAGCGGCACCAGTCTGTTTGGTGTCAACCTGACTGGGGCCAACCTGACTGGTGCCAACCTCAGTGGTGCCGACTTGAGAAGTGCCTACCTTAGCAATGCCAATTTGCTCAACGCTAATTTGACCAACACCCAACTGCTGGGAGTTCGAGGAATGCCAACTAATATTGGCGTTGCTGAAGACTTCTACAAACTCGGAGTCATTGAAGCCCAAGCTGGAAACTACAGAAACGCTGTAGATTATTACAACCAAGCTCTGAATCTGAAACCTGATTTAGCCGCAGTATATTTTGCTCGCAGTATGTCTCGCGCCGACTTGGGAGACTTCGCCGGTGCGACTCAAGATGCTGCAATAGCTAACAAACTGTTTACTACTCAAGGTAGTGTTCAAGGTCAAGAATTGTCCAAACAATTAATCGAAGCGATTGTAGCGCGGCAAAAGCCAACAGAACCACGCACAGCGGGCGGCGGCGACTTGATGAGTCTTCTGGGTTCCCTCAGTTCTTTCTTACTACAAGTGCTATTTTAATTAATTTCAAGAAGTGATATAGAGGAGACCGCGAGTGCCTTAGTCCCTACATTGTTATTTTGGGTAGGGACTAAGGCCAAGCCCTCTCCTCATTTTGGCCGCCAATAATTCCGATGCAACCGGAAACGATATCAGTAATTGCTGTTGACTAATGGATCGGAATTTCAATCCAGAATTCTGTACCTTGACCGGGAATAGAAATACACTTGAGTACCCCTTTGTGCTTATCTACGACAATTTGGTAACTGATAGAAAGTCCTAATCCTGTGCCTCGACCAACAGGTTTAGTAGTGAAAAAGGGATTGAATATGTGAGATATTAACTCCTTGGGGATGCCGTGACCGTTGTCTGCAATGCAAATTCCTACGGTTTTTTCGTCGATTAATTGAGTGCGAATCCGGATGCAAGGATTTGGAACATCGGGAATGAAACACTCATTGGTTCTCTTGAGATTTTCTGAATCGACAGGCAATTGTTGAGAGCTTAAATTGATGGTTGCTGCACTTAATATCAGTCCTGGGAAATTCGTACCTTGTTCGATCTTTCGCATTTCTATGGCATCAACGGCGTTGCCGAGGAGATTCATAAATACTTGATTCAGGGAGCTAACATAGCAATCCACCTGCGGCAAATTCCCGTAATCTTTAATGATTTCTATGGTGGCCCGACCGGATGTGGCTTTGATGCGGTGCTGCAAAATCAATATTGTACTCTCAATTCCCTCGTGAATGTCAACGTGATCTTTCTCAGCCCGATCGAGTCTAGAGAAATTCCGTAAAGATATAACTAACTGACGGATGCGTTCGACTCCCACTTTCATAGAGTCCAAAATTTTGGGCAAATCTTCGGTAAGAAAATCTACTTCGATCGCTTCTTCGCACTCGATAATTTCTGGATGGGGATCTGGAGTGTGCTGGCGGTAAAGTTCTACCAAGCAGAGCAAGTCTTTGGTGTATTCGTTGGCGTGGGAGAGATTACCGTAGATGAAGTTA
>JANMMT010000139.1:0-16127 GCA_031373545.1 Hyphomicrobiales bacterium
CACCGGGCCGGTCGATGACGGCGATGGGCATGAGCGCGGCGATGGCCCGCCAGCCCTGCCAGCGGTGAAACTGACGCAGGTTGTCCGCCCCCATGATCCAGACAAAGCGCACACCCGGGCAGCGTCGCTTGAGATAGCGCAGCGAATCCAGCGTGTAGCGCGTGCCGATGTGCGCTTCGAAATCCGTGATGTCCACGCGCGGCTCCGGCATGAGCGCGCGGCACGCCGCCAGACGCGCGGCGAGGGGGGCAAGCTGCGCCGTGTCCTTGAGAGGATTACCGGGGGTGACGATCCACCAGATGCGGTCGAGCTTGAGCCGCTTGAGGGCCGTCAGCGTCACCAGGCGGTGGCCCGCGTGCGGGGGGTTGAACGAGCCGCCGAACAGGCCGATGCGCAGGCCGGAGGCACGCCGTGGCAGTGTCGGAAGGACAGTGGACGACATGCTCAGACGGGCCTGATCTGCCCGTTGCCGCGCACCCGGTATTTGAAGGTGCAGAGCTGTTCTGCACCCACTGGCCCGCGCGCATGCATGCGGCCCGTGGCAATGCCGATCTCGGCGCCAAAGCCGAACTCGCCGCCGTCGGCAAACTGCGTCGAGGCGTTGTGGATGACGATGGCGCTGTCCACCTCGGCCAGAAAGCGCGCGGCAGCGTCGGCATCGGTGGTGATGATCATGTCGGTGTGGTGTGACCCATAGCGCTCGATGTGATCGATGGCCGCGTCCAGCCCGTCCACCACCTTCGCGGCGATGATGCTGTCTAGAAACTCATGGCCGAAATCCTGCGGCGCGGCAGGCACGACGCCCGGCACGCGCTGCACGGCGGCATCGCCGCGCACCTCGCAGCCCGCCTCCAGCAACATGCGCACCAGCGGCTCCAGATGCGTGGCGGCAACAGCCTTGTCGATCAGCAGTGTTTCGGCTGAGCCACAGACGCCCGTGCGGCGCATCTTGGCGTTCAGAAGCAGCGTCTTGGCCTGGTCGAGATCCGCTGCGCCGTGCACATACACATGCACGATGCCATCGAGGTGCGCGAAGACCGGCACCCGCGCCTCCGCCTGCACACGGGCCACGAGCGATTTGCCGCCACGTGGCACGATGACGTCGATGGTGCCCTCCAGCCCGCTCAGCAGCGCGCCCACGGCGGCGCGGTCGCGGGTTGGCACGAGCTGGATTGCGTCCGCGGGCAGGCCAGCCTCGGCCAAGCCTGCGACAAGGCAGGCATGGATGGCGCGGGAGGAGCGGAAGCTGTCCGAACCCCCGCGCAGCACGGCGGCATTGCCGGACTTGAGGCAGAGCGCGCCAGCATCCGCCGTGACATTGGGGCGGCTCTCGAAAATGACGGCGATGACACCCAGCGGCGTGGCGACGCGCTCGATCCACAGGCCATTGGGGCGCTGCCAGCGCTCCAGCACGCGGCCCACGGGGTTCGGCAAGGCCGCGACGGTTTCCAGCCCGGCGGCGATGCCCTCGATGCGCGCGGGGGTGAGGGTGAGGCGGTCGATATGCGCGGCGGTCTGTCCGTTGGCTGTGGCTTCGGTCACGTCTTCTGCGTTGGCGGCCAGAAGGGTCGCGCTGTTGGCGCGCAGGGCCTGCGCACCCGCTTGCAGCGCCGCATTGCGCTGTGCGGTGGAGGAGAGGCGCAGCACGCGCGCGGCGGCGCGGGCGCGCTGGCCCATGGTCAGCATCATGTCGTCCAAGGCGGCGGGATTGACTGGCTTGTTCACAGATCGCTTCCTTCGCCCATCAACACCAGATCATCCCTGTGGATCATGGCGCTGCGGCCTGCATAACCCAGAATGCGGGCGATGTCGCTGCTCTTGGCCCCCAGGATCGCGCGGGCCTCTGGGGCGTCATAGCCCACCAGCCCGCGCCCCAGTTCACCCCCCGCGAGGCTGCGCAGGATCACCGGATCGCCGCGTTCGAAATCCCCGTCCACGCGGGTGACACCGGCGGGCAGCAGGCTGTTGCCCGCGCGCAGGGCCTTGGCCGCACCGTCATCCACCACGACCGTGCCGCGCGCTTCCAGCATGCCGCCGATCCAGCGCTTGCGGGCGCGCACGGGGTCGGAGCTGGTGAGGAACCATGTGGCCGGACCGCCGTCCATGACGGCGCGAATGGGGTTCGCCCGGGTGCCGCTGGCGATGATCATGTGCGCGCCGCCCGCGACCGCGATCTTGGCCGCCTCGATCTTGGTGGTCATGCCGCCGCGCGCCAGTTCCGACGCCGCGCCGCCGGCCATCGCCTCGATCTCGGCGGTGATGCGCGGCACGATGGGAATGAGCGTGGCGGCGGGGTCTTTCTGCGGCGGGGCCGTGTAGAGGCCGTCAATGTCGGAGAGCAGGATCAGCAGATCCGCACCCGCCATGGTGGCCACGCGCGCGGCGAGACGGTCATTGTCACCGTAGCGGATTTCAACGGTGGCCACCGTGTCGTTCTCGTTGATCACGGGCACGGCGCGGGCCGCCAGCAGTTCGTCCAGCGTGGCCCGGGCGTTGAGATAGCGGCGGCGCTCTTCGGTGTCCTGCGGGGTGATGAGCACTTGGCCCGCCACCACGCCGTGCCGCCCCAGCGCTTCCGACCACAGCCGCGCCAGCGCGATCTGTCCCACGCTGGCGGCCGCCTGCGAGCGCTCCAGCGTGAGCGCGCCCTTGGGGTAGCGCAACACGCTGCGGCCCAGCGCTATGGCCCCGGAGGAGACCACCAGCACATCCGCGCCCGCGTTTTTGAGCGCGACCAGATCATCGCACAGCCCGTCCAGCCACGCTGCACGCGGCCCCGTGGCCGTGTCCACCAGCAGGGAGGAACCCACCTTGACGACAATGCGCCGGAAGCTGGCAATGACGGGCGCGGACATGAGGGATCAGGCTCCGGTGTCGGCCTTCAGGCCGGCTGCCTCGATGCCTGTCACGGCGGCCAACTCGTCGTTGTCCGATGTGTCACCCGAGACACCCACAGCGCCGACCAGCATGCCCTTGGCATCCCGGATCAGCACGCCGCCGGGCAACGGGATCAGCGAGCCGCCCACCACATGGGACACCGCCGCCACGAACGCGCCGCGTTCAGCCGCCATCTTGGTGATGGCCCGGCCGCCGACGCCCAGTGCCATGCAGCCATCGGCCTTGCCGCGCGCCACGCGCTCGCGCTTGAGGCTGGCGCCGTCTTCCGCCGCAAAGGCCACCAATGCGCCGCGGGCGTCTACCACGGCCACCACCAGCGGCTTCATGGTGTTCTCACGCGCCCTGTCGAGGGCGGACTTGACGATCTTCTGGGCGGTCTTGAGCTTGAGCATGGGCGTTTTCCTGAGCGGGGTTTGCAGCACCAGCGGCTCATAACGGGGCTTGAGGCAGGCGAATAGCCATGATCGTTGCAAAACAGCAGGTCTGCGCCGCTTCCGTTCGTCTTTCTTCCCGCAAACACCCGTGTTTCGGTGTCGCGATTGACGCCGGATTTACCACTCCGGCCAGTTGACGGCAGCCAGGAGTGTAAAACGGCAATTGCATCAAATTTTACCGATTTCGGTTGCCGGCCCGCAAGGTGACGCTGGGTAAGGCTGCGACCATGACGGGTGTGACATGTCCAGAAGGGCAATCACAAACCCCATCACGTGAGGTGCAAAATGGCCGATTTCAGTGGCAATGACGAAAACAACAAGATCGAAGGCACGAAGGGAAGTGATTTCATCTTCGGGCGGGGCGGTGCCGACACCATCTGGGGCGGTGCGGGCGATGACGTCATCAAGGGTGGCAACCCGAGCAAGACCAGCACACCAGCCTTCACAGGCTACGATATCGTGTCGGACTACACCGCCAAAATCACGTTCCTGACGGAATCGGCGGGCTATCGCAACACGCTGGGCATGTATGTGATCAGCGAAGATGGCACGATGTCGGATGTGCGCATTCTCTTCGCCAACGCCTCGCTGGAGGGCAGTGGCGGCGATCTCATCGGTGGCAAGAGCGCTGTGGACGTGGACCTGAAGGCCGGGCAGAAGGTCGGCTTCTTCATCGCTTCCAACGCGTTCTCGCTCAACACCGACACCCTCTCCTCCAAGGGGGGACGCTTCGAGCTGCGCGACTCGGGCAACAAGCTCGCCAAGGTCAACGACGCGGCGGATGTCTCGCTCGTCTATGTGGACGAGGCGGGCAACCCCTCCAGCATCCGCACCGAAGCGGGCACGTCGCTCTACTTCCTCAACCGCGCCCAGAACGTGGATGGTCTCGACCATGCCCGCGTCAGCGTGGATCCGCTGACAGGGACGGCGCGGATCGGCTTCGAGGATCTGTTGGGCGGCGGTGACCGGGATTTCGACGACACCATGTTCACGGTGGACGTGGGCCTGAAGAACATCACGACCTGGACCAGCATGGAGCCGCCCAAGGTGCTGCTCAACCACAACGACGTGATCTATGCCGGTGCGGGTGACGACAAGGTCAACGGCAACCAGGGCAACGATCGACTGTACGGCGAGGATGGCAACGACGTCCTCGACGGCGGATCGGGCAACGACACGCTGATCGGCGGCACGGGCGATGATACGCTCTACGGGCGCTCGGGCGATGACGCGCTGTACGGCGAGGATGGCAACGATGTCATCGAAGGCAGTTCGGGCAATGACCGCATCTGGGATGGTGCGGGCGATGACAAGGTCTACGGCGGCACCGGGCGCGACACGGTGTTCGTTGGCACGGGCAACGATTACTACAACGGCAACGACGGTTTCGACATCATCGACTTCTCGGGCTCGCGCAAGGGGATGAACCTCGACCTCAGCAAGAAGACCGCCGTCAGCGACCTGGGCAATGACACACTCGAAGGATTCGAGCAGATCATCGCCACCAAGTTCGACGACACGCTGCGCGGCAGCAAGAATGTCGAGATCATCAACGGCGGCGACGGCAATGACTGGTTCCGCAGTCTGGGCGGCGCCGACACGCTGACCGGCGGTGCGGGCAAGGATGTCTTCGCCTATTCGGCCAAGGATGTCTGGCTGGAGAAGGTGCATTTGGGCGTCGACACGATCCGCGATTTCAACGCCAGCGAAGACAAGCTCGACTTCTACGAGATCACCAAGAACTTCAAGGGGGACAAATACAGCCTCGTGAAGCTGGAGCAGACCGAAAGGGGCGTGATGGTTTACGCCAACCTGGGCGTGGATGCGGAGTTCCAGCAGGTCGCGTTCCTCGATGGGCAGAAGGCCGAAAGCCTCTATGCCACGATGAAGGATTGGCTGGTCGTCTGAGTGCGGTCGGCATCACGCAAGACGGGGGCGGTCCCAGCAGGGCTCGCCCCTTTTTGCTGCGTGCCTAGGCAGGTCATCCTGCGTGAATGAAAAGCGCGTCGCTGATGATTTGCTCATCTTTGGCTGCTAGAACAGCGACCATTGTCGTGTGGGTGCACCGTGTTGCGTAAGCGTGTTGGATATCCTGCTGGTGGGACCGGGGCGGCTCCCACGCGCCGCAGCATGGCCCTGGGCGGTGCAGCGCTCGGATTTGTCACGGGCGTGACGCTGCCGCTGCGGGTGCTGGCGGACGGGGGACATGGGGTCGCACCCTTGGTCGCACCTATGCCAGTGGTTGTGGGGCCCGAGTCGCGGCCCAGCTTCGCGGAACACAATCTCGATGCGGATATCGGGCATTTCTTCCATTTTCTGATCGCCCATGAAGGCAAGGTCGTGGACCTTGATGTGCGCCTTGCGGTGGAGGGCAGCCGCAATGGCAGCAACCACAACCTCCACCGGAACAACCCCCATGCGGTGCCCAACCACAATGCGCCCGCACTCGACTGGATCGTGATGAGCTACACGCGGCGCAATCTGCAGGCGCGGCTGCTCGTGTTTCATCCCCGGGTGCGCAACCTCCCGCCGGGGTATTTCGCCTTCCACGGCCCGTTCGAGGTGCAGAACGAATATGCGTTCGAATTCGCCGATTTCGACATCAACCGATTGCCGAAGGGGTACAAAGGATTCTATCTCAGTCCGGCGGGTTACACAGCCCCCCGCTAGGCACCCCTCACTCCATGTCCCTTTCCAACCGCAAGCCCGGGCAGGCGGCCCCGCCGCCCAACGAACCGTTCAAACAGGCTGTTGCGACGGCGTTGCGCGCGCTCGCCCGCACGACCGAGATCGAGGTGACCTTCGCCAGCGACAGGCCCTCGCTGGTCGGTCACGGGGACGGTGCCAAAGCCCGCCTGCCGGATCCGCCGCGCAAGATGAGTGCGGGCGACGCCGCCGTGGTGCGCGGGCATGCGGATTCCATGGCGCTCAAGCTGGCCCTGCATGATCAGGGCGTGCATCGCAAGCTGGCCCCGCAGGCCAGCGACGCCCGCGCGATCTACGACGCCGTGGAGCAGACGCGCGTGGAGGCCATCGGCACGCGCCGCATGGTGGGCGTGGCGTCGAACCTCGCCGCGCGGCTGGAGGATCACTATCACCGGGGGCAATTCTCGGAGGTGACGGACAAGGCCGATGCGCCCATCGAGGAAGCGGTGGCGATGATGCTGCGCGAGCGCCTCACGGGCCAGAAGCCGCCCAAGGCGGTGCAGAAGATCGTCGATCTGTGGCGCAGTGACATCGAGGCCAAGGCCGGGCGCGAACTCGACACCATCGCCGCTGGCAACATCGTGGACCAGGCGGCGTTCGCCCGCACCGTGCGCGACCTTCTGGCCGTCCTGGTGCCCGGCGACGAGTTCAATGCCGACAGCAACGACGACGAGTCGAGCGACGACAACGATGATTCGGATTCCGGCGACCAGGGCGGCACGCCCGAGGCCGAGGAGGACAAATCCGAGCAAGGCATGGAAATGCAGGAGTCGGAAGAGTCCTCCGACGAATTGCAGGACGGCACCATGGAGGCGACCGACGCGCCGCCCGGCGAGATGCCCGACGACATGGACGACGGCGATTCCGACCAGCCCGCCGAGGCGCGCCGCCCGCCTGCGCCTTCGGTGCAGGATCCGCGCATCACCGACTACAAGGCCTTCAGCACCAAGTTCGATGAGGAAATCACGGCCGAAGACCTCTGCGACGCGGAGGAACTCGAGCGCCTGCGCGCCTATCTCGACAAGCAGCTCAGCCAGTTGCAGGGCGTGGTGGGCCGCCTCGCCAACCGCCTGCAGCGCCGCCTCATGGCGCAGCAGAACCGGGCCTGGGAATTTGATCTGGAGGAGGGCTATCTTGATCCCGCCCGCCTGCCGCGCGTGGTGATCGACAGCCTCAACGGCACGTTTTCGCCGCTCTCGTTCAAGCGCGAGAAGGACACCAACTTCCGCGACACCATCGTCACGTTGCTGCTCGACAACTCGGGCTCCATGCGCGGTCGCCCGATCACCGTGGCGGCGACCTGTGCGGATATCCTGGCGCGCACGCTTGAGCGCTGCGGCGTCAAGGTGGAGATCCTGGGCTTCACCACCAAGCAGTGGAAGGGCGGGCAGGCGCGCGAGCAATGGCTGCAAAGCGGCAAGCCTGCGCAGCCTGGCCGACTCAACGACATCCGCCACATCATCTACAAGAGCGCCGATGCCCCCTGGCGGCGGGCGCGCAAGAACCTCGGCCTGATGATGCGCGAGGGGCTGCTGAAGGAGAACATCGACGGGGAGGCGCTGGACTGGGCGCACAAACGCCTGCTGGCGCGGCCCGAACAGCGGCGCATTCTGATGATGATCTCGGACGGTGCGCCGGTGGATGATTCCACGCTCTCGGTGAACCCCGGCAATTATCTCGAGCGGCACCTGCGCGGCATCATCGAGGAAATCGAAACCCGCTCGCCGGTGGAACTGATCGCCATCGGCATTGGGCACGATGTCACGCGTTATTATCGCCGCGCGGTCACCATCGTGGACGCCGAGGAACTGGGCGGCGTCATGACCGAGAAGCTGGCCGAGTTGTTCACTGAAGATGCGCCCGCCGCACCGGCTCCCGGCCGGCCGCGCGCCAAGCGGCTGGTGCATTGAGCCAACTCGTCACCGTGCTGCGACGCGGCCTTCTGCTCGCCAGCTTGCCGCTGGTCGTGGTCCTTGTGGCGCTGCTGCTGGGGAATGGCGGCGATTCTGTCCAGCGGCACAGGTTGCCCGAGCCGGTTGCCGTGGCGGCGTATCCCTTCGCCAGCCTGCGCACGGATGGCGCGGCCACGGCGGCCAGCGGCCCGCTCACCTTCATCGGCGGAATGGAACTGCGCGGGGCGCATGCCAATTTCGGTGGCCTTTCGGCCTTTCGCCTCGACCGCCTGGGCACGGAATTTCTGGCTGTGACGGACACGGGCGACTGGATCACCGGCACGCTGGATTATACGGGCGGCAGGCCTTCAGGCATGCGCGGCGTGACGATTGCGCCCGTGATGGGGCCGGGCGGCTTGCGCGCCAAGGACATCGGCTTGTGGGACAGCGAGAGCATAGCGCGCGATGGCGACAGCGTGTTTGTCGGCATCGAGCGCAATCACACGGTGTTGCGCTTCGATTGGAGCCAAGGTGGCCTGCGCAGCCAGGGCACGCCTGTGCCGCTGCCAGCCTTTGTGGCGCACTGGCCCTCCAACCGGGGCATCGAGGCGCTCGGCATCCTGCCACCCGGCACGCCCTATGCTGGCCGCCTGATTGGCCTGTCCGAGCGATCCGGGCGGCGCGATGATCCGACCGAGGGCTTCGTGATGAACCGCGATGGCAGCGACGCCTTCCGTATTCGCCTCGTGCGCAGCGAGGGATTCGACATCACCGAACTGGATTTTCTGCCCAACGGCGACATGGTGGTGCTGGAGCGGTTTTTCACGCCCATCGGCGGCGTGGCCATGCGGCTTCGGCGCGTGCGCGCGGGGGATATCCGCCCCGACGCGCTGCTGGATGGCGAGACACTGCTGCGGGCGGGGCGCGGCTTCCAGATCGACAACATGGAGGGCCTCTCGATCCACACCAATGCGACGGGCGAGACGATCTTCACGCTCGTCTCGGATGACAACTTCTCCATCGTGCAGCGCACGCTGCTCTTGCAGTTTCGCTACAAAGATTAGTGCAGCCGAAACTCGCTGCCGATGGCTTTCAGCTCCGCCGGGCGGATCAGCCTGTCGTGGCACACCACAACCGAGCGCAGCGGACCATCGAGCTTGGCGGCCCAGAAATCGAGAAATTTCTTGAGCTGTGGAAAGTTCGGAAACAGGTCGTATTCCTGCCAGATGAAGGTCTGGAGCAGGGAGGGCGCATCGGGCAGGCCGTAAAGTATTTCAGCTGTGGTCAGGCCATAGCCTTCCAGCTGCAGGCGGAATTGCGGAGACGCAAGCATGGGGCACCCCTTTTCAACGGGGGCGCGGGATGCACCCCACGCCTCAAGAATGCGCCCGATCCGTAAACAAGGCGTCAACGGGGTGCGCGCCCGCGCACTGGCGCAGGCTGGGCGGAAAAGGTGGTGAAACCGGGGCCCCGCCCACCACCCCACGGGCCGGTGTTCAGGGAGGTTGGGGTCTTCATGGTCCGTTGGGCGTGCCGCGCAGGCGAGGCCCCGGTCCTCCGGCGGGGGCGTCAGGCCCACCGGAAAGCGTTGTGTATCCTGTCCCGCAGCGCTGCAAGACATTTAACAGTAAAGCCTAGATATAGGAATAATTTCCGGGCGTCAAGATCAAGGTGTGTGCCCCGGCGCTTGCCCTTTGGCGCTGTTTCTGCTTTACGCGGCACTCCCGTCCGGCACCCTTGGAGGCGGCGGGAAGCGCATGGGGCATTCGCCCCGCGCGTCACAACCCAGACCCGGAGAAGACCCATGGCTTCCATGAAGCAACTCGACGCTGAAAAGCGCGAGGGGGTTGGCAAGGGGGCCGCCCGGGCCGTACGTCGTAGCCACCGCGTTCCTGCGGTGATTTATGGCGGCGGCCAGGCACCTCTGCCGATTTCCCTCGATTACGCCAACCTGCACAAGCTGATCTATGCCGGTCACTTCCTGACCACGCAGTTCGAGATCAAGGTGGGCGGCGACACCATCCGCGCCATTCCGCGCGATTACCAGCTGGAGTCGCTCAACGACACCCCGCTGCATGTGGATTTCCTGCGCCTGTCCGCCGGCTCCACGCTCCGCGTGGACATTCCCGTGCACTTCATCAACCAGGACATTTCGCCTGGCCTGAAGAAGGGCGGCGCACTCAACATCGTGCGTCACGCGGTCGAAATGATCGTTCTGGCGGATTCGATCCCCGACAGCATCACCATCGATCTGGCGGCGGCCGATATCAACGACACGTTGAAAATCAGCGCCGTCACGATCCCCGAAGGTGCCAAGACGGTGATTCAGGGCCGCGATTTCACCATCGCGACCATCATTCCGCCCAAGCAGGCGCCGGAAGAGCCAGCGGCGACCGCTGCTCCCGCACCTGCGGCTGCTGCGAAGAAGTAGCAGGATCGCTGATCCCGATGATGCAGAAGGCCGGGGCAACCCGGCCTTCTGTTTGAGGAGCATCACATGACCACCGGCACGCTGCTGCTCGTGGGGCTCGGCAACCCCGGCGCGAAATATGCGCGCAACCGCCACAACATCGGCTTCATGGCCGTGGAGGCCATCGCGCGCCGCTGGAAGGCGGGGCCATGGAAGGCAAAGTTCGGAGGCGAACTCGCCATCGCCGTGATCGAGGGGCGGCGCGTGATGCTGCTCAAACCGCTCACCTACATGAACGAATCCGGCCGCGCTGCCGCGGCGGCGTTGAATTTTCTGAAACTGCCGATCGGCAATTTGGTGACGCTGCACGATGAGCTGGATCTCGCCCCCGCCAAGCTGCGCGTGAAAAAGGGCGGTGGCAATGCGGGGCACAATGGGCTGCGCTCCATCACCGCGCTGTGCGGCAACGACTACCGCCGCGTGCGCATCGGCATCGGGCATCCGGGCGACAAGGATCTGGTGCACGCTTATGTGCTCAATGATTTCGGCAAGGCAGAGGAGCCTTGGGTGGCGGCCATGGTCAGCGCCATCGCCGAGCTGGCGCCCAGGTTGGCCAAGGATGACGACGAGCGCTTCCAGAGCGATGTGGCGCTGCGCATGCAGGCACAAGGCTTTGACGATGTGAAACGCGTGGGCGAAGGGCGCTAAGTCCCATCTTCCAGAAGACTTTTTGTCCGGCGTGACCCATGCTGTATGCTTCATCGCAGGAGAACTCCCCATGACCCGCATTGCGTTCATCGGCCTTGGCAACATGGGCGGACCCATGGCGGCCAATCTCGTCAAGGTCGGACACGCCGTGACGGGGTTTGATCTCGTGCCCGCAGCGCAGGCAGAGGCGCGCGCTGCGGGTGTGGAGGTCGCCGCCACTGCGGGTGCGGCGGTGGCCGGGGCCGAGGTGGTCATCACCATGCTGCCTGCGGGTCGGCACGTGCGTGCGGTCTGGGCGGACCTCACTGCGGTGGCTGCACCCGGCCTCTTGTTCATCGATTGCTCAACCGTGGATGTGGAGAGCGCCCGCGCCGTGCATGCGCTGGCCGATGCGCGTGGCTGCAGCGCGGTGGATGCACCCGTCTCCGGCGGCACGGGCGGGGCGAAGGCGGGCACGCTCACCTTCATGACCGGCGGAACCGAGGCGGCCTTCGCGCAAGCCAAACCGGTTCTGGAAGCCATGGGCAAACGCATCGTCCATTGCGGCGGGGCCGGCGCGGGCCAGGCAGCGAAGATCTGCAACAACATGATCCTGGGCATATCCATGATCGGCGTGGCGGAGGCCTTTGCGCTGGGCGAAAAGCTCGGGCTTTCGCATCAGGCGCTGTTTGATGTGGCGTCCACGTCTTCGGGCCAGTGCTGGTCACTGACGACCTATTGCCCCGTGCCTGGCCCGGTGCCGACCTCACCTGCGAACACGGGTTACAAGCCCGGCTTTGCAGCCGACCTGATGCTGAAAGATCTGAAACTGAGCCAGGAGGCCGCCGCAAGCGCGGGGGCTGCGACGCCGCTGGGTGCCATTGCGGCCCAGCTTTACAGCCTGTTTCAGGCGCAAGGCCACGGCGGCGAGGATTTCTCCGCCATCATCCGCTTCCTGCGCGGCATGAAGGAGAGCTAGGCCTGCTTTGCCGCCTCAAGGCGCTTCTTGTGTTCGAGCAGCGCCAGTTTCTTGAGGCCGTAGAGCTGCCACACGCCCAGGCCGATGGCAAAGGTGAACATGACAATGAATTCAGCGGCATAGAGCCAGTTCACATCGGCTGCGGTGTCCATGGTTCAACTCCCTTTCGCTTAAATCGGCCGCGATACGCGCAGCGGCGCATTGCGCCCGGTGCGCTCGCGCCGTTCCATCGCCTCGAAGATGTCGAGCACGCGTCCTGCACGGCTGCCGCCGGGCTGCGCCAGGGGTATCACAGGGGCGGGCAGCGGTGCCGCTTCCACCGCGTCGATCAGGTAGCGCGTGGCGGCGAGTGCGGGTGCCGGCAGATGGGCGCGCGGCATGGTGGAGGCGGCCAGCGCCTCGGCCAGCAGGGCGAACTTGCGCCCGGTGGTGACGTAGGCGCGCGTCGCGATGGAATCACAGTGGTTTCGGCGCACCACGCGGGCGATGTCGGCATAGATCAGCCGCGCCGCATGGATCGCCGGGCGGCAGTCACCGGGCAGTGCCCCGATGCCGCTGATGGCGCGGACGTAGAGGCGATTCGCTTCATCGAGCAGGCGTGCGACCACGCGGCCGATGCGGGCATCGAACACGGGGTTGGCGAGAAACTGTGCGGGCACAACCCCTTCTTCGCGCAGCCAATCCTCCGGGAGGTAAATGCGCCCGAGGCGCGCGTCATCGCCCACATCGCGGGCGATGTTGGTGAGTTGCATGGCAACGCCGAGGTCCGCCGCGCGGGCCAACGTCCAGGGCGCGCGCGTGCCCATGAGCAGCGTCATCATCACGCCCACGGTGCCTGCCACGCGGGCGGCATAGGCCTGCACATCCTCCAGCGTGTGATAGCGGCAGCCCGTGGCATCCCAGATGAAGCCGTCGATCAGCGCATCCAGCAGTGCACGGGGAATGTGGAAGGTGCGCACCACACCGGCGAGCGCGCGGTCGCAGGCCACGTCATCGGGCGTGCCGGTGTAGATGCCGTCCAGCCGCCGGGTCAGGTCCGCCACGGCGGCAAGCGGCGCGGTGGAGGTGTCGATGGCATCATCCGCCACCCGGCAGAAGGCATAAAGCGCAGTGGCCGGGGCGCGCACGCCGCGCGGCAACAGCAGCGACGCCGCGAAGAAGGATTTCGAGCCATGGCGCAGAAGCGCGCGGCAGGCGGCGAGATCGGCGCTGTTCACGGCGCTGTTCATGGCTTGGCTCATGTGTGGGCTCCGGCGAAGACGCTGGGGTCCGGCACCATGTCGGCGGCAATCTTGGCGGAGGTGAGCACGCCGGGAATGCCCGCGCCGGGGTGTGTGCCCGCACCCACCATGAACAGGTTTTCAAGCCAGTGCGATTTGTTCTGCGGGCGGAAATAGGCGCTCTGGCTGAGGATCGGCTCCATGCCGAAGCCAGCGCCCCATGGCGAGAGAAACCGATCCTTGAAATCGAGCGGGGTCATCACCTTGGAGCTGACGATGGCGTCGCCGAGGCCGGGCAACAGCGTCTCCTCCAGCCGCTTCTGCACCGCGAGCTTGTAAGGCTCCGCCATGGTGGTCCAGTCCGTTCCTGATCCGAGGTGCGGCACCGGGGCGAGCACGTAAAAGGCATCGCACCCATCCGGGGCCAGCGAGGGGTCCGTGGCGGTGGGGCGGTAGAGGTATAGGCTGAAATCCTCCGACAGTTTCTTGTTTTTGTAGATGTCTTTCAAGAGGCCCTCGTAACGCGGCCCCAGCACGATGGAATGGTGCTGCACCTCCTCGTAGCGGCGGTTGGTGCCGAAATACCAGATGAAGATGCCGTTGGTGTAAGATGCCTTGGCATAGCGCAGACTCCACAGCGGCTTGCGCACGCGCTTGGGCAAGAGGTTGTTGTAGGCCCAGCCCGCATCGGCGTTGCAGGCCACGATTTGGGCGGCGATCTCTTCACCGCTCTTCAGCCGCACGCCGGTGGCGCTTGTGCCATCGGTGAGGATTTCGGCAATGGTGGTGTTGTAATGAATGCGGTTGCCCTGCGCGGCAATCACATCGACCATGCCCTTCACCAGCGCGCCCGTGCCGCCCATGACGAAATGCACGCCCCACAGATGTTCGAGGTGCGCGACAAGGCCGTAGACCGCGCTGGCGGTGAGCGGATTGCCGCCGATGAACAGCGGGTGGAAACTGAACGCCACTTTGAGCCGGTGATCCTTGAAGAAGCTGGCCACCTTGTTGAAAATGGAGCGCATGCCGCCCAGCGCCATGATTTCCGGCACGGCTTTGGCCATGTCCCAGATGCTGTTGAAGGGCAGGTTGCCCAGCTTCTGAAAGCCGATTTGAAACGTGCGTTCGCTCCAGGCCATGAAGCGCTCGTAGCCTTCGCTGTCCTGCGGCGAGAGGCGCTTGACCTCGGCGCGCATCGCTTCGCGGCTGCCGGAACAATTGATCACCGAGCCATCATCGAAGCGGATCTGATAGAACGGCTGCATGGGCACCAGCGTCACGTCGTCGGCAAAACGGCGGCCCGCCGTTTCCCACAGCTCATCCAAGAGATGCGGCGCGGTGACGATGGTGGGGCCGGCATCAAAACTGAAGCCATCCTGCCGGTAGACGCTGGCGCGCCCGCCTGCCTGCTCGTTCTTTTCAAAGACGCTGACGCGGTAGCCCATGGCTCCCAGGCGAATGGCCATGGCCAGGCCACCAAAGCCCGAGCCAATGACGATTGCGTGGGGGCGTGAGCCGCCCGTTTCCAGCGGATGACGCAGTGGCGCGGTCATGCGGGCCTCCCTTCGGATATGGTGGTTGGGCGGCGCGGCTCGCGGCGCGGGGCGTTGGGGCTTGTGCCGGGCGCGTGTCCACGCCCCGCGATGATATCGGTGATCAGGCTTGCGACCTGCTCGGGTTGTTCTTCATGGGCGAGGTGGCCAAGCCCGGGCAGGCGGACCAACTGCGCACCGGGAATCAGCCGGGCGGCCTCCTCCGAAACGCTGGGCTTCACCATGGCGTCGCGCTGGGCCGCAACCAGCGTGAGTGGCACCTTCAGGCGTGGCATGTCGCGCTCCAGTTGGGGCAGATCCCAGTTCGCCATCATGCCGAAAGCGGCGCTCACATGTTCGGCGTTGCCGGCCAGCGTCCGGTAATGGGCGCGGCCCTCACTGTCCAACCGTGAGCCGGTCTGCTTGATCATGTCGTCGAGCACGCGCGGATCGCGCGCCCGCCAGGCGAAGAGGCCCGTCATCAGCGGCATGGTCGCCACGACCCGGGCGATAGGGGCGAAGAAGGTGCTGAGTGCGCCGCCGAACGGCAGCAACGCGCCGTTGAGGCTGATGATCCCCTCCAGTTTCAACTGCCCATCGAGGGACATGCGAATGGCGAGCGCCGCCCCTGCGGAGTGGCCGATGGCGAAGGCGGGTTCAAGCTCCAGCGCATCCAGAACGCCGCGCACGGCGCGCGCCATGCCGGTGATGGAAAGACCGCTCTGGCCCTTCACGTCGCTGAACCCGTGCCCCGGAAGATCGAGCGCGATGCAGGTGAAGCGATCCGCAAGCAGCGGCATGAGCCCGCGCCAAGAGTGGCTGGCCGCGCCGGTGCCGTGCAGCATGAGCAGCGCCGAGGTGGTGTTCATTTCCGCACCCATGACCTGCACATGCAGGGTGGTGCCATCCACTTTGATGAAGCGGCTTGCCGCGCGGTGCGGCCAGTTGGCGCCATCGGTCGCGAAATCGAGCCGCGAATGCGTGGTTCTGTCACTCATGTGCGGGCTCCGTTCGCTTTCACGATCGCAGCGACGGTGCTGGCACGCGCCATGGGCAGCGCCACATAACTCGCGCCCATGCGGGCTGCCAGACTGCGGGCCTTGGGCTCTGGGCGCGGCGCGTTGTCAATCATGATGGAGCTGAGGCGCATCAGCGCCAGCGTGCCCGCCGCCTGCTCGGCCTCGGCCTGTGCGCGTTCGCGGCCGCCCTCACCGTCGCGGCCTACATTGGCGCGGCCATCGGTGATGATGACGATGGTGGGCGTGCGGCCCCGGCGGCGTTCGTCTTCCGCCACGCGGGTCGCCATGTCGAGGCCGCTGGCCAGCGGCGTGCCACCCCCGCCGGGCAGGCTGGCGAGGCAACGCTTGGC